>CAZNSM010000119.1:0-15636 GCA_964575615.1 uncultured Pirellulales bacterium | reverse complement strand
CGGCGTCGGTACAATGGGCCGGATTGTGGGAACCTCTCCACGCATTGGCTTCCCTTCGCACATCCGGCTATAGCCTACAGCAATGCCCCGTCGGAGTCAAGGGCGTATCTCGTATCCCAGCGGTGGGGCGTGAGGATCCCGTCGGTCGAGGCTTCGAGGGTGGGAGTGGTCCGGCCTGTTCCGAAGAGGTGCTGGTGAGGAAAATACTCCCGGATGGGGCAGGGAGTGTGGACCTCCCGCGTTGCGCTTCGCATTTCAATGCGGCTATCCCCCTCGGAGACGATTTTGGGATATTTGGCGGCGAAGTCTGAAAGAGACCTGGTTCTCGCACGACTATCCCAGAGTGGAACGCCTTTTCGGCTGACGGCACGAAGGTTGGAGTGGTGTACGCCAAGGTCAAGACCATGATCTTAAGAGGTACTCATCATGAAGAATCTCACTTTGTTGATGCTGGGGGCAATCCTGGCCCTGGGAGCCATGACGCAGGGAGCAGAGGAAAAGGTGGTCCGTCTGTACGATGGGCCTGCGCCCGGATCGGAAGCCTGGAAGCTACCCGAGCGGCAAATCAAATTCGGCCCGGCCATGACGCCAGTGATCGTCAACGTGGTCCAGCCAACGCTGACGGTCTTCCAGGCCCAGGCAGGGACTGCGAACGGCACGGGGGTCGTGATCTGCCCAGGAGGCGGCTTCTGCATGCTCTGCATCGATCACGAGGGGTATGATGTGGCGCGCTATCTGACGGCCAGGGGAGTGACGTGTTTTGTCCTGAAGTACCGGCTCCTGCAATGCGAGACCGAGAACCCGATGCGGGAGGCGTCTTCGGGCGGCAACTTCCTGGAGAAGGTCGCTCCCATCATCAAACTGGCGTTGGCCGATGGATTGGCCGCGATGGCACACGTCCGCACCCACGCCAAGGACTATGGAGTCCAGCCGGACCGGATCGGCATCATGGGCTTTTCGGCCGGCGGCATCGTCGCCGCCTCGGTGGCTTACAACTACACAGCCGAGACTCGCCCCGATTTCGTCGCTCCCATATATCTCGCTCACGACCTGGTGATCCACGGCGACGGGGTTCGTGACGATGCACCGCCTTTGTTTGCGGTGGCCGCGACCGACGACCAGTTCGGCCTGGCGCCCCAGAGCGTGGCGATCTACCAGGCTTGGGTGGCCGCCAAGAAACCGGCGGAGCTTCACCTGTATGCGAAAGGCGGACACGGTTTTGGCATGAACAAGCAGGACCTCCCCTGCGATACGTGGCCAGATCGGTTCGCCGATTGGCTCCAGATGCCGGGTCTGCTGGAAAAGTGATCCCCCATGGCGCCGGTGGATTCTATCCCCCTCGTTCGGGCCCGAACGCTGACGATTTCCTTGACGGACCGCCATTCTATAGGCTCTCGGAATTTCCCAGCCGTTCGACGATGCTCAGCACAAAACGCGCGGAGTTGTGGGCGGCGAGTTCGTTGAACTGTGCCGTGTCCATCCGGACATCCGAGTCCGCCGTATTGCTCAGGCTTCGCACGACCAGGAAAGGCAATTGCTGCTGGAAGCAGACCTGCGCGACGGCGGCGCCCTCCATCTCCACCGCGTCGGCCTGGAAACGCCGGCGCAGCTCCGCGCGCTTGACTGCGGAAGCGACAAAGGCGTCGCCGCTGACGATCGTCCCGGCCACGATCCGCGGGACTCTCTCGCCGGCGCTCGTGGCAAGTTTCTCCAGACGCAACCCTTCTCGGGCCTTCCGGGCCAGATCCAGCAGCTTCGGATCGGCCGGCAGGAATATGGGATTGTGCCGGCCGGTCAGCGGATTCCTCACCTGGTACGAATCGAAGCCGCCCTCGGTGTAGATGACCAGGTCGTGGTGCGCCACCTTTTCGGCAATGACAATATCGCCTGGGGACAGATTGGGATCGATTCCGCCGGCAATCCCCGTGAAGATCACCTCGCTGGGCCGGAACTCGTGAATCAGCAGAGCCGTGGTCATGGCGGCGTTGACCTTGCCGATGCCGGTCTGTGCCAGGACGATTCGTCTTTGTTTCAATCGGCCCGTGATGAAGTCGATGCCCAGCAGGGTATGGAACTGCACCTGCTCCAACCGGCCTTCGATGATCTCCACTTCCTCTCCGAAGGCTCCGAGAATCGCCGTGACCGGCGTCTCGTCGTCCGCGGCAGGACACGGACGGCCCGGTCCGGCGAGGACCATCAACGCCATCAGAAGTGCACATCGTCTCATTGGTATTCTCTCCATTCTGAAAAACCCCTGTCTGTACTCCCAGAAAGCCATACAGCATGGGCTGAAGCCCATCCTACGGGCTACGGGTTGGTTCATAGGGGTGGTCCCTGGGGGATGACTGTAAGCCGCACGCGGGGGGCGGGTCCCTCTGCAGCGTCGCAGGAGAACTGGACCCGGTTCGGTCCGGCCCGGAGCAGTGGAGGCTCGCCCTGCGGGGTCACGTTCGCGATCGTCTCGCCCTTGGCTCCGTAGAGCGTGCATTCCCGGTCCGAGCGGAATTCGAGATAGCCGCCGGACGACAGCTCGACGGGAAGCCGCAAGGTCGTGCCGTTGATGGTGATCGCGGGATTCTTCACCGTGCAGGGCAGCATCGGCAGCGCCTTGACCGGTCCTACGGCGCATCGCACCGGCCGGCCTTTGGGCAGATTGTTGTACCAGATGCTCACCGATTCGACCGCACCGAAGTCAATGGTCTCGCGGTAGACGTTATAGCCTCCTTTGCCGTCGTTCCAGACGTAATCGCTCCAGCGGGCGGACTCGGTCTCGACGAGTGTGAACTGCCGCCGGCCGGTGAAGTCGACGTCGATGTAGCGGTCCGCCACAGCGCCGTAGGAAATGTGGCGTGGGCTTTCCAGCCGGACGGCGATGATCTGTCCCTGGCCGTCCCCCTCGACCCAGAAGCCGATGGCCTCGTGTCCCTTGAGGTTCAGGCAGGGTTCGAATTTGCGGTCCAGCCTGACCCACGCCGCGTTCCGGGGAACCGTGCCGGAATTGGTCGCGGCGAAGATCCCCGCCGGTCCCGCGCCATCGGGTGTCTCCGTCAACGATGCGGTCACGCCGGCCGCCGTGCGCAGCGGCCCGGCAAACTGGCTTGCGGCAGAAAGATCGGCCACCACGACGTTGCTGGGGTCGTCATACGAACCGGCGGACATGAGCGCTTCCAGGCGAAAACGCACCGGCTGCTGCCCGAAGGGATTCTCCACCACCCACGAGAGGCTCCACGGTTCCGCACCGCTCGCTACATGAGAGTCGCAGACCCTCGGGCAGAATCGCCATGCCCCGCTCGCGTCGCGGACCAGCGAGAAGTCCTTTCCGGGCCGGCGCAACTGCGCCTTGATCGTCTCGTCGAAGGCGCCATCTCGACGCAGCTCCTCGCAGGTGCGCAGGATGTCGACGGCGCGGCGAAAGAGCGGCACCGCCGAAAGCCGGGCGTGGTCGATCCCGCCGGTGAGCGAGATTCCGGCATCGTACCCGATGAGTTTGGCCCCGAGATACTCGATCACGTCCGGATAGGTCGGCTCGACCTGCGGCGGATTGAAGTGCTGGAAGTTCCACCAGCCCAGATGCAGAGGCAGCAGGAGCCCGCCGTTGACCGCGCCGGTGTGCAGGTCGATGAAGCGCTTGTGACCGCGCTGCGGATAGTCCCATGCCTGCCAGCGGGTGCGGTATTGCCAAAAATGGTGCCACATGGCGCTCATCTCCATGCCCACCGGCTTGTCGAGACGCCTCTGGATCTCGAAGACGAATTTGTCCGCCCAGTACCAGCACTCGTCGGGTCCGCGCAGGATACTGCTGCCGTCGATGGCGTCGAGGTAGATGCCGTCGAAGCCGCAGGCGTTCACGACCTCGGCGTGATTCTGCGCGATCTCCTCGAAGAGAGTCGATTCCACATCGGGCACGAGGAGGCCGAAGCACTCCTTGAGATGGCGGGCCTTCGCCCCTTGCGCGTGTGGGGCGGCCGTGGTTCCGAGCGCGCCACGCCGGACCTTGCTGAAGCGCCACGGCGGCTCCTGGCTGACGGCGCCGAACGTGACCAGCTCGTCGCCGATGTGGAGGATGACGCTGTTGTGCTCGAAGAAACCCGTGACGGTCGTCATGCCCTGGGTCGATTCGTTGACCGTGATTTCTGTGGCATTCGCATCGAGGCCCTCAGCGAGCGTGAAGGTTCGGAAGGCGTCCAGCCGGCCGTCCGGGACCGGATGGACGTACTTCGACTGCTTGTCGATGAAGAAGGCGTAGGTGTGGAAGATCGAGCCGATCCCGGCGTCGTGAAGGCGTGCGACGATCTGCCGGTACGTGTCCCATCCCTGCGGCCATTTCTGTGCATTCAGCGCATAGTCGCCGAACCGGAAAAACGCGCCGCCCCCGTGGTTGTCGATCTGCGTCACCCCGAGGTTCCGCGCCATCGCGATCCAGTCGTCCACGTTCGAATCCGTGAGCGAGCCGAAGTTGAACAGATACGAGCCGTGGTTGAACGGAATCTCGTGCGCCCAGGGCCCCGCGACCGGACAGTGCGGCATCTCATCCGCGTCGGTCAGCACGTCGCGGAGGGCCTCCAGCATTCGCGCGGTCGGCATCCCGACGACGGCGACCTTGGTCCCTTCCGTGCCGAACTTGGCATGGCACGACGCCCGCAGGTTCGTCTGAAGCGCCGGCAACTGGTCCACACGAGTGATCAGATTCAGAGACATGGCGCATGCGCCGAATGGTTCTGAGGGACTACCTTGCAGCGTAAGCGGAACGTTCAGGAAGACGATCGATTCGACGCTGTCTCCACTCACCGACTCCACAGTGAGCTGAATATACGAGTCACAAGATTCAACGCTGAGAACCACCTTCGCGTCCACCGGGTCGAACCCGACGGTCAGCCGGCCGTCCGCGAATCGAGCTGACGTCGCCAGATGTTCCACGCCGCGACATCGAACCAGCGCGCATGCCGAAGGCACATCGCGGTTGAGGTAGTCCACGCCTGTCGCTCGGTCGACGAAGGCGAGATTCTGTCCGCCGGCCGATATCGTGTATCGGACATGGGGGTTCTCCAGCACGGCGGGCGCCTCCTGGGCCGTCCCCGGCGAGGCGGCGGCGACAAGCACACCGAGAATAATGGATGCGGTCTTCATAGTGGGTCTCCAAGCACAAGCCGGGTCGCATTGTACAGGAAACCTCGCCTCACTGCGCGGTCTTTCGGCCTGGCGTCGCGATCGGCCCTTCAGGGTCCGGCCTCCGTCCGGATCTCGTCCCACCGCGCGCCCGGCACGAACTCATAGATGGCGGCGCCTGCGGCGGCGAGCGTGTCGGTGACGGTCGCCTGGCCGTTCTCAAACCGGCCTATCTCGATGCGGCCCTCGGAGAGCCGCTTGTAGATGGGCCCCCGCTCGGGCAGGCCGTGTTCTTCGCGGCTGAGGGTAAAACGGATCGGGTGCTCCGCGTCGGCAATGTTGGCGATCGCCACGGCGACGCCGCCGTCGTCGGCGCGCCAGGCGCCCGCGAGGTACTGCGGCACGCGCTTGCGGTATTCCTGGACGGCCCCCTGCTGGCCGGCATAGATGGACAGGCGCGACATGTCGATTTCCACGTCGGGAATCTCCATGTGCGGCGGGCGCACGAACGCGCCGTACAGCAGGTAAGGCAAGGCCGCCTGGCGCAGTTGGACCAGTTGCCTGATGTAGGCCAGGTCCGCCTTCCGCTCGGCCAGGTGCTCCGGCCGAAAGTTCGCAAGGCAGGGCTGCTGGCCCCAGACGAAGCTACGCGCCTGTTCCAGACGGAACTGGTATCGGAATTTCTCGTCGAGCAGTTGAAGGGGCCGCTCCGGGGCGGAGTCTTTGGGCCAGAGCGGGTCATACGGCGGCCGCGTCAGCGACGCGTAGTTCCCATACAGAACGGCGTAGCCGTGATAGACGGCGTGGAAAAATGGAATCGGCTCCCACTGGCCCGGCGCGGCGTAGCGTTCCTGGCTGACCTGGAGGCTCAGCATCAGGTCGAGATGGGGCAGCCACGCCTCGCCGCAACCCTCTCCCGCCAGGGCGATGCCGGGACATCGCGCGCGGACGTCCGACTCCAGGGCGCGGAAGCCTTCCATCCAATACGTGCCGCCTCCGGGCGCGTGCCCGTGTTGCGTGTCATAGCAGACGAGGCTCGAGCAGGCCTGGTCCATGTAAATGCCGCTAACGCCCAGGTCGTTGTACACGGTTTCGGACAGGCCCGCATACGTGTCGCGCCAGAACGCCGTGCCCATGCACATGGACGCCATGGGGGACCGGGTGAAGGTGTTGTAGACTTCCGGCTGCACCGTGCCGTCCGGCTTCTTGACGGCGTAACGCTCGGCGTTCTTGGAAATCCAGCTCTCGGAACTCATGCCCCAGAGCCGCTGGTTCATGTAGACGATGGGATTCAGCCCGTGCTGGCGGGCCTGGCGCACGGCGGTGCGAAAGGCGTCCGTCCCGTCGCGCGGCGGCAGGTACTCCGGGAAGTTGACATCATAGGCGCAGCCATGCCACCAGTGCCAGAACACGCTGACCGGCACACCGAGATAGTCCTGCATGGCGGCGGCCGGGGGCAACACGCCGTCTGCATGGCCACGATTCCAGACCCAGAATCCTGTGTTTTGGACCCAGTCGGGCGTGCGGCCCTGTTTCAGGCGGCTCTGCCGCGCCCAGGGCTGCTGCAGCGCCCACCGGCGATACCGCTGGGCCGCCGTGATCCAGTCGCCTTCAAACAGACCCAGCAACACCTCATAGGGCGGTTCGTACGTCCCTTGCGCCGCCGCGTCGGCGCTCGGAAAATGGCAGACCTCCAGACCGATGCCGCCGCGTCCATCGCCGAAGGCGGCGAAGCTCTTGCTGCGCGCGGCGATGTCATCGGCGGCCAGATACAGGCCCGGGCCGCTTTCCCGGTAGAACGCCATGCACTGCATGGACAGTATGCCGGGATAGGCGAACTCGCGCCAGTGGGCCTGCCCCACCGCCGGGGAGAGCATCTGCCTCGCCTGCGTCGTCTTCTCGCCCATCCAATAGGGTACGGCGAGCACTTCCGATTCCTGCGGCCTGATGGCCGCGATGCGCGGGAAACGCACTACCTGGGGAAGCACGCCGTTCAGGCCCTGCGCCAGGATAGAGAAACGGCCGGCTCGGATTGCACGATCGAGGCGGACGAAGACCGAGACCGACAGAGCGGGCATCGCGTCCCGGTTGAATTCCGTCCAGACCAGTCGCACTCGACTCGGATCGTCGTCCTCTTGTCGACATTCGAATTGTCGCGCGTGTTCGGGAAGCAGCGTGCCTCCGGCCTGCGGGGGCAGCTCCAGCGTCCAGAGACTACCGAGCGCGTTCGCAGCGATATGGTCGTGGCCCGCGTGCTTGTCGAACAGGGAAACCAGATGCCCGTGCTCTTCATCGAAACGCACAGACATCTCGGGAGCGTCCAGGGACAGGGCCGAAGCGCCGGAGGCAAGACACAGAATCGCCAGCAAAACGGCCCACGGCAAACCCTGCCGACGTGTATCAGAAGTATACTCCATGATGCTGGCTCCATGCTATACTGGTTGCGCAAAACCCATTGTACACGAACGCCGCTCTGGTGTGAACGTGCGGCCGCCCTGAGAGGGCGGCGGCGCGGGCGGAGAACACTTGAATTCAGGCCGCCCCCGACGTAAGCTGGGTCAAGACGATGACACTGTAAAGACAGGGATGAACCTTATGGGCGACGACAGCAGCAGGACACTGACGCGGCGGCGGTTTCTGGCAAAGGGGGCGATGGCGGCCGGAGCGGCGGCACTGCCCTACTACGTTCCGGCTTCGGCGCTGGGGCGAGGCGGCGCGGTGGCGGCCAGCGAGCGCATCGTGATGGGCGGCATCGGCCTGGGGGGCCGGGGCTCCTACGATCTGGGCTACATGTTGACGCAGCCGGACGTGCAGTGGGTCGCCGTCTGCGACGTCGTGAAGAGCAAGCGCGAAACAGCCAAGAACACGGTGGACAGCAAATACGGCAACAAAGACTGTGCGGCGTATGGCGACATGCGTCAGTTCCTGGCCGAACGCACGGACGTGGACGCCGTGTTGATCGCCACGGGCGACCGCTGGCACGCGCCGGCCTCGATCCTCGCGATGCGGGCCGGCAAGGACGTTTACTGCGAGAAGCCGGCGTGCCTGACGATGGCGCAGGGCCAAGCGGTCGTGGAGACCGCTCACCGCTACGCCCGGGTCTATCAAACCGGCGCTCAGCGGCTCAGCGAGCCTCCGCACGTGTTCGCCATGGAGCTGGCCCGCTCCGGCCGGCTGGGCCCGATCCATACCGTCTACGCCGACTGCCGCTGGCGCGACGGGCTGCGTCACGACTGGCTTCCTGCCGAGCCCGAACCTCCCAAAGAGGAGCTGGACTGGGACCTCTGGCTCGGCCCCTGCCCATGGCGGCCCTACAACGCCGGATACGTCAACGGCGGCGGATGGTATCACTTCTACGATCTGGCGACTGACGTGGCGATGTGGGGCGCGCACACGGTGGCCCAGGCGCTGGCGGGACTGGACATGACGGGCGTCTCACGCATCGAGTTCGAGTACGCCGGACCCGATGCGACGATGGTGACGCGACTGTCCAACGGCGTGAAGCTGGTGCTGTTCCGCGTCGCCGGCTCGGTGTGGGACCCGTGCGAATACTGGCATGGCGCCTGCGGCGAGCGGTTCGACGGACCTGAAGGATGGGCCGGGGCCGCCGACGGCTACGCACAAACCGACGTCTCTTCGCCGGCTCTGATGCGCGATTACGCAAAGGTGTTGGCCGAATACGTGGCCCGCACGCAGCGGCCGCTGGACCACGTGCGGGACTTCCTCGACTGCATCCGCTCGCGCCGAGCCCCCGTGGCGAGCCCGGAGGTTATGGCGCGGTCCATGAACATCTGCCTGGCGGCCGACATCTGCGAGCAGTTGCAGCGAAATCTCACGTTCGATCTGATCAAGGCCGAGTTCGTCGGCGATGCGGAAGCCAACCGGATGCGATCCCGCGCGATGCGGGTCCCGTACACGATCTGATTCCATCGTGAAGTCCGCACCCTGACAAAAGGCGATGGTGCCGAATGAATCGCAAACCGAGAACGCCGGCAAAGATCTCCACTCTATCCGATGAGGTGCTCTGTCGCATGGCCACCGAGAAGGTGGGCGCGAAGGACGCCAGGATCGTCGCGCCGTCCGAGGTGGAGACAGCGCCCTGGGTCCGATGGAAGTGCCGGTTTGGCTGTGACGGCTACGGGCGTTGTCTGGTGTGTCCGCCGTTTACGCCCGGGCCGGAGGAAACGCGGAAGGTGCTGAATGCCTACCGCAGAGCCGTGCTGATCCATTTCGACCCCGAAGCCGACGTGAAGGCCGCCGTGGCCGATCTGGAGCGAGAGATCTTCCTCTGCGGCGCCTGGAAGGCGTTCGGACTGGGCGCCGGGCCGTGCTATCTCTGCAAGAAGTGCCCTGTAGACCAGGGGCGGTGTCGACATGCCGAGCGGGCACGACCGGCGATGGAGGCCTGCGGGATCGACGTCTTCTCGACGGTGAAGAAGGCCGGGTTTCCGATCGAGGTGGTCAAGAGCACCCGCCAGTGTCCCAACTACTATGGCCTGGTGCTCGTGGATTGACAGATTTGTCGGTGTGTCCGCGTGACATATCGAGGTTGTTCAGGTTCAAAGAACCTTGATTGCTGAAAGGAGCAGAAGATGAACGGCACTCATACCCACATCGATGCGAACGCGGCAGTTGGGGGACGTCTTCTCCGTCGTCGTGACGTGCTGGCCGCTGCGGTTGTCGGCGCTTCTGCCGGGCTGATGGGACTGTCGAAGGCCGCATGGGGGCAGACCGGACGAGTGGTGAAGAACGGACGGATCAAACAGTCGATCTGCGGCGGATGCCTGCGCGGGCTCCGGCTGGACCAGGAGCAGGCGGCCAAACTGCTGGTCGAGATGGGACTGGTCGGGCGCGACCTTGTCGGCAGGAACGATTGGGACGTGCTCAAGAAGTACGACTTGGTCGCGACCATGGTGCCGGGCGCCGGGTCGATCAAGCAGGGGCTTAACGACAAGTCGATGCACGCCAGGTTCATGGAGGATTTCCGCACGAACATCAAGGCGGCGGCGGAGTACAAATGGCCCAACGTGATCTGCATGGCCGGCGACCGGGCCGGAATTGGCGAGGAAGAGGGAATGGACAACTGCCAGGCGATCCTCAAGGAAGCGGTCAAGATCGCCGAGGACCACGGCGTGACCCTCTGCATGGAGCTGCTCAACAGCAAGGTCGACCACCCCGGTTACATGTGCGACAACTACACGTGGGCCTTCGAGCTGTGCCGGCGGGTGGATTCGCCGCGATTCAAGATGCTCTTCGACATCTACCACATGCAGATCATGGAGGGCGACCTCATCGCGACGATCAAGAAGAACATCCGGCACATCGGCCACTTCCACACCGCCGGCGTGCCGGGCCGCCACGAGCTCGACGAGAACCAGGAGATCTACTACCCCGCCGTCATGCGCGCCATCGTCGAGACCGGCTACGACGGCTACGTCGCGCACGAGTACACCCCCACGCGCGATCCCCTGGAGTCCCTCGTCCAGGCGGTGAAGGCCTGCGACGTGTAAGGAACCGCACGGGCGGTCCCGACCGCTGCCACAACCCATACCGCCGGCCGGCGGAACCCAGAATCCGTCATGCCCTCGCCGTCGAAGGCGGGGAGCACCTCGAATTCCTCGCCTCGGTTTCCTGACCCGCCCGCCGATCTCCGCCCCTGGGGGAAATCATCACGCATAAGGAAATTCCTTATTGCGGGAGGGGTATCCAGGTGCGTATTCTTCCGTAATCGGAATGGTTCTTATTTAGGGGCAATTGGGATGGCGGTATCGAAGGCCGAGATCGAGCGTCGGATGAAACGGTTCGCCGAGACGTGCCGGGCGGCCGGGCTCAAGACCACGCACCAGCGGATGGAGGTCTTTCGCGAGCTGGCGGGCACCGAGAACCACCCCGATGCCGAGACGATCTACCTGCACGTCAGCCGGCGGGTGCCGGCGATCTCGCGGGACACGGTTTACCGCACCCTGGCGACCCTCGAGGGGCAGGGTCTGGTCCACAAGGCCGAGATCGTCTCGGGCCGGGCCCGGTACGATGCCAATACGGACCACCATCACCACTTCATCTGCACCGAGTGCGGGCGGGTCCACGACTTCTACAGCCCGGCGCTCGACGACCTTCCGATTCCCAGATCCGTCTCGGCGCTGGGGCGCGTCGATTCGGCCCAGGTGCAACTCCGGGGGGTCTGTACGAACTGCGCGAAAAACAGACGGTGAGTAACAACACGAGGAGATGATGAACCAGGGGTGCGGACGCTAAGTAAGACTGAATACGATTTAGGACTATCTCGGAACAGGAGCAATGCGATGGCGAAGGACAAGAAGAGACTGACGACGGCGTCGGGCCTGCCTGTGGACGACGACCAGAACACGCTGACCGCCGGACCGAAGGGACCGGCCCTGATGCAGGACGTACACGTGATGGAGAAGCTCGCCCATTTCAACCGCGAGCGAATCCCCGAACGCGTGGTTCATGCCAAGGGCGCCGGCGCCTATGGCGTGTTCGAGTGCACCGCCGACATGAGCAAGTACACCCGCGCCAAGTTCCTCTCGAAGGCCGGCAAGAAGACCGACGTGTTTGCACGGTTCAGCACCGTCGGCGGCGAGAAAGGCTCGGCCGACACCGCCCGCGACCCGCGCGGCTTCGCGGTCAAGTTCTACACGGAAGAGGGCAACTACGACATGACGGGCAACAACACGCCGGTGTTCTTCATCCGCGATCCGTCGAAGTTCCCCGACTTCATCCACACGCAGAAGCGCAACCCGGCCACCAACATGCCTGACCCCGACATGTTCTGGGACTTCCTGTCGCTGACGCCCGAGTCGGTCCACCAGGTGACGGTCCTGTTCAGCGATCGTGGCACGCCCGACGGCTACCGGCACATGAACGGCTACAGCAGCCACACGTTCAAGTGGTACAACGCCAAAGGCGAGGTCTACTGGGTGCAGTACCATTTCAAGACCGAGCAGGGCATCCGCAACCTCACGCGGCAGCAGGCCGGCAAGCTGGCGGGCGAGGACCCCGACTACGCGACGCGCGACCTGCGCGAGGCCATCGCCAAGGGCGACTACCCCTCGTGGCGGGTGTGCGTGCAGATCATGCCGGCCAAGGACGCCGAGACGTACCGCTGGAACATCAACGACATCACGAAGGTCTGGCCGCACGCGGATTATCCGCTCGTCGAGATCGGACGGATGACGCTCAATCGAAACCCCGACAACTATTTCGCGGAGGTCGAGCAGGCGGCATTCAGTCCGGGCAACTTCGTGCCGGGCATCGCGGCCTCCGCCGACAAGATGCTCCAGGCACGATTGGTTTCCTATCACGACGCTCACCTCTATCGCCTGGGCGCCAACTATCAACTGCTGTCGGTCAACGCCCCAAAGGCCCGTCCGGCCCACAACTACCAGCGCGACGGCTACATGCGCTGCGACGACAACGGCAAAGGCGGCCCCAATTACTGGCCCAACTCGATGGGCGGGCCGGCCCCCGATCCGAGCGTGGCCGAGCCGCCGATCGAGCTGGAGGGCGTCGCCGCCCGGCATCCGCAGGAGCTGACCGACGACGATTTCTTCCAGGCGGGCGAGCTGTACCGACGCGTAATGACCGACACCGACCGCGAGCATCTGGTCGGCAATATCGTCGCTCACTTGGGCGGTGCACAAAAGCGCATTCAGCTCCGCCAATGCGCCATCTTCCACAAGGCCGACCCCGACTACGGCACGCAGGTCGCCAAAGGTCTGGGCCTGGACGTCAGCGAAGTCAAGAAGCTCGCCGCCATGAGCCAGGAAGAGCGCGTCAAGGCCACGGCCGCCTGAGAAGGCCGGGCAAGCAATCGAAAACCTGTAAGACCCCATAACCAGATCCAATGAAAGGAGCACGACGAATGTGTAACGACAACCGCATGCCGTTGATCGGCGAGAAGGCCCCGTCATTTAAGGCGGAGACCACGCAGGGATCCATCAACTTCCCGGAGGACTTCAAGGGCAAGTGGGTGATCTTCTTCTCGCATCCGGCCGACTTCACGCCGGTCTGCACGACCGAGTTCATGACCTTCGCCAGCATGGCCGGCGAGTTCGAGAAGCTCAACTGCAAGCTGCTGGGCCTGTCCATCGACAGCACGTACAGCCACATCGCCTGGCTGCGGACGATCAAGGAGAAGATCCAGTACAAGGGCATGAAGGGCATCGAGGTGAACTTCCCGGTCATCAGCGACCTGACGATGGAGGTTTCCAAGGCCTTCGGCATGCTCCAGCCGGCCGCCAGCAGCACGCAGGCAGTGCGTGCAGTGTTCATCATGGACCCCAAGGCCATCGTGCGAGCGATCCTGTACTATCCGCTGAGCAACGGGCGGAACATGGACGAGATCAAGCGACTGCTGATCGCGATGCAGCACAGCGACGAGCACGGCATCGCCACACCGGCCAACTGGCAGATCGGCGACGACGTGATCGTGCCGCCGCCCGGCTCGTGCGGCACCGCCAAGGACCGGGTCGAGAAGCCGGCCTCCGATACGAAGGTCCTGGACTGGTTCATGGTGCTCAAGAAGTGCCCGCACGGCGGCAAGTGAAATGATCCGCAATAAGTGACATGCATTCGGGCGAGGGGGCGGCCGGTATCGCGCCGCCCGCCGGACCCGGATCGTGCCTTGCGTAAGGAGAAGCACAGTGTTCTTCCGACAGTTCAAGGTGGAAGGTCTGGGCTGCTACTCGTATCTGATCGGCTGCCCGAAAGCAGGGACGGCCTGTGTGGTCGATCCCGAGAGACACGTCGGACAGTACCTGGACGCGGCCCAGGAGAACGGACTGCAAATCACGCACGTGTTCGACACGCACCTGCACGCCGACCACATCACCGGCAGCCAGGAGCTTGCCGCACAGAGCGGCGCTACGGTGCACGTCCATCCCGCCGTGGAGGCAGGCTATCCGCATGAGCCCCTGCACGAGGGGCAGCGATTCCGCTTCGGAGCGGCGGAGCTGGAGGTGATTGAAACGCCCGGTCACACGCCCAACTCCATCACTCTGGCCGTTACCGACCACGGGCGGTCGGAGGACGTCGTGGCGCTGCTCACGGGCGATCTGCTGTTCGTCGGTGACATCGGCCGACCCGACCTGGCGGGCGCCGACCTGCTCGAACAGCAGGTGCGCAACCTGTATGACAGCCTCTATCAAAAGCTGGCGCGTTTCCCGGACTGGACCGAGGTCTATCCCGCGCACGGCGAAGGCTCGCTGTGCGGGCGCGGCATGAGCGCCAAGCCGATGTCGACCCTCGGGTTTGAACGGCGCAACAATCCCCTGCTCCGTGACATGCCGTTCGAGGAGTTCCGGCGGATCATGACCACAGGCTTTCAGGTCCGGCCGCCTAACTTTGGCGCAATCGTCGCCACGAACCGCCAGGGTCCGAAGCTGCTCCGCGATGCGGCGTCCTTCAGCCGGTTGGCCGTGCCAGAAGTCGAACGCGCGGTGGGGCAGGGCGCCAAGCTGGTGGACATACGCAACCAGGCCGCCTTCGGCGCGGCGTTCCTGCCCGGCGCGATCAACATCGGATCGACGCCGAACTCGGTCAACTGGCTGGGCATGGTGGTGGATGCGGCCTGCGAGATCGTCATCGTCGCCGACAGCGAGGCCGACGCCCGCGAATCCGCCCGCCGTTTCCGCCGGGCGGGCTACGACCGGCTGATCGGATACCTGTCCGACGGCGTCTCCGGCTGGGCCATGCAGGGCAAGGCCCTTGACCATCTGCCCCAACTGACGTCCGCCAGCCTGATGCACGTCATGGACAAGTACCGCGACCACGTAGTGCTGGACGTGCGGACGGATGCGGAGTGGCAGGCCGGACACATCGACGGCGCCGTGCACAAGCCGATCTCCGATCTGATCAAGGACGGAATCGACATCGACAAGAAGCGCCATGTCACGGCGGTGTGCGGATCGGGCTACCGATCGAACATCGCCGGCAGTTTTCTCAAAGCACAAGGGTACGAACACGTTTTCAGCCTCATTGGCGGCATGACCGCGTGGAACGCCACGCACCGCACGGCCGCAAAACCCTAAAAGGAGAGACCAGAATGATCAGCAAGAAGATGACGAACGCCCTGAACCTCCAGATGAATCGAGAGTTTTTCAACTCCAGGCTCTACCTGTCGATGGCCGCCTACTTCGAGTCGATCAACATGCCGGGCGCGGCAAGGTGGATGATGGCGCAATCGCATGAGGAAACGGAACACGCGATGCGATTGTACGACCACCTGCGCGAACGCGGCGCCCGCATCCTCCTGGCGGCCATCGAGGCCCCGCCCACGAAATGGGCCAGCCCGCTGGCCGCGTTCGAGGCCGCCTACGAGCACGAGTGCAAGGTGTCCCGCGAGTTCGACGAGCACATGGCCCTCGCCCAATCGGAGAAAGACTACGCGACCACCATCTTCCTCCAATGGTTCGTCAAAGAGCAGGTGGAAGAGGAAGCCTCCGCAGATGAGATCGTGCAGAAGATCAAGATGATCGGCGACCACAAGGGCGGCCTGTTCATGCTCGACCG
>CAZNSM010000118.1:0-15934 GCA_964575615.1 uncultured Pirellulales bacterium | reverse complement strand
AATCGCGCCCTCTGCAGGTCCATCCCGATAGGGTCTGCATCGGGTCCACACCAGCAGGTTTATAAACGGCAGTGATTTTAAGCGTCCAGCGAGGTTTATGCGTCATCATGGATATCGATCAATATCTCTCACAAAAGCAGGCAGCCCTGGACAAGGGCGCCGACAGGATTCGCAACTTCGAGGTCTTTGACTTCAATTACGTTCCCGAAAAGCCCCTCATGCGTGAGGAGGTCAAACCGGTCATCGATGCCCTGCTCCGTTACCAGCAGACCGGGATCGCCAACAACATCCTGGTCCTGGGCTCCCGAGGTTCGGGCAAAAGCATGCTGGCTCGGTACCTGATGCGGGTTCTGTCCCAGCAGGGCCAGGCCGTCTTCGCCTACGCTAACTGCCGCCAGCACAATACCAGCGTCAAGATCCTGGCCTCCTTGCTGGGCCTGCGGCCGCGCGGGTCCAGCCTCGATGAGCTCTGGCAGCGGTTCGAGAACGCACACGAAGGCCGGGTCGTCTTCGTGCTCGATGAGGTCGACCTGATCAGCGAAAAGGACCGGCATAAGGACATCCTCTATCTGATCAGTCGCTCGAGCAGAAACTACATGGCGGTCCTGTTGAGCAACAATCCCAAGTTCCTCAATCTGCTCGATGAGAGCATCAAGAGCACCCTGCAGCCGGAGATCGTGCATTTTCGCAACTACGATGCTACCGAGATCGAGCGCATTCTCCTGGATCGCGCGCAAATCGGACTGAAGACCACACCCCCGGGCACCCTCAGCGAGATCGCCGCCATGACCGCCAGGAACACCAATTCCGATGTGCGCGTGGCCATCAAGACGCTCTACCTCTGGGCCCTGGAGCCGCAGACGGCCATCGCCAAGCACTTTGAGAAGGCCAGACGCGACATCATGTTCGACGTGATCCGGGACCTTAACGACCGCAACCTCCTGATCCTCCAGGCCGTGCTCGATGAGTCCGACGGCTTTGCCAAGGACGTCTACGAGACCTATCGCCGCAGAAGCGCCCAGGTCCACGAAGAGCCCTTCAGCTACATGCACTTCTACTCGAATCTCTCTTACCTCCAGAGCCTTGGACTGCTCGTTCTGATCTCGACCAAGGTCAACCGCACGTATACCAACCGGATTCAACTGACTTTCGATCCCGGCATCCTCGATGCGGTCTGGACAATGCGGTTCGCCTGAATCACCGACCGATTCGGGCTTACGGTCGGGGATGGGGCGACCAGAGACGGCCGAGCGTCCAACCCAAAGGACCCCTTGGGCGACTGGATGGTCGAGTCCCCTCCTGTCAGTCATCGGGCGACCGCCTTTCGGTCGATAGGAACCAGAAGGCCGCAGCATAGCAAATAGGACAATACGGCGCAGACAAGAAGTATACCGCCCTCCTACGGATACGAAGAAGCGGTATACCCGGAGCAAAAGCCCGAAATGTCTCCGTTCAGAAACCGCTTGCCGCCCGGACTTGAAAACAATGTGACGGCAAAGACAGGCAAGACCACGTTACGATCTTCAGAACAGTCCGTGATCGGTGACGGCCTCTGCCTGGGTTTCAATCCTCTCGGGGCAGTCGGCCTTGGAGATATCGCAGTATCGGCATTCGCCCCAGCTCGGTACTTTCTCTGCCGGCTCGGGCCCGCCGATCCTCAGGACCGTCTTGCGGAACAACTCCTTCAGCTCGGCGTCGATCCTGGATGAAGGGACATCAACGATGGTATTGTTGTAGATAAGACGTCCCTCGAGTTTACGCCCTTTGCAGTGGCCCTCCACGTAGGGCAGCGAGAGCATGTAAATCAGAACTTGAAAATGGTCGGAATGCCGGGGTGTGCCGGTCTTGCAGTCCTCCACATACGCTTCTTCCCCTCGGATGGCCACAATGTCGGGCTTGCCCGAGACCTCGATTCCATCGGTACCCTTCAGTGTGAAGGAGTTCTGGTCTTCGGCGTATACGGTGAAGCCTTCGGCCTCTAATTCGGCCTTTCGGGCACGAAGAAGTTGTGTATGATCGGCCGTCCACTTGGCCAGGTCCAGACCACTGGGCAGCTTCTCCCAGATGTAGTGAGAGCGAAACCAGCAGGCCCATTCGCATTGCTTTTCCCCCGCCATCAGCTTGGAAAGCCAACTGACCCAGGTAAACGGATTGGACCGCTTGGCCGCCGGCCCTGCATTCTGCTTCGACAGCTTGCTGAAATGGCGACTGTCTCCATCACCTGCAGATTCATTGGAGGAATTGTCTTGGTCCTTCATCGTACTGCATAGTGGCGGCGCTGCCTTATAAATCTTGCGGTGTATTGGTGCAAAGCAGCGTGACCGATATAGGCGAGGGCTTCACCAACAACCCAATGAAAGAACACGGGTTGAACCCCCCATTGTCTGGGCCAAAATTTAGGATTCTCTAGGTGGAACCGTTGCCAAAGAGCAGGCGGCGGTTCGCTCGCTCCGCTGCGCTACGCCGGGGCGACAGTCACAGCGGTCGCGATCGCCGCCAGCAGGACCAAGGCAAAGCCCTGGCCGGCAAGAGCATGCTGAACCGTCTGGAGTTGACGCCGGTCGGCGCCGATACCAAGAGCCGCTATAAGAAGATCACGGCCCACCATCGTCAGATCGAGGACCTCTTTGTCGAATTGTTCCTGCAGGCTCACCGGGAACCGCCGGAACAGATCGTGCTGCCCCTCGATGCCACCGACGACCCCGTCCACGGTCCTTTGTCCCTTGGACACCACCCCAACAGGTCCAACCCTGCCCAAAACCAACACCGGTGAGAAATGCGGGTTAGAGGAAACCCAGAAGCAGCACCACCTGGATCGCTTCTTGAGCTAGCTCCACCGGGTGGATCTGTTGATCTGCGATGAACTGGGCTACCTGTCCTTCAGCCGGACCGGTGCCGAGCTGTTGTTCCAGGTCTTCGCCGATCGGTATGAACGCGCCAGTCTGCTGATCACCAGCAACCTGCCGTTCAGCGAATGGGGCCAAGTCTTCCAGGGTGAACGCATGACGCAGGCCTTGTTGGACGGGCTGACACATCACTGCCACATCTTCGAGATGAACGCCGAGAGCTACCGGTTCTGCGAGTCGGTCAAGAAGAACAAACCAGCACAGCAATGATCCCTTTGACGGTGTGGTATAAGGGTGTATAGTATGCCTTAGGTGGGTCCAAATTCGGCGCCGACGTGGGTCCCTTTTACATGCCGATTTCCACACCGTCGCGGGACACCCGCAAACAATCAGATTCTGCAGCCGCGCCGAAAGGACACCCTGCATCCGCTACTCCTTACCAGTTATCTGGCGCGTCCGAAAAACATCCTACGTCATCCCCTTACGGATAGTAGCCATTCAGATCCATTGACGGCAGGGCAGATTCTGTCAGAGTAATTGGCTTTCCAGGCGATCTTCTTCGCGGGGTGCTGCCCGGTCTGTGACATGCTCGGTCTTCGCTGGTGAAGTACGCCGAAGGCCGCTCCAGCGTGGGCACCATGATGGCAGTATCGGGATTGACGGACGCGCAAACAATTCCACAACAAAGACGAACGCGCCGGCCAAGAATATCAGGATTGATCGAGCAAGCGTTCCATATCCAACGAGAGCTGCATCTGATCCGAAGCAACCGCAGGAGATGTTGAATCCATGGTAGAGCGCCCAGCTGATGGCTACGGTAAACATGAAAGCCATAGCCATACAGGCCAGCAATGCTCCCGTGACAAAGACGCCACCCAGAAGACATATTCCCACCATCAGTTCTATCCAGGGAAGCACCATGGCCACGAACATGCCCGAGGCTGGCCCCACCAGCCGATAAGCGTATACGTGCCCTAGAAAATCGTGTGGCAATTGAATCTTGGGTAGACTGCTCCATACGAACAGACAGCCTAAACCCAGTCGTATCATTGCGTTCAACATGTCCAGCCATTTATATGGGCGACGCCGTTCCATCTTCGTTTAGCCTCCACTTTACGGATTCCGACTTCCTGTTGGTATCGGGTCTGCGAGTACGCGGTCGGATTCCCGTGGTCCATTCCATCCATCCTCCAGGGAGAATGCAAATCGCGGAAAAGCCCTCCAGACGAAGCTTTCCGGCCACGGCATCCGCGAAGCTACAATTCACAGACTGACAATAAACCACGAGGGGATGCTCTGACGACAGACTGCTGATGGCCTGCATATACACGGCATCATTTGCATCCACCGGTATACTGATTGCCCCTTCCACATGCCCGGCATCGAAATCGCGCTTCAGCCTCGCGTCAACGAAGATGGCCCCCTCTCCCTGCAATCGTTTGGCAGTCTCCAAGTCTATCCTCCGGATGAAATCCGACGCGTGTGCCCGTTGCGTCGAGACTACTCCATCCGGATAGGCCAAGAAACCTGCTTCACCCGCCGAGTGGGAAGTCAGGGCGACGACCAACGACACGGCAGCCAGGACTGCTGCCTGCATTCCTGCCAATCCTGCTCCACCGAAAGCTCTTGGCAATGCCTCCCACCAACGGTTGTGTCCCCGCATGCGCCTTAGCAGCAAGAGTAAGACGACAGGAACAACTGCATAAGAGAGGAGCCGCTCTCTCTCTCGGCGAATCAGTCGCACCAACTGGACTGGTTCGTTCGACACGACCAGGGCCTTTCCATCCCATCTGGCAGCTAATTCATCGAAAGGTATGAGCCTCATAGGTCCGGGCGGGTCATACACTTGGGCCTGATGTCCCTGCGCTGCCAAGAACACCATGTAGTGGTCGTAGTCTCGACTCAAGTCGTTTCCCTTGACATGCAGGATGGCAGGATCTCCGTAGGAACGCAATGCACGAGTGCTTAGGCCCCGCATTATCTCCGCGTGCAACCCTGCATCTTCCGCTGCCAGCTTCAGCGCGGTTAGCGTACTTCCGTTCGATGTGTCCAGATACTCCGGGCGGATCAAGTCCCCGAACTCAGGCTGACGGCCCTCCATCTTCATGATCAGATACAGACAATACAACCCGCAATGCGGCGGCTGCTTTCTCCTCACAGGCGCAACACGGGATTCCGGAACAGCGGCATCAGCAGAAACAGAACCGACATGGAGTCTTGAACCATGCGTGTCTTGCCGCGTCCCACTCGGCTGTCCTTCCTGCAACAGGAATTCCGGGTGTTCCTCTGTCCCTTGCGGGTGGAACTTCGATGGCGACACACCACCTGACAGGCGTTCGGCCTGGCCCATCAGGTCATCGGCAATCGACTCCAATCGGGCCAATGCCTCTTCATCCACACAGGGCAAAGGTCCTTCGTCTTGCCATAGGAATTCCCCGGGCATCGGGCGGCCACCGACTCCGAGGAATGTCGTTTTGGTGCCTTCCGGCACGTCGCCCATTGCGAAGGGGTTGTGGCTTATATCGTTGGGGTCAATCTCCAGTTTCCCTACTGCAATCTCGTGACGATAGCTCATACTGAAATCGGGCGGGCGCGCGATACGGACCTCCCACGCCGCCTTGACGGGAACCCAAGCCGCACCAAACCGCTCGATGGCGGTGTTCAGGCCGATCATGTTGACTCCCTGTCTTTCCAAATGGAGCTTCACGAAGTTATACCCTCGGTTGGGATCCATCCATAGGGTGTACCGTCCATTCGATGTTTCTGCCTCCAGGACGTAGCAAGACACCCCATCGATGGACTCGACCTCTGGCCGCACCCGTACGTTTTGGCAGGCGCGCAGAAAACGATCGATGCGATCCGAGCGGCTACCTGCACCCTCGACAAAATACCCCCAACTCCAACTCCCCGCACCGCTTATAACTCTGTCGAAAACGGGACCCTTGGGGGTGGAACCAGCGTAATACGTCACGCTTGCCTGTTGCGAGGCGTCACCGGATCGAAAATAGGATATGGATCTATCCACGTCGAACAGGTGGCTCTCATAACGAGCGTGCTCTCGATCAATCGAATGCGTCGCATAATCGCCCCACGAATATCGTTGCTCCTTCATCCGCTGACCATCCCACCAAAACACTACTCGGGTATGTTCGTGCATTTCACGCGACTTGTCATGTTCAGCAACCGGGCCTTGTACGAAGACGACTCGATTAGTCTCAACGTGGGCTGCAAATGACGTTTGATAGAGATCCGCATTCGCCGCAAAACGATTCAGCACTTCATCGGCACTGGGGATAGACGCCGTGGCGCAATCGAGTATCACCAAGACGACCACATACGTATCCAAATGCTTCATTATATTCGCACCTCGGCAGAAACAAACCCTTCGAATCACTTCAGGATCAGGACCAAGCGGCCTTTCGGCCGCCTAGCCCTGACGGTTTCTTGGTCATTCGCAACGTGTAGACAATACGCTCGCGCAGTACCATGAGGTGTCTGGATCCTGGCCGGTTATGCAGCCGGCAGAATAGCCATTGCTTTTCACCGTGCCCCCGGTCCCGATCTCGACACCCGAGAACCAACCGCCGTCGCAGCCTATGACGCCGGGGTCCTCGCCGCCACTACAGGGGAGCCATGCGGTAGTCCTGCAGTTGGAGCCAACGGGAACGAGTATCCATCCCCCTGCGTCGCCACTTGCGCGCACGATTTCCGGGGAGGCGATACTGCAAAGAATCAACAGACCTAGCATGACACCGCAGAGTGGTGCTACATTTCGTATGTTTGCGTATTTCATCATAGGTCACCTCATTCATACATCCACTTCGGCATTCCACAGAGATTCTCACAGCATATCCTGATGCAGCGATCAACTGTCCATAGGCACCACCTCCTTTCATGATGTCCAAGACTGGGCCCACTCCCCATTAATGACCACATCCGTCGGCGAGGGATATCCGCACGGACGCGCGAATCCACTGAATCGGAAATCGCTTGCACCAACGCGTTCCAGGACCAGCGCTATATTCAATCGCCGTTTCCTCTCAAGGCAATACGCCGGCGCAAACCACCGCGCCCTTGTGTATCATGGGACAAATGTCTCAAGCAGATGATATGGATGATCTATCCGTTGACCGGTTACCTGCGGCGGCGGCGAGGTTGCTCGCGGCGACGACGAGGTGAGGTCGACTGATCGCCTCTAGGTGGAGTGACGCCAGGGCGTTGAGAGGATACCGTTGGCTGCGGCAACGGCTCGCGAACATGGATGTACCCGATCGTGGGAAGGCGTTGTTTGATATCTGTGATCGTCTGGCTTCGAATGGGTTTGCTGGTCTCTATAGTCAGCGACTGAAGGCCGGCAAGGCCCTCGATAGAGGTCAAGGCAGTATCTGGGATTTCCCCGCCCAGGGTCAGATCCTTAACCCTTGCTAAGCCTGCCAACGTTGCCAAATCCTGATCCGTGGGCCGGGCCAGTCCCCGGACCGATAGCCTCTCCAGTTCTGAGAGCCCCTTCAGATGCTGCAAAGAGGCTGCCGGCAGTGAACGCGCGTCAATCATCACCTGCTTGAGATGCCGAAGATTAGGCAGGAACGCCAAGTCCGATTCCTGCAAAGACAGCGCGGACAAACGTAGGCGCTTCAGATCCTGCAGTCCGGACAAGTCCAGCGTCAATTCGTCAATCCCATTCGGGGCGCGCCCTCCTACCCACATTTGTACGTCCAGATCCCGCAAACGTGACAGAGCGCGTAGCTGGTTCAGGCCGCTGCGGGTCACGCTCGTGCCGGCAAGATACAACCGCTCCAACTGGTCCAACTCGCTGATCGACGCCAAGTCCCTGTCGGTCACACGTGTACCCACGATGCTCAACGTCTTCAGATGGGTAAGGGACTCTACACAGGCGCGATCGGCATCAGACAAGGCTCCCCCGCCAACGACATGGAGTTCTTCGAGTGAGCTGCACTGCCGCAGTTCGGAGAGGCCTGTAGGGCCATCATATCCCTGGAGACGCCCTACCAAGCTGAGGCTCAGATGCCGCAGATTCTGGAAGGTCGCTAATGCCTTCACACCTTCAGGAGACAGAAGACCGGTTCCTTCGATCGATTCCAGGCCGGGCAGAATCGCCGCCAATTGGCGCATCGCGGCATCACCGTGCGGCGCACCTTCTCGGACGATCAGGGCTCCAGAAAAGGCTATCGCCTTCATGTACTTAAGATCTTTCAAATGGGCCACACCGGCCGGCGTCAGCCTCGGACTGGTTCGGATGAAGTACAACTCCTCAAGATTCTGTAGTTTGCCGATCGAGGCGAGGCTGGCATCGGTCAGATTATCGCAGGCGCTGCCCCAGAGAGTCAGGCTCTTGATCCGCGTCAAGCTCTCCAGGTATGCAACGTGGCGGTCGGTGATCGGGACGTTACCCCAGAGGCACAGGCGTTCCAGGCGGGGCATCTGGGCCAATTCGGCCAGGCCGGGGCCCCAAAACCCCCCGGTTCGGATCCGCAGCCAGCGGAGACTGCCCGCGTGCGCGACCTCCTTGATCCCGGCGTCGGTGACCTCGGTATCGAGGTCCAGATACTCCAGGGCAGGCAGGTCCTTCAAGACCGCCAGACCTGCGTTGCCGACAGACCGCTCACGAAGGACCAAGCCCTTGAGCGAACGCAACGCTCTGAGGTCTTCCATTCCCTTGTCCGTGACTCCCGTGCCGTTCAGGCTTAACATCTGCAAACCCGTCAAGCGACGGATCGGTTCCAGCACGACTCTGTCGGCATCGGTTCTCGGGACCATGGTGGTGACCAGAAGCCAGTACAGGTCATCGGGGCCGAGCGATGAGAGCCCGGATAAGTCGTCCGGATCGACACGAGTCCGGTCCGCCACCAACATCTGGTAGGCCAGATGGTTCTGTGCCAGGATCTGCACGGGATCCCCGGGGCGCGGTCTCAACTGAAGCACCAATAGCACGGCTCGATCGCTCGGTATCGTCACATCGCCTCGGGCCACACCTACATACTCCCAATTTTCTGGGCACACACGCTTTGAGTCCCACGCAGAGACAGATTCCGGCGGCACGTGAAGGTTCCCCACACACTGATCGGAGGGGAAATGTAGGACGTTGGTGTCTCCCCCCGCACGCGTAACCGGCTCAGACAGGGTAATCTCTTCAGCTCGTACCGCTCCGAAGAGCATGTGGATGGCAAGTCCGATCGCCGCAATATCGCTTCGTTTCAATGTGCCACGATGGTTGCTCATGATTGCCTCCGCTCAAGGACTGCGTTCGTGTAATCGCGTGAGCTTCCAGGCACCGTCTACCTGGATCAGGTGGGTCTCAAGCCCGATTGTTTCCCCCAAAGACCAGGTCTTTGCTCCGAAAACAACCTCAATATGAACCGTCGCATTCCAGAAGACTTTGGCCGTGTTGCCATCTTGGGCCACCTCCACGAGTTCAATGGGATGGCCCAGACACTGGGGGTATAGGCTGTCGGCTGTGTCCTGGTTCCCTTCGACGAAGCATCCGCTCAATTGGTCCGTCGCACCTCGATCGATCAGGGCCAGAACTTCATACACCGCCATCGCGGGCGTACTCAGGTCTGGCGCGTCGGCCTCGCCGGATTGGCCTCCCAACGAGATGCCGACAGGCGGCGAGCTGATCTTTTGGATGTCCATCGGGGTTCTAAGTTGCCTGAGGATAGGTGCATGTCCGAGTGGTGACGATCTGCCGCTGCCTATTGAATCCAAGGCCTGTATCTCCGCATTGTCTTGCCTTGGAGTTGGCAACGGGACAGGTGCAGGCGACGAGCGCATCCAGAATAGACAGGCTACCATAGGAAATAGGCTCGTGATCGTGACTCCGGCGAGAACCGTCTTGACCCTGCCTGCCCTGGTTGAGGCCAGAGCGGTCCTTTCGATGATCACGTTGTCCTGTCGCTTCTTGAACATCGCTAGCAGCCCTCGCTTTCCCAGTCGCTCCTCTTTTCAATGCCCTGAATTCAGGGCGTATCCTTTTGACCGAGGATGTCCACGTCCGCCGATGTCATATAGATTATAACTCTGCACTTGTCAAAGAACAAGAGCTCAATGGCTGCATTCGGGTCGGAACCAGCGCTTTTCCACATGTCAATGGCATTGCTCCGTAGCCATGCCTTTGCGCAACAGGTTCTCAAGCCGAGCCTGTGGACCGTCGTATGCGTGTCGGTTCTGACTCATGAACTCTTCGAACTGGACATGTGGGTCGCTATGGTACGGGCGATGAGCCTCATATAGACACGAGCGTTTCTCAATCTGCATGGCTGAATCATTATCTCCCAGTCTCACGGATACCCTCGCGGCCTCTTTGGCAATATCCACGGCCTTGTCGTACCGGCCTTGGGAGGCGTATGCCGCTGCCAAGATATCGAGTACATCGGTATCCTGGCCCTGCGCGAGGGATCGCGCCCGCTCGGCCAGCAGAATGGCCTCGCGCGGGTCGCGAAATTCTTCTGCCGGATGGGTCGCCAGGAACCATGCCAGTCCTTTTGTAGCCAGGAGGAATCGTGGACTTACACTGAGAGTCTCGCGCAGGCAGCCAAATCCCGGCCTCGTCTGTCCATGAAGAATCAGTAGATAACCAAGCGCGTAACGGGCGAGTGGAGGTCTCAGCCCCTGTTCGACCTCGGCCGCCTCACGCAATGCAGCAAGCCCCCGGTCGAAGTCGCCGCGATGACAGAAGGCTAATCCCAGGCTGATTCGAGCCGTCATGTCGGTTGGCACCAACTCGACAGCTCTGCGATAGTGCTGCACCATTTCTTCCGTGTCGCCTCCGGTCTGATCCAGCCCCAGAGCAAGGTTGTGGTGGGCCTGCCAGAGGTTCGGTGCGGTGCGGAGGGCCGATCGAAAGTGCCCAATTGCTTCTTGGTACCTGCCGTGTGACGCGAGATAAAGACCAAGGTCGTTATGCACCATTGGGGCGTCTGGGAAGAGACGCAGCATATACCGGTGGAGTTCCCCAGTGTTGCCCCAAGGACGTAGGTACTGCCGTGTTCTTACAGCCCCAAGTGTGCCGAGTACGAGAATAACCAAGGGCACACCAAGGTACCACGTCTGCAGCTTCCGCTTCTGGAGCACGCAGCGCAACTGCGTGAGACACCAGGCGAGTACCAGCAGGATACCGATGAAAGGTAGATAGACATACCTGTTGGCAACGAGGGGGTTGGTGACTTTTACAATCCCTATCGCTGGAAGAAGCATCACAAAGAAGATCAGCGAACCGATCAAGGGTGCCGGGGCGCGGCGGCACAATAGAACCAACAAGAGCACCAAGAGGACACATGCTATCATGCTGGCGGCGAAGGCAGGATTCGCAAAGCCAATGATACTGGGCGGCTCGTAATGCGGTGACAGGTTCAGCGGCAAGATGAGCTTACACAGATAGAAGACAACGTTGTGGCAGAGCACCATCGGCACATGGAGCAGGTTGCCCCTGCCGGGCCAGTGGGCTCCAGCGGTGCCACTCTGCGACACATATGTGATAACGCTGGAGACCGCAGCGATGGCAAAAAGGGGCAGTTTCTCGAGCACGCTCCGTCGGCCCAACCGATGCAAAGGCCAGCAATCCATCAGCAGCATCATGGCAGGCAGCGGTACCGTGATCGGTTTGGACAGCAATGCCAGGAGGTATGCGAACAAACAGCCGATGTAGAACCACGCGTGCGGTCGCTGAGTGAAACGGACGTAGAGAATGAGAGATATCAGGGCGAAGAGACTCGCCAAGACTGTCTTGCGTTCACTGATCCAACAGACCGAATCGACAGCAATGGGGTGTAACCCAAACAGCAGCGCGACTCCAGCGGCAACAACCGGTTCCCCAAAAAGAAGGTAGATCAGCATGGCAAGCAGCGACGTGTTGCCGATGTGCAGCAGCAAATTGGTGCGGTGGTAAACACTCAGATCATCGGGGGTTCCGGCCAAACAGCGGTCCGCCATCAACGATATCATGGTCAAAGGCTGGTAGTAGCCGCGAACAGTTGATGGTCTCCATACCTCGCAAAAGAACCGACGAACTGCGCCCCATGACGGATTCTGTATGAGAGGGTTCTCGCTAATATACTGAGTATCATCGAGCAGCATCGCTTCGGCCGAAAGAGCCGGCAGATAGACCACGAAGACTGCACTACACACCGCAAGGACAAGGCAAGCAAGCACGCGGCCGCGAGCCACCGAATGGTCGCGTGTGATGATACGTCCGCGCTTCGTACCTCCATGTCCACACATTTGACTCAGCCTCTCCACTCTGGCATCGTCCTGCGTCACGGCACCGGTCACTCAGCAGCCCAGGTAATCGACCACGCCCATAGGGCGTGGCATTAGGAAGGCCCGCCCGAGCGGGCCGAGCGCGTCGCGCAGCCTCCCTTTTGGAGGCGGCCACAGGAGGAAGGCCCCGCGGGGGCCACACAACGCACGTTCTACTTCAGGTCCAGTTCGCCTTGCCCGGACTCCAGTTTCTCCTGCTCACGAATGTACTGGCGAATCCTCTGCTCTTCCAGACCCACCGTGCTGACGCAGTAGCCCGTAGCCCAGAAATGCAGCCCGGTCATCCGCCGCTCATACAGCAGTTCCCGGTGAATGCGTACGGCACTCTTGCCCTTGAGAAATCCTACCGTATGGGCCACACTGTACTTGGGCAGGATGCTCAAGCACATTGTGGATGTGGTCGGGCATACAATGCCCTTCCAGCAGTTCGACACCTCTCTGTTGGCACAACGCTCTCAAGATCCGCCCAATCCGATGTCGGACCTTGCCATACAGTACTTTTCGGCGGTACTTTGGTATAATCACTACGTGATACTTGCACTCCCACCGAACGTGGGACAGGCTTTGCCATTCATGCATGGTTCAGTTCTCCTTCCTGCCCCACGGGGCCTTCCTGGAAGGAGAGCCTACCATGTCTTCTCGCGATCCGACATACCACGGACCGCTCGAAGCTCTTTGGGTCACACGGCGCGACGCCGTGGGTTTAGCAACGCGATGAATCCATGTATCCGTTATCTGCCTGCACGACAGACATAGAGGCACGGAACCTACGATATGTGGCCGCAATGGGTACCGTCTGGCGGACAGTCCCCAGACTTACATGTCCATCATGCCATAACCTCCCGATTCTTGTGGTCCGCGTGCGGAAACCTGTGTCCTGTCGCCAGAAGGTGGCTCTCGGCCCAGTATTCGTTTCAAGTAAGCCGGATTCTGGTCTACGTTGCCGACACCCAAGAACCAAAGAAGAACAAGTCACAGTCATCGGCTACAAATGGTCGCTTTCATATATCCAACTGTGCTCTCAGGGGCGCACATGGACAAAAAATGTGAATAATTCTGCATCTCCGTCCGTAACCTCCGATTTGCGGAGCGATGAGCAGAAAGAGCGGTCCACCATGTCTTCTGGTGGTCGACAACTGCTATATCCTCCCCTGAATGCTCTCGCGCAACATAGCTCTCAGTCGTTGGATACGTTTCCTCATGGCATCTTCAGAGCAGTGCGATAGAGAAGCCAATTCTTTCGTGGACAGTCCTCTGCTAAACCGCAGGATCGCTAGTTCTCGATACGCTGGCGCCAGTCTGGTAGCTGCATCCCTTAGGATTCGTTCGACCTCTTCGACTGTATGCCCTTCCAACGCGCCCATGCTGCTCGTACCCTCGGGCGAATGCTCGTTTCCGGTTGCCGCATGCCGGCAATATTCAACAAAGCCCGCACGTTCTCCTGATAGACGTCGATAATACTTAGAAAGGACATTCCTAGCGATACCGTAGACATATGTATGTGGATCGTCTGGGATTCTGCCTCGCCCGAGTTCTTGAAACACTTCGTGGACCAAGTCTTGCGCATCGGCGAAGATGATTCCTCTCGAGACAAAATAGCCCCGCAGCTTCGCGGAATGCTTCCGATAAAGCATCTCCCAGTCCTGCGTTGGTATTCTCGCTCTTTCCGCTCGTTCGCTACGATCTGACAAGACTTATCTCGCCACCAAGAATCCCCACCCGTCATCCGCTTCACGGAAGAAAACGCTATCTAGATTGATACACATATTTGGCGTCTCTCGCGGCACAGATGTGGATGGGAAAACCATCGGGACCATTCATTCTTGTCAAGGATCGGGTAAACCCAGCCACTCGGATCAGGTTCAAAACCAGCCACTTTGAGGAGCAGGCGGTTTGTCGTAAAGGCTTCTCGAAATCGATCATGTTGCGATTTCGGGAGGTTCGGCATGGCAAACCAACTCAAGATGGCTGTGGTGAACGCGATACGGACCCTGACGCAAGTAGGCTGGTCGCAACGGCGGATCGCTCAGGTGTTGGGCATCGACCGCGAGACGGTTGCCCGGTACGTCCATGCGCCGCCGGAGGCAAAACCAGCCACGAACCCGATCCCCGGGTCCGAACCGATCCCGAACCCGATCCCCGGCCCTGAGAGCCTTTGTGAGCCATTTCGGGCGGTCATTGAGGAGAAGCTCCAGCAGGGACTGACGGGCCAGCGGATCTATCAGGACCTGGTGGACGGGCACAGCTTCACCGCCAGCTATTCCAGTGTTCGCCGGTTCCTCCAACGTCTGGATCAGAATCGGCCGCTGCCGTTTCGCCGACTGGAAGTGCTGCCGGGCGAGCAGGCGCAGGTGGACTTCGGCGCCGGGGCCCCGATCGTGCGTCCGGAGGGCCAACGCCGACGGCCGCACGTCTTTCGGGTGGTGCTGAGCTTCTCGCGGAAGGCCTACAGCGAGGTCGTCTACCATCAAACGACGGAGAACTTCCTTCGCTGTCTGGAGAACGCCTTCTGGTACTTTGGCGGCGTTCCCCAGACCGCAATTATTGACAATCTCAAGGCGGCAGTCGGCCAGGCGGACTGGTACGATCCGGATCTGCATCCGAAGATCCAGTCGTTCTGCCAGCACTACGGCACGGTGATCTTACCGACCAAGCCTCGGATGGCCCGACACAAGGGCAAGATCGAACGGGGCGTCGGCTACGTCCAGAGCAACGCCCTGAAGGGTCGCACGTTCGGCAGTCTGGCCGAACAGAATGCGTATCTGCTGGACTGGGAGACACGGATCGCCGACACCCGCATCCACGGCACGACCCGCAAGCAGGTCCAGGTGCTCTTCGAGGAAGAGAAGCCTCATTTGATTCCGCTGCCGGCGGGACGGTTCCCGAGCTTCGAAGAGGGTCGCCGTTCGGTGCACCGCGACGGTCACATCGAAGTGGCCAAAGCGTATTACTCGGTCCCTCCGGAGTACACAGGCCGGCAGGTATGGGTCCGTTGGGATGGTCATCTGGTGCGAGTCTTCAACAGCAAGATGGAACCGATCGCCGTCCATGTCCAGGTCGAGCCGGGCAGGTTCCAGACGCAGGATCAACACCTGCATGCAAAGAAGATCTCCCAAGTCGAGCAAGGGACGGTCTCGTTGCTGCGCCGCGCGGCCTTGCTGGGCACTCACGCCGAACAATGGTCCCGCCAGATGCTCCAAACGCGAGGTATCCCGGGTGTTCGGGTGTTGGTGGGCCTGCTCAGTTTAGCGCACCACCATTCGAGAGACGAAATCGACCGGGCCTGTGAGATGGCCCTGACCCACGGGGCGGCGCGGCTCCGGACGATCCGCCAATTGCTCCAGCGAGACGGTCCCAAGCAGGAACAGTTCGCGTTCCTCGATGAGCATCCGATCATCCGGCCGATGTCGGACTACGGCGCCGTGGTCCAGGCATCGTTGGGTACGGGAATCGTGGAAGAAGCCCAGATGTTATGAAGGAGAAGATGGTTATGAATGCATCGATCCAAACGGCACTGCGACAACTACGGCTGTCCGGCATGCTGGGGTCTCTGGAGGTCCGGCTCCAGGAGGCAGCCGGCAACAGTTGGACTCATGGCGAGTTCCTGGAGCTGATCTTGCAGGATGAGCTGTTGGTGCGAAAGGATCGCCTGATGCAGCGACACCTGAAGGCCGCCCAGTTCCGGGAACTCAAAACCCTGGAGGACTTCGACTGGCAGTTCAACCCGTCGATCAAGAAAAAGCAGGTGTACGATCTGGCCAGCGGCCGCTTCATCCGTGAAGCGAGAGACTCCTTGTGGTTGGGGCCGCCGG
>CAZNSM010000117.1:0-15979 GCA_964575615.1 uncultured Pirellulales bacterium | reverse complement strand
GGTTCAGCCGCCGGACCACCTCCAGGCCCAGCACCGTCTTGCCCGAGCCGGGCGCCGCGACGATGTGCAAGTGGTTGTCGTCGAGATAGTCGTCCAGTTCCGACAGCACGCGCTGCTGGTAGCGGCGCCAGGGCTTGCGGAATTGGATGTCCGACGGGAACGTTTTCACCTATGAGGCCCGAAGAACGAAGTGCCAGTAGCCGATTGCCGCCAGGACCTGCACGACCACGATGCCGACAAAGACCATCCTGAATTTGAGCTTCTGCGTCTTGTGTCGGAACACTGCCTGCGCCAGCAGCGCTCCCGGGCTGCCTCCGATCAACGCCGCCAGATGGAGAATCACCTCAGGCACGCGGCCTCCGCCTGCGATGGCCTGCCGCTTGTCGTAACCATAGAGCAGCACAGTCACGGCGTTGATCCCGACGAGATACGCGTACGGCCCCGCCAGACCCAGCCGCCAGAGCGCGACGGAGGTCGCCGCCACGAGAATCGCCAGGATCCAGAAGAACGTCTTTTTCGGTTGGCGCCGAGCCATTCTCAGTCGCCCGTCACGCGCCGAAGGTTGCGCCGATGGCTTTGGTCGCTTTGATCAGCGGGTGGTTTCTGGGAACGGTCCTGATCTTGCCCGCGATACTGGCCAGGGGGACGCTCGAGATCGCGCCGGCCTTCCAGACCACCAGTCGGTTCTTGGCGCCGGCGGCCAGCAACTCAATCGCCGCGTGGCCGAACATGGTCGCCAACGTCCGGTCGTGCGGCGTGGGTGTGCCGCCGCGTTGGACGTGTCCGAGGACCACCGCGCGGCAATCCAGCCCCGTCTGTCGATTGATGTCCTCCGCCAGCTTGTTGCCGATCCCGCCCAGGCGGATCGGATCGGGACTGGCCGCAATGCGCTTCAGGACGACCATCTGTCCGCCTTTTTCCTTGGCCCCCTCCGAGACGACGATGATGCTGAACCGCTTGCCGCACTGGGATCGCCCCAGGACGTACCGGCAGACCGTGTCCAGCTTGTACGGGATCTCCGGGATCAGGATGACGTCCGCACCGCCGGCGGCGCCGGCGTACAGGGCGATCCAGCCGGCGTAGCGCCCCATCACCTCGACGATCATCACGCGATGGTGCGAGCTGGCGGTGGTGTGGACCTTGTCGATGGCCTCGGCGGCCGTGGTGACGGCCGTATCGAAACCGAATGTCACGTCGGTGCCCGCCAGGTCGTTGTCGATCGTCTTGGGCACGCCGATCACGGGCAGGCCCTTCCTGGCGAACTTGGCGGCCGAGGCCATGGTGCCATCGCCCCCGATGCAAACCAGGGCCTCGATGCCGCGCTGCTTCAGGTTGTCCAGGCATTGGTCGGAAAGATCCTTGATCTGCGCGCGCCTGGCGGTCTTGACGGGGAAGCGGAACGGATCGGACGTGTTGCTGCTGCCGAGAATCGTTCCGCCGACGGTGAGAATATTGCTCGTCCGCTCGTAGCTGAGAGGTTCGATCCGGTTCTCGATGAGCCCGAGGTAGCCGTCCTGAATGCCCCAGACGGTCAGGCCGTGCTTGTTGACGGCGGTCTTGGTCACCGCCCGAATCACGGCGTTCAGGCCGGGGCAGTCGCCCCCGCCCGTCATCACGGCGATCGAGTTCAGTTTCGCTTTGGCCATTCGTTGTCCCTCTGTTTCCTGTCCGGCGCTGTCAGTGTCATCGTTCGGGTCCGATCCGCCTCTGGCGGATCGGCTCTGCCGGCCCATCTTAGCCGTTGATCGAGCCTCTGAAAACAACAATGCGTCGGTGGCATGCATTTCTGCCCGGCCGGGCACGCAACAGATCGGTGCTTGTCAGCGGCGCTGCAGGAATGGTAGAGTGTCCCGGTGCTCACCGACAGAACTGTCATTGGGAAGGAGAAGCAGTATGAAGTGGGAATACCGGACGGTCAAACTGGCTACGAGCGGGTTCCTGGGCGGCAAGTTCGACGAGAACCAGCTCGACGCCTACATGAATCGACTGGGCTTCTAGGGGTGGGAGCTGGTGGCCGGCTTCGACACGAACAAGAGCTATGGCGAGACGCGCGACGTCGTCGTGATTTTCAAGCGTCCCCTTTCGTGAGCGGCTCGAAATCCGACGGGTCCTTTGGGTCCCTTGGAACGCAAAGGACCTGAGAGACGAAAAGGACTCAAAGGAGACGGGCCCTCGGTGTGATTCCCACATCGTCCGAGAAATGGACGGACCGTATGCGTTCGCGGCGGCGGACCTGTTTTCCCTCCACGAAGAAGGTGGTTTCTATTGCATCCTGCGGAAATGCCCCCAAAAAGCGGGAAGACCCATTGGAGAGGTGCCATCGGCAGGTCGATGAACGATTTGCAGGATGGGCTTTCGCCCATGCCGTATCTGGGATCCGATGGAAGAACGGATGATCGATGGTGGATACAGGAGCCAATATGGTCGCAACGTCATCTCTGAAGGGAGTGCTGCTGGACAGCGCCAAGGAAGTGTTCGAATCGATGGTTTTCATGCCCCTGGAGGAAATCGAAGGGCACAGGCCGGACTCCGAAGATGTGACGTTGCTGGGAACTATCACCTTCGCTGGAAACCTTGAAGGTTGTCTGGGTGTCTGCTGTGACATGGCCGGCGCCCGCGCCATCGGCGCTGGCATGCTCTGCATAGATTCGCCGGACCAGATGGCGGACGAAGAGTTGGCTGACGCGATGGGCGAGATCGCCAACATGGTGATGGGGGCCGTCAAGACCCGCATCCAGGACGACTACCAGAGCATTCTCATCTCTGTTCCTTCCGTGGTCCAGGGACGCGAATTGCGCCGTCGCCCGAACGACGGGATGGTCCAGATTGTCGCCTCTACGCGAGTGGGCGGATTGCACCAAGTGGAATTCTCCCTGACCTATCGCGAAGCCGGCGCCGCGTAGGATGGGCTTCAGCCCATGCGGATTGGAACTTGATCACATCGGTGGAGACTCCTGGCTGGAGCTCGGATAGCTGCGCCGGTACCCTCCGCCGAGCAAGTCCTTCTTCAGCGCCTCGACGGCGGCCTGTGCATGATCGTCGAACCGCATGAACGTCTGCGTCAGCGCCGAGCCGACAATCGCCCCGGTGGCACTGTCGACGACCCGGACGCGCAGTTTCATCAGTTTGCCCGGCCGATCCTCGTCCTTGTAGTAGCTGCACAGGAACAGCGCTTCGACGCCGAGAATCTCCTTGATGCGCGCCCGCGTCTTGTCGTTGAGCCGGCCCTGGAGCAGGTCCTGCTCGCCGATGATCTTGGCCAGCTCGCCTCTTTCGACGAAGGTAATGGGCTTGCCGACGAAGGTCTTGATGTAGGCGGCCATGAAGATCTGTTCCTGCTCGGGGTCCAGGCCGAGCACGGCCAGGCGCTCATAGGTGATCAGTTCGGGTTTGGTGAAGACCGCCCGGGTGTTGCCCTCGCAGCCGGCCAGAGCAGCCAGCAGCAGGCATGTGCCAACGACAGCGACTGCATTGCTCCGTCCGTTCATCGTCGTCACTCCTTGATAGCAAAGATCAAAAATCAAAATGCAAGAATCAAAACAGCGGAATTCGCCCTTGGCGGATGACTTCTTCTATTCTGATTTCTGCCTCTTGCTTTTTGGTACAGGTCATAGGGTGTGCACCGCACACCTTCTCCTATAGTATCGGCCGAACGTGGCCGAACTCTGTTGCCATTCTGGCCTCTGACTCCGGAAATCGTGCTCTTGCCGGGGTTTATCGAAGGTCTCGCGTTGCCCTCAGGCCGGCGGGGCGGTACGATGGCACAGACCAATAGGTGACAGAGCAAAATGCAAATGGCAAAGAGCAAAACGGTGGAATCCGCCTTTGGCGGATGACTTCCTCCATTTTGCACTTTGCGATTTGATCTTTGCATTTTCGAGGCTGGCGGCCTCAGCAATTTGGAGACCTCATGCGAATTGGCATCATCTCCGACACGCACGACAACCAGCGCAACGTTCGCAGGGCGATCGAGATCTTCAACGAGCAGGCCGTCGAATGTGTCCTCCACGCAGGCGACATAACGGCCCCGTCCACGGCGTCGCTGTTCGCCGAGCTTGGCGGCAGCCGGTTCGTCGCGGTCATGGGTAACTGCGATGCCGACCGCCTCTCGCTGCGAAGCGCTATCGAAGCGTTCGCTGGCGAGGCTCATGAGTCGCGCTTCGACGGGTCGATCGACGGCAAGGCGGTCTACATGGCCCACATCCCGCAGGCGGTGAAACACGCCGTCGACAGCCAGGCGTACGACCTGGTCGTCTATGGCCACACCCACCATCAGGACATTGGCCGCGTCGGCAGGACCCTGATCGTCAATCCAGGGGCTGCCCGGAACTGGATGGGCGACGGCGGTCACGTGTTGATCGTCGAGCTGTCCGACATGAGCGTCACCGCCCCATCCCTGTGACCGCGCCGGCCGCCGCTGTGCGGGTCACCTCGTAGTAGTAGCTGGCATAGCGCCCGTCGATGCGGAAGGTGTTGTCCGTGCAGTCGAGTTCCCTGTCGGTGGGCACGCCATAGACGTCGACGACCTTCGCCGAGGTCAACGGCTTGCCCTTGATCGAGATTGTAGCCTGCACCGGTTCGAGCAGCAGGGGCGGCCCGCCGGCGTCGAGCAGTTCCGTCCCATCGCTGTTGTAGGTGGCGCCATACTGCTTGTCACGAGCCATCGCTGTGATCAGGATGCGCTCCGATTCGACGAGCGGACGGTTGTCCAGCGGGGTCAGCAGCAGGCTGACGAAAGGTGTGTCAATGTTGCGGATCGTCACGCCCGGCAGATCATACGCTTCGCCTGCCGCGAAACCGATGATCCCCTGCGTCTTGTCGGACCGGACCAGGACGACGCGACGGGCGTAGTCCCATGCGAGCTGGCCCGTGTTGCTGCGGACCGTCTGGGTGGCTCGGTCCCACCCGCCGGACAGGCTCTCGAACTGCGAAGAGACCTGACCATCCTCGATCTTGAGTGTCACACGCCCGATGGCCAGAGCCTCGACGGGGGTGTTGCCCTGACCCAGCAGCTCGCTCTCATCGTAGCCGGACCGGCCCTGCACCTGCTGCAACGCGTCGATCCCCGCGAAGATCTCATCCGTCGCCAGTCGGCGTGCTGCAACGATTGCCCCCTCGTCGAAGTGGTTGTTGTAGACGGCAAAGGCCAGGGCGGGAAACTGACCGATATAGTGCGGCGTCTCCGTCACGTAGGAATTCATGCTGGGCCAGCCGTTGCCCATATAGTTTCGCGAGCCGGCGAAATGATACGAAGCGTCCCAGCCCTGAAGGCCCATGCCATAGAACGCCATCAGCGGCGCGATCTCGGCCTTCCACTGGTTGGGCGGTTTCTGCGTCCATTCCGTCATGATGAAGGGCTTGTCCTCCACCTGCCAGAGCCCGCTGGACAGGATGCCCCGGCCCGGCCGGGTCAGGTGCGTCTCGTTGTTGACCGCCCCGGCGGTGATGCCGTGCCCTCCGGTGCCGCCGCCCGCATAGTTGTGCCGGTCGATCGCGTCGACCGCGTCATCGGTCCAGAGGTTGGCGGCCGACGCCGCCGGACCGCCCGCCCTCCAGGCCGTGCTCACCACCACGGCCTTGTACCCAAGCTCGCGCAGACGCTGGTGGTAGGTGGCGTAGGTCTTGCGCTGCATCTCGGCCAGGAACCGGATGAAATCACCCATCCGTTTCTTCTCGGCGTTCTTGTTCGAGAACGGGCCGTCCGCTTCCATTTCCCAGGCGGCGTACATCGCCATGTTGGTCTCGTTGACAGAATCCGGCCGGCTCTGCACCGACCCGTCGTCGTTGTACCTCGTCGTGGTCCTGCGGCCGGCGCCCCACGCCGCGGCCAGGGCCCGGTCATCGCCGTATGTGCCTTTGACCCACTGCTGCCACATCTTCTTCAGCCGGGCGCCGTGATTCGGATAGGTCCGGCCTTTGACAAACGAATCGCCGAGCGGATTGTGAAAGAAGACGCTGTCTTCGTTCCGCGCTTCGACGATCGCCAGAGCCGGGTCGTCCTTGTAGGTCAGGCCCGTGTACGGATTGACGTGATTCAGCAAGGCCTTTGCATATTGCCACTGCGAGTCCTGGTATTCCTCGACGAAGGTGGCCATGCCGTACGTGTCCTTGCCGGCGCCGCTGTCCGGCAGTTCATTGTAGAGGGCCGGATCGATCCCCTGATCGGACAGCACCACATGGTGATAGAAGATCGACCACGTCATGTAGATGCCCTGGTCCTTGAGGATACTGAACCATCGATCGAATCGGTCGAGCTTCTCGGCGTCGAAGCATTGTTGCGGCCCGCACTCCTGGAGCGAGCCGAGCACCCCTTCGACAGGATGCTGGCGGACCATGTTGATCCCATGCTTGGCGTAGAACCTCGCCTGCCTCTGCTGGGCCGCGACCGTGCCAGTCATGGAGGCGTCGATCCCCCAGAACTTCACAGGCGTGCCGTCTTCGAACGCGAAGTCCTTCCCGACGGATTTGAGGAAGCCATGTGTCCCGGCGGGCTTGTCGATCAGGTTGCTCATGTCGATGATCGAATCAGGCGAGTACGGATCGGGTCCGACCATCAGGGCGAACCAATCGGCGGGACCGGGATCGGGCGCGTTTGCATCCGGCGCCAGCACGCCCGTGGGCGCCCACGAGAAATTCGTCAGCGCCATCACGTCGATGCCGCCGTGATTGTCCTGCTCGCCGTCGCGAAGTGACAGGCGGATTTGCAGTTCGTACGGACCCCGCGCCAAATCGAAGGCGGCGCCGTAGCACCACGCGATGAAGCGGATGTCGATTCCCGGATCGACCAGGTCGATCATGTTGTCCTGGGCATCCGACGTGTCGAGCGTCTGCCAGGCGGACCACGATCCTCGCGTGGACCGGTATCGATAGCTGTAGTTCCCGCCGCCGTTGCTGTTGCGAAAGGGGTTCAGACGGACCCACCAGGTGTAGCTGCCACCCTCGGTGACGCTGAAACGGTAGGTCGCGATCGCCTCACTGTCGCCGAAGTGGACGTGCCAGTCGCCGTCGGGTCCGCCGGGCTGGCCGGGAGAGAGCAGGTCCTTGCCGATGTTCGTGCTCCGGTACCAGCCATGTCCGTTGAAGGAAGAGCTTGCGGCGTCCTCCCCCTCGATCCAGATCGCCTCTTTCGCAGCGGCGGCTGACGACCCAACCGACGCGAGGACTCCCGCAACCAACAGTGGGAAGATCAGCCCGATGAACGCTGTTCTGTGCAACATGATTGCTCCTACCCTCTCACAGAAGTCTCAAATCTCTTGCGGTTCGCATACGAATCTCGGCTTGACTGGAGCAGTATACCAGAACGGCGGTGGAATTGCGACGGCGGGTAGGATGGGCTTCAGCCCATGCTGTATCGGCCGCATGGGCTGAAGCCCATCCTACGGACCGAGGGATTTGGAAAGACCGTGGGGGAAAAACGCGGGTGGCAGCCTCAAGCGAAGCTTGGGGATGGAGTCCTCTCGAAGCCATCCCTCCCGATGGACATCGGGACCAATGCGTTTGAGGCTGCCACCCGCTTGGTTTGCGCGATCAGGCACGCATCTTTCGGTAATTCTTTAAGCACAGCTCGATTGCTTCCAGCGGCGGGTAGACGTCCTTTTCTTCCTCAATGATGTACCACTCGGTCTTGCCGATCGTCTCGCACAGGGCGAAGACCTCGTTCCACTTGACGTCGCCTTCGCCCAGGATGGCGTTCTTGTTGGTCGCGGAGTATTCCTTCAGGTGGACCGTGAGCGACCGGCCGGGATACTTCTTCAGATAGGTGATCGGATCGCCGCCGCCGTCCATGCAGTTGCCCGTGTCGATCTGCATGACGACGCTCTTGCCCGTGTTGCCGAACAGGATGTCCCAGGGCACTTCGCCACTGTCGAGGGCGTGGAAGTCATGGGCGTGACAGTGATAGCCGACGACCATTCCCTCTTTCTCCACTCTTGCGGCGACCTCGTTGAATCGCTTGGCGTGGTCGAGCCAGGCCTGCTTCGGATCGGCGTCATTGGGCTGGAGCCAGGGGCAGATCAGGTATTTGTTGCCGAGGATCTGGTTGAACTCGATGGTGGCCTCCAGGTTGGCGGGCAGCAGCGTGTCCATCTGGGTGTGCGTGCCGCAGCACTTCAGCCCGTTGTCGTCGAGAATCTTCCGCAGGTCCTTGGCGGAGTAGTCGTAATAGCCGGCGAACTCGACGCCGTCATAGCCCATCGCGGCCACCTTGGCGACGGTGCCGGGCAGGTCCTTGGCGCACTCGGCGCGGACCGAGTAGAGCTGCACACCGATCGGCATCTTGCGTTTGGCGAACGGGTTCTTCATTCCGTCCGCACAGCCCGCTCCGAGGAGGCTTGCGGTCCCGATGGCCATCGGGATAGTGGCCAGGAAGTCACGACGGGAAAGCCTGGATTGCCCTTGCTGGTTCTTCATGTTCCTTCACCTCGTTTCATCGTCCTGTTTCGGTTCGGTTAATAGGTCGCACAGGTCCTATCCAATGGGCATGATTGTAGAGGCGGCAGGTATGCCGGTCAAACGCAAAACACAGCCGAGACCCGCGTGAAAACCGTTGCGAAATCGGCCCGATCCCGATATACATCGGGAATGATGGGCGCCGTTGAGTATGGGCGAATCACGATTCGCCCCTACGCATAGATTGAGGAGAACCGCTATGAATCGTCGTCAGTTCCTTCGAGCCACCACCGCCGGAATCGCCGTAGGATGGGCTTCAGCCCATGCGGCCAAGACAGCATGGGCTGAAGCCCATCCTACATTGGCCTTCGCGCAGCCCAGGCCCAAACGCGTCGCGCTGATCGGGACCGGCTGGTATGGCAAAAGCGCCCTGTTCCGCCTGCTCCAGATTGCGCCGGTCGAGGTCGTCGCGCTGTGTGACGTGGACCGGAACATGGTCGCCGAGGCGGCACAGATGATCGCCGCCCGCCAGGCGTCGAAGAAGACGCCCCGCACGTATGGCGACTACCGCCAGATGCTCAAGAACGAAGAGCTGGACATCGTGCACGTCGCGACGCCGGACCATTGGCATCCGCTGGCGATGATCGCCGCGGTCCAGGCGGGTGCCGACGTCTACGTGGAGAAGCCGATCAGCACAGACGTCCTCGAGGGTCAGGCGATGCTGGCGGCCGCACGCAAATACGGTCGCATGGTGCAGGTGAACATGCAGCGGCGCAGCACGCCGCACCTGATCGAGGCGCGCGATCGCGTGATCAAGGAAGGCAAGCTGGGCAAGGTCGCCCATGTCGAAATCTGCTGCTACTATCCGATGCGGGCGCGGGGCAATCCGGGCGAGACGGCGCCGCCGGAGCATCTCGACTACGAGATGTGGACCGGTCCGGCCCCGATGCGCCCGTACAACCGCTGGGTCCATCCTCGCGGCTGGCGGGCCTTCATGGAGTACAGCAACGGGATCATGGGCGACATGGGCGTGCACATGCTTGACATGGTTCGCTGGCTGCTCGATCTGGGCTGGCCCACGCGCGTCAGTTCTTCCGGCGGCATTCTCGTCGACAAGGCCAGCGCCGCCAACATCAGCGACACCCAGATCGCCACGTTCGAGTTTCCTGAATGCCCCGTGGTGTGGACGCATCGCACCTGGGGCAGCGCTCCTGATCCCGAGTATCCGTGGGCGGGAATCATCTACGGCGAGAAGGGAACGCTCAAGGCCGACGTCCACAAGTATGAGTTCATCCCGCTGGGCCAGGGCGAGCGGATCAGCGGCAAGGCCCTTTACGAGTACGACAAGTATCCCGAGGACGAGACCGAGAAGGACCTGGAGCGGCACGTCGCGGCGCCGATGCGGCGTCACTGGCAGAACCTGCTCGATTCGATCGAGACGCGAGAGAAACCCGTCTGCGATATCGAGCAGGGCTACATCACCGCGACCTCCTGCATTCTGGCGAATCTGGCTTGCCGGCTCGGACGCACGCTCCAGTGGGACCCGCAGCAGGGCCGGGTCGTCGGCGATGACGAAGCCAACCGCCTTCTGAAGCGGCCCTATCGCAGCCCCTGGGTCCATCCCGATCCCGCGAACGTTTGAAGGAGGGTGGTATGCTGTCCGGCATGGATCGAAGACAGTTTCTGAGGCTCTCAGCCGCTGCGGCGGCTGGCTCCTTGTCGTGGACACCCTCCCGGGCGGCGCTTTCGAAGAGGCCGAACGTTGTCTTGATCGTCAGCGACGACCACGGGCGGGGCGACTTGGGCTGCTACGGCAATCCTGTTATCCAAACGCCCCATCTCGACGCACTGGCTGCCGAGGGCGTGCGCTTCACCAACGCCTTTTGCACGACGGCCAGTTGCAGCGCCAGCCGCTCGGTCATCCTCAGCGGTCTGTACAACCACTGCAACGGCCAGTATGGGCACGAGCACAGCTACCACCATTTCCGCAGCTTCGATCACGTGCGCAGTCTGCCGGTGCTGTTGTCCCAGGCGGGCTATCGGACCGCCCGCGTCGGCAAGTACCACGTCGCCCCGGAACAGGTGTACAAGTTCGATGTCGCGCTGCCGGGCAACAGCCGCAGTCCCGTCCAGATGGCCGACAATTGCAGGGACTTCATTGCAGGCGGTGACGCCAGGCCGTTCTTCCTGTATTTCTGCACGTCCGATCCGCATCGCGGCGGGGGCAAGGCGACGGGCCTGCCGCACCAGCCCGACCGGTTCGGCAACCGCGACCAGGGCTACCCCGGCATTGAGGAAGTGACATATGACCCCGAGAAAGTCATCGTTCCGGACTATCTGCCCGACATCCCCGAGTGCCGCGCCGAGCTGGCGCAGTACTATCAGGCCGTCTCCCGTGTCGACCAGGGCGTCGGACGCTTGATGGATGTCCTCAAAAAGGCGGGCCGGTACGACGACACGATCGTGATCTATCTTTCCGACAATGGCATCGCCTTCCCCGGCGCCAAGACGACGCTGTACGAGCCGGGCATGAACCTGCCGTGCATCGTTCGGACCCCCTGGCAAAAGAACAGAGGCATTGCCTGCGACGCGCTGATCAACTACGCCGACCTGGCGCCGACGATTCTGGACTTCGCCGGTGCGGTGCCGAGCGACTCCGGGTTTCACGGCCGCTCCTTCCAGAGTGTGCTCGAACGCGAGCACGTCGATGGCTGGGATACGACCTATGCGTCGCACACGTTCCACGAGATCACGATGTACTATCCGATGCGCGTGGTGCGCGAGCGGCGTTTCAAGCTGATCTGGAACATCGCAGACGGTCTGGAATATCCGTTTGCCAGCGACCTGTGGGAATCGGCGACCTGGCAGGGCAATCTCAGGCGGGGCAACACGCGCTACGGCCGACGCACGATCGACGCCTATTTGCATCGTCCGAAGTTCGAGCTGTACGACCTCCAGAACGATCCGCATGAGGTGGTCAATCTCGCTGACGATCCGAAGTATCAGGATAAGCTCAATGAGATGAAGGCCAGGCTCAAGGCTTTCCAGAAACGAACCCAGGACCCATGGATTCTCAAATGGGACTACGAATAGCAAATGGAAAGATCAAAGGGCAAAAATCAAAATAGCGGAGTCGCCGCGTTGCGGCGACGATTTCCTTAGGTTTTCACTTTGATTCTTGATCTTTGATTCCTGGTTATCACCAAGAAGGGGACACACATATGGCGCTACTGATGGGATATGACGTTGGCAGTTCTTCGATCAAGGCCACGCTGATGGATGCCGCGACGGGCAAGGCGCTGGCGTCGGCGACCTCGCCGGACCGGGAGCTGGAAATCATCGCGAAGCAAGCTGGTTGGGCCGAGCAGCACCCGGCGACGTGGTGGGAGCATGTCAAGCTCGCCACGCAGAAGATCAAGGCGACGGCCGCGTTCGACGCTTCCGACGTCAAGGCCATCGGCATCTCGTACCAGATGCACGGCCTGGTTCTGGTCGACAAGAACAAGGAGGTGTTGAGACCGGCGATCATCTGGTGCGACAGCCGGGCCGTGCAGATCGGCCAGAAGGCCGCTCGGGACATCGGCGCCAGGAAATGCCTCAAGCGGTTGCTCAACCTGCCCGGCAACTTTACCGCCTCCAAGCTCGCCTGGGTCAAGGCCAACGAGCCGAAGACCTACGCGAAGGTCCACAAGATGATGCTTCCGGGCGACTTTGTCGCGATGAAGATGACCGGCGCGATCCGAACGACGCCGTCGGGTCTGTCCGAAGGGATCCTGTGGGACTTCGAGAAGGACCGCCTCGCCGATTTCGTGCTGGACAACTATGGCATCTCCAGTGACTTGATCGCCGAGACGGTGCCGACTTTCTCCATCCAGGGCGAACTGACGTCGGCCGCTGCGGCCGAACTGGGCCTGGCGCCGGGCACGCCGGTCAGCTATCGGGGAGGCGACCAACCCAACAACGCGCTGTCGCTGAGCGTGCTGAAGCCGGGCGAGGTCGCGGTCACCGCCGGCACCTCCGGCGTCGTCTACGGCGTCACCGACCAGAGCAATTACGATCCGAAATCGCGCGTGAACATCTTCGTTCACGTCAACCACACAGCGAAGAAGCCGCGTTACGGCGTGCTGCTGTGCCTCAACGGGACGGGCATCCTCAATAGCTGGCTCAAGCACAACGTCGCGGGCGAGGGTTTCGATTATCCGCAGATGAACGACCTGGCGGCCACCGTGCCCGTCGGCTCCGATGGGTTAGTGATCCTGCCCTACGGCAACGGCGCCGAGCGGACGCTGGAAAATCGCAACATCGGCGCCTCCGTTCACGGCTGGAACTTCAACATCCACAAGAAGGCCCACCTGCTCCGGGCGGCGCAGGAAGGCATCGTTTTCGCGCTCAACTATGGCCTGGAGATCATGCGGGGCATGGGCACCAAACTCAAAACCGTCAAGGCGGGCAACGCCAACATGTTCCTCAGCCCGCTGTTCGCCGAGGCGTTTGCGACGATCACGGGCGCGACCGTCGAACTGTACAGCACCGACGGCTCCCAGGGCGCGGCGCGCGGCGCCGGCATCGGCGCCGGAATCTACAAGGGCCCGCAGGACGCCTTCGTCGGCCTCGAACCGGTGCGAAAGGTCGAGCCCAACAAGAAGCTCAAGAAGGCCTACCAGGGCGCCTACGAGAATTGGCACGCGGTGTTGAAGCAGCAGCTTTGAATGCGGGAGGTGTGCGATGCAGCGTGGTATAGCGGTTCTGATCGTGGCGGCGTCGGCGTGCCTCTCGGCCGCAGCGGGCCGGAGTGACGGGGCGTTCGAGATTCGCAGGGGGACCAACATCAGTCACTGGCTCTCGCAGAGCACGCGGCGGGGCGAAGCCAGACGGGAGTGGTTCACCGAGAAGGATGTCGAGCTGATTGCGTCGCTGGGCTTCGACCATATCCGGCTGCCTATCGACGAGGAACAGATGTGGGACGACGCGGGTCACAAGGAGGCCGAGGCCTTTGCACTGCTGCACAGCGCCATCGGCTGGGCGCAGAAGAACAAGCTTCGCGTCGTGGTCGATCTGCACATCCTGCGCTCGCACCATTTCAATGCCGCAGAGAAACCGCTGTGGACAAAACCCGAGGCCCAGGAGAAGTTCCTCCAACTGTGGCGCGAGCTGTCGGCGGAGCTTGGGAAGTATCCCCTCTCCGTCGTAGCGTACGAGCTGATGAACGAGCCGGTGGCCGACGATCCGGAAGACTGGAACCGGCTCGTCGCGAAGGCGGCGGCCGTCGTCCGCGAGAACGAGCCGCACCGCACCCTCGTGATCGGCTCGAACCGCTGGCAATCGACGAGCACCTTCGATCGACTGCGCATCCCCGAGGGCGACCGTGACATCATCCTGAGCTTCCACTTCTACACGCCCATGCTGATCACGCACTACAAGGCCTCCTGGACGGACGTGGGCCGCTACAAAGGCCCTGTGAGCTATCCCGGCCAGCTCGTCGAGCCGGAAGACATCGAAGGGCTGCCCGACGACGTCGCTCGAATCGTTCGCAGCAACAACGGCGTCTACGACCGCGAGAGGCTCGAAGACCTGCTGGCCAAGCCGCTGGCCCTGGCGCAGAAGCTCGATCTGCCTCTCTATTGCGGCGAGTGGGGCGCGCTGCCCACGACCAGCCGCGAGGCGAGAATGCAGTGGTACCGCGACATGCGGGCCAACTTGGATCAGCACGGCATTGCCTGGGCCAACTGGGACTATAAAGGCGGCTTCGGCATCTTCACCCGCACCGGCGAACCCGATCGCGAGTTCCTCGACGTCCTGCTCGGCCCGTAACCGCCGTGTGTCGCCCACGCGCCGGATGGGGAACATCGCGCGGGGGTTTGGCGATCGCGTCACCTGAGCTCAGGCTTCGCGCCGGGTCTCAAACGAGCATTTTGCCTGCGCACTTCGACCCTCTCCGCCGGCTATGGCAGGAGCATGACCAACATCCCTTTAGAGAGGGTCAAAAATGGCAACGCAAGTGGACACCAAAATCGATGAGGCGCAAATTCGCCGGCTCATGGACGACTAGGCGCAGCAGGCCAAATCCGAAACTCGCCCGATTTCGGATGGCGGATTCGCAGTGTGAAGCGAATTCGAAATCCGCAGTCCCCGATCCGCAATCCGGGATCGGGTGCCGTTTGGCGTGCCACGTGCCACGAACAGGGGTGTGTGTTGGCACTTGGCACGCCGTCACGCGCGGGCACTAAAGCTGTCAGGTGTGGCCCCGCGGGATAACCTCGGTTGGTTGCGAGCGCAGGTGGCGAGAATGGGGGATTTGTGCAGACTTTTCCTTGACAAAAGAGGGAGGATGTGTCACAGTAATGGTGGAATTGCTTGGTTTATTGGCGGATGGGTGATGGAATAGTTGTGGTGAGACAGGGAGTTTTCTCGGTTGTCGTGATATTTGTGGTAGCTGCCGGCGCGCGTGCCGATCGGATGGCCGGTTCGGCAGCGGGGGCGACCTCGATGGGCGAGGTCTACGCCGTGGGCGAGGCCGGCTGCCACGAGGTTCTTCTGTTCGGCTTGCCCCGCCAGGTTCCAACGCCGGCTGATCCATGCCTGCATGGGGACTGCCTGCCACAGGAGGCGCCGGCCGCTGCCGACCGAATGGCGGATTCGCAGGGGGCCATTGTCCTGAAGGACGGTCGCGGCAGCCTCGATCTGTGTCTATACACGCTCATCGGCCTGGGGCTGTTCCGCTCGGGTCATTGGGTGCGTCGCTCCTCGCTCGGCTTTGTCCCCGAATGGCACAGCGGCGGGCCACAGCCGATCGGCTACAGCCATGCTGTGGGGCCCGATGCCGGTAGCCATGCGGTGGTTTGCCTCGTCCAACCGGATGCGGCGGCCGATCGCTGGATCTCGCATCCCGACCGGCGGGATTCTCTGTCCGGGTTGTGCAGATCGCAATCCATCCCCACAATGCTTGCTTGCCGGGCCCCTCCCCATCTGTCATCAGTCCCAACGACCTGCCTGCTGGGTTTGGGCAGGGTGGTCCGAGCCATCGGACCGAAGGAGAACGAATTATGACAGAACTTCACAAGGAAAGAGCCCAAGACATGAAGAAATTCAACATTACCGTTGTTATCGCTGCCCTCGTGGCCCTCACCGCCGCAACCACCTCCGCCGATATGTATCCGAAGACTGTAACGGATGTAATCGACACATGGGGTCTTCTGGGCGTAGATGCGGCTCCCATCATTGAAGGTGCACCTCTGACGTACTTCCATGACCTGAATCAAGAGATCGATTTCGTGACGGAGTACGTCACCCAGGCTACGCTGGCCCTGGATTTCACGAACATGGGCGAAGATGGCTACACCGAGCAGGTGTGGGTCTGGACTGGATTCTTCCAGGGGCATTGGGAAGATGGCGAGTATGTTACAGTTCCGGGTTGGGAGGAATACGTCACGTTACATTATGACGAGGTCAACGGTACATTCGTTGAACTCGGCGAGATCGATCCCGAGAATGAGCCGGTAGGAGGTCTTGTGTTGAACGTCGACTGGCTCAACGATGATGGTAAGCTGGATGTTGCGATCAGTGTCTGGAATTACGGCATTCTCCCGGCTAG
>CAZNSM010000116.1:0-16009 GCA_964575615.1 uncultured Pirellulales bacterium | reverse complement strand
TCCGGCGCGCGGATCGGCTACGACGAGAAGCCCAGTGCTCAAGCCGGCACGCTGTTGGTCAACATGCTCGGCGTGACGCTCTCAGGCTTCAACGAAACCGGCTCGAAGACTCTCCAAGGCCTCTTCCAGGCGGTCGCCCTGGCATTTATGTTCGTTGCGGCACGTCGGCTCTACGGCACTCTGGCGGCGGCTGTCAGTGTGACGGTTGCGTCCGTGTATCTCTCGGCGCCGCTGATCGCCAAATATGGCAACGTCAAAGAGCAGTTCATGATCGCCTTGATGATCATGGGGATCTGCTCCTTCGTGTTCTATCACCTGAACGGGAAGCGGTGGTGGGCGCTGCTGACCGGCGCCTTGCTGATTGGTGGACCCCTGTTCAAGCAGACGGGTGTCTCCGCCATCGGGGCGGTGGGACTGTTCACGCTGGCGCAGCCGGTTTTGCATCGCTGCGGCTGGAAGAAGGCGGGCTTGGATGTCCTGCTGCTGATCGCGGGCGCCGCGATTACCATGACGCCAATCTGTGCGTGGTACGCGAGCATGGGCACGCCGCTATATTACTGGCCTTATTCGTGGGCCTTCGCGCCGGCGCTCAAGCTGGTCGGCATCAAGATGGAATACAAGGCCGACACGGGGAAGGCAGACGACTCGGCCGAGGCCCGTGGCGACGACGCGGCGTCCTCGGACGTCGGACAGAGCGCTGCGGCCTCGCGGGATGACAGCCTGATCCTGAGGCTGCTGCCCGGTTACGTCAGCGACAGTTGGCGGCTGCTCGGTCCGGCCGAGCGAAAGGAAGCGTTCCGGCGGGTGCTGCGGTACTACGCCTTGCTGATTCTGCCGATCGCCATGGCCGCCGGGGCCGTCGTGGCAAGAGGCGTGGTTCTTCTGCGGCGTCGGCGGGCGAAGGCACAGGTTTCGACCGATCCTGATTCCGGCCGGTTTGTGCTCTTGTTCGCGCTGTGGTGGTTTTTCGACATGGCCTTTGTGTGGATCAGCCCCCATTCGTACGAGCAGTACTACCTGCCGCTGAATGCCTCGGCCGCCATGCTCGGCGGCTATCTCGTCGGTCTGTACAGCCACCGCTGGCAGGTCGATCCGAATCGCAGCCGCTGGGTGGTCGTCGGACTGCTGTCTGTCGTGCTGATGATCGTTCTGTCCTGGCACGTCTTCTTCGGGATTCGCAGGAGCCCGCACACCGGCGCCGCGTACAAGGACTCCCAGGGCCGCCAGATCCTCACGAGAGGCTACGTGCAGAAGTGGGACGAGGTTGCGGAGCGATACCGACCGCCTCGCGCCGGCCGGATTCCCGCCCAGCCGCTCTACGCCGCCTGGCGTAGCGTCGACGAACGGCAGAAGGGCGAGAGGGGCGCCTGGGAGCAGGTGGGCCAGTACATCCGCGAGCACACCGAGCCTAACGACACGATCTACGTCTGGGGCTGGGTTCCCGGCATCTACGTCCAAGCTCAGCGGATGAGCCCGACCCCGAAGGCGTTCGAAGGGACGATGCACACACTGCCGCCGCCGCAGCTTGCCGAGAGGATTCAGGAGATCCTGACAGCGTTCGAGGAGCGTCCTCCCAAGTTCATCGTGGATACCCGCAAGCGTCACTTCCCCTGGAACGTGCCCCCCATGGAGCTTTGGCCGCTTTTCCGGCAGCAGTTCCTGCCGACGGACGAGACGACCATCAAGCAGTACGAAGAGGCCTACGCCCAGCAGTTGGGCGAGGTGATCGGGCCGGACGAGGCGGCACGCTTCAAGGTGATGAAGCCCCTGCGCGATTACGTCATGAAGAACTACAGGATTGTGGGCCTGTTCGGAGAACAGGTGCTGTTTCAGCGCAAAGACTGATTACGAGCCGAAGGCGATGGACCCACAGCTCAAGGAGCAGCAGGATTTGTACGACCGCGGCTGGCGCGGCGGGCTCGAAGGGGGCAAGGAGCAGAGGGGCAACCTCCGGACGAACCTCGACTTTCTGGCCCGGACGAACTTGCTCAAGCCGGGCGGCCGGATTCTCGAGATCGGCTGCGGCATCGGCGCGGTGGTCAGCGAGTTGGCGCGGCAGGGCTATCACGTCACCGGCACCGACATCTCCCGCGTCGCCATCGAGTACGGCCTGGCCAAGTACGGCAGCCTCGACTTGCAGGTGCAGCCGGCCGAGGAACTGGCCTTTGCCGACGGGCAGTTCGATGTGGTCCTGAGTTTCGATCTCTTCGAGCACATCGCGCGGATCGAACGGCACGTCAGTGAGGTGTATCGGGTGCTCAAGCCAAAGGGCTATTATCTGTTCCAGACTCCCAACAAATACAGCAACGCGCCCTTCGAGACTCTCGCGCACAGGTCGCTGAAGTGGCGGCGATACCATCCGTCGCTCCACACGCCGGGGCAGCTTCGCCGACGGCTGGCCGGACACGGGTTCGAAGTGCGGTTTGTGAAGATGAACGCGATCAATGAGTTCACGCGCCCGAAGCTCCAAAAGCTTGGGCCGCTTGGCTCGTTGGTCGCGAGGGTCAACTTTGAGAAATTGCCGCTCGTGCTCCAGACGAACCTCTACGTAATCGCTCAAAGGAAAGACTGAACACGTGCACACTGTCATGCTGAACGCAGTGAAGCATCCGGCTTACGGCTGGAATCGTTGCCGGGCAACGTTCTGTGCCCGGGTCCTTCGCTTCGCTCAGGATGACAAGAAAGGCGTCGGAACACTCCCTGTGGGGCAGGTGACAGGCGGTGTAGATCGATGAAGCTGCTCATGCTCAACTATGAGTTTCCGCCGATCGGCGGCGGGGGAGGGCAGGCCCACCATGCGCTGCTGAAGGAGTTTGCGGGCCGGCCCGATCTGACGGTCGACGTGCTGACGTCGGCGCCGGCGCCTGGGTTCTTCCTCGATCAGTTTACCGACAACATCCGCGTCCACAAGGTGGGCATTCGCAAGAAGGAGCTGCACTTCTGGCGGCGCAGCGAGGTGCTCGCCTGGCTCCTCAAGGCTCGCCCACACTACCGCCGGCTCTTGCGGGAGAATACCTATGATCTGGTCCATGCGTTCTTCGGCTTCCCCACGGGCTGGTTGTGTCGCCGCACGGCAGGCAAGCTGCCCTGCGTGATCTCGCTTCGAGGCTCCGATGTGCCCGGCGGCAACGCCCGTCTGCAACTGGAGTACAAGGTGCTCGGTCCGTTGGTGTTCAAACCGATCTGGCAACGGGCGTCGGCCCTGGTGGCGTGCAGCGAGGGGCTCCGGCAGCGGGCGTTGCGGTTCCTGCCTTCGGCGCAGATCGACGTGATCCCGAACGGTGTGGACCTGAAGCGTTTCACTCCGGCCGAAGGCCCCTCCGGCCGGCCGGGACCCCTGCGGCTGATTACAGTGGGCCGGCTGTCGCCGACGAAGCGATTGCCCGTGCTGATCGAAATGACCGAATTGCTCCGCAGGGAAGGCTGCGACGTACAACTGACCATTGTCGGAGGCGGCGCTCTCGAAGGCGAGCTTCGCCGGAAGATCGCCGACGAACGTTTCCGGGGTGTGGTCACGATGACCGGGCGGCGCAGTGCGAGCCGGATGCCCGAGATTTACCGTCAACACGACGTTCTGGTCAGCGCCAGCGCGCAGGAGGGGATGAGCAACGCCATGCTCGAAGCGATGGCCTCGGGGCTGCCCATTGTCACCACCCGCTGCGAAGGCGTCGACGAGTTGATCTCAGACAACGGCATCGTCGTGGACGATCCGGCTCCGGCCGCCCTGGCGGCCGCCGTCCGAAAGCTGGCCGGCCAGCGAACGATGCTGACCGCCATGTCCCTGGCCGCCCGAGAGAAAGCCGAGACCTTCGGCTGGGACGCCGTGGCACGCCGGTACCTGGATTTGTACGCGACGCTCATGGCGGAGGGGAAGCGATGAGGATTGCCTTCTCGGCACGAGGTCTGAGTGTTCCGTCCGGCGGTGCCCGGCAATTCATCCAGTCTCTCGTGCCGGCCCTCGCCGAGACTCGTGGGGATGATCAGCTTTTTTTCTTCTACAATCGCGAGCAATTCCGGGGACTTGCGGCGGACTGTACGGAGGTCGTGATAGAGGGCCGCAACAAACTCTGGTGGGATCTTCTTCTGCTTCCCCGTATGCTTCGCAAGCTGAAGATCGATGCTGCGGTCTTCCCCAAGAACGTGGTTCCTTTGTGGACGGGCTGCGCCAACTACGTGGTGATTCATGACCTTGCCTATTTTCTGCCTGAGTTGAATGCCTATCGCCGGCTCGATACGCTCTATATGCGGACGCTTCTTCCTCGCTCGGTGCGAAAGGCCGCTGGTGTGTTTGCCGTCAGCGAGAACACCAAACGTGATGTCGTGCATCACACGGGTTGCGACCCGGCGAAGATTGCGGTTACCTACGAGGCGGCTGATCCGATCTATCGCCGGATTGACGATCCGGATGTCCTGAGAAGGGTGAAGGCGAAATACGACTTGCCGACGGCCTTCCTGTTGTATACGGGCTCGTTGTCGCCGCGGAAGAACCTGGTGAGGTTGTTACAGGCCTTCGCGCGGACTGGCGATGCGATACCGCACAAGCTGGTCCTGACAGGCTCGAAGTCCTGGAGCGATCGGTCGGTATACGAGATGATGGACGCGCTGAGACTTCGGGACCGAGTCCGGCAGATAGGCTATGTAGAAGAGCAGGACATGCCGGTTCTGTATACGCTGGCCGATGCGTACGTGTATCCCTCCCTGTATGAAGGTTTCGGGCTGCCCGTCCTGGAAGCGATGCGGTGCGGCTGCCCGGTAGTCGCTTCAAATGCGAGCAGCGTTCCGGAGGTGGCGGGGGATGCGGCGATTCTGGTCGATCCGTACGACGTCGACGCCATGACCGCCGCCATTCACACCGTTCTGACGGACCGTCAGGTTCGTGAGAGACTGGTTGCCTCGGGCTTGCGTCGTGCGGACCTGTTTTCATGGCGGTGCTGTGCCGAGACGATGCTGAACGTTATCAGGACTCGGCACGGACGTAGTTGCTCGGCTTCCGGAGGATGCGCATGAGACTGTCGAAACGCATTCTCCACGGGCTGAATGCCGACCGGGTGCGACGGATCAACGAGATCTATCACAATCTCGAAAACGCCGGCTATGATCGGCTGCACGAGGATATCCCGCAGTTCGAGGAGAGCTTCTGGAGGGAGGCGGCCGGGAAGTACATCGGCCGACGTATGCCGATCACGTGGCTTGACTACGGCGCCGGCACAGGCTTTGTCGCCGTATCCGTTGCAGAGCACCTCCGGGCCGGGGACACTCTGATATGCTGTGATGTCTCCGGGGAGATGCTTGCGGTGTGCAAAGAGAGGCTCGATGGCAAATCTCTGCCGTGTCGTTGCCTCTTCGAGAAGATCGACGGCACGACCATTCCGGCCCCATCCTGTGCGGTGGACATCATCTCCGTCAATTCGGTGCTGCACCATATGTATGATCTGAACAGCTTTGCCGCTGAATGTGAGCGCGTGCTCAAACCCGGCGGGTTGTTGATTGTGGCCCATGAGCCGAACGCCGATAAGAGTCTGCCGTTCTCGGGCCGCCTGCTGCGAGGTCTTGCTACCGTGGTGTTTCGACCCAGGACGGTCTTCTTCCGAATTGCCGAATGGAGCCCGCTGAGCGAACGTCTCCTGCGGTGGGTGACCAGCAGGGTCAGTCCGAAATACCGCAAGAGGAATGCCATGCTGGCTGAGGTCGCTCGGCAGATCAGGCAGGAGGGTCTGTTCGATTTCGACCTGCGCGGGACCGAGATCCAGCAGATCGTCGATTTCCACTCGCAGCAGGGCTTTGTCCGGGATGATCTTCTGGGGCGGGTGTTCAGCCGGTTCACGCTCGTCGAGTTCCGGACTTACGGGCATCTGGGCTTCTTCCCGAGTGGAAGGGCGGCACGTGCTGTCGATGGGTACCTTTGCGGTCGCTGGCCCGATGGGGGGCGGGAAATCTGTTTTGTGTTGCGACGAATGCCGACAACGAAAGGAGTATAGGAACGCAACAAATGCCGATGGACAGAGAGAAGACGACGTTCTACGATCACTTCGCGCAAGATCGCCCGACGAAGCTTGGCGCGTGGCTCGTACAAGGGGTCTCCCGGCGGATCTTCGAGTTCTCGGGTATCCGTAAAGGGGATCGCGTGTTGGAGATCGGCCCGGGCCGCGGCGTGTTCACCGATCTGTGCCTACAGGCGGGGGCGGAGTACCAGGCTATCGAGCCCAATCAGGAGATGGCTGACCGGCTTCGCCATCGCGGCGTCAATGTCGTCAACGCGATCGTCCCACCGATGCCCGACCTGGGAGACGCATTCGACGTCGTCATCATGAACAGTGTCATCGAGCACATGAATACGATGGTCGACGCCCTGGAGTTGAGCAAGCAGGTCCTGACCGTGCTCAAGCCCGGCGGACGATTCGTTCTGTACGCCCCGGACTACGCGAACTGGCGACATCATTTCTTCATCGGCGATTTCAGCCACAGCTACATCACTTCCTGGCGAAGGATCGAGGAACTGCTGATCAGTGCTGGATTCGATCGTGTGAGCGGCTGCTACCAGGCGGCCACCTTCCGGGGCATTCCCTGCTTCATGCTCTCGGCTCTGGCGGCGTGGATGCCGTTCGGCTGGCTCGATGTTCTGTTCCCCCGTAGCAGGATCGTGCACAAACTATACAAGATCCAGATCGGTCTTCTGAGGCGTGTGCTCATCGCGGGCATCAAGGAGGGTGGGGATGGCAAAGGGCCGGCATGAGCAGTGAGGTCAACAAACTGATTCGGTTTTTCGCCCGGATTCTGGTGGCGGTGGTCTTGCTGGTATGGGCCTTCTCGAAGGTCGACTTTGACCAATTCCTCCAGACCGTGCGCGCGGCGCGATGGGATTATCTTCTCGGCGTGTGGCTGTCCACGGCCGCTTTCTTCTGGATGCAGTGTCTGGCCATGGAGTTGATCCTCAGGAAACAGGGCTGCCGGGTCGGTGTGAACACACTATTTGGCATCAGTTCTATCACGGCCCTCTATAGCCTTGTCCTGCCCGGCATTCTGAGCACCGGCGTCAAGTGGTACATTCTCAAGAGGCTCACGGGAAAAGGCGGTCACGTCCTGAGCAGCATGCTGTACAATCAGGTGACGCTATCCGTTGTTATGGCGGCCATCGGACTGACGGCCATCATGGTGACGAATCCGTCGGGTATTCTCTTTCCGGGTCTGCAGCGGACCTGGATCGTGCCGGTGGCCAGCGGGGTCCTCCTGATCCTGATTGTTCTGGTCAGTGTGCTTCTTTTGAACGGCCGCACCGGGGCGCCGGTCACGAAGCTGCTGGCGGCCACCTTGAGGTTGTTGCCCGGCGGCGCTCGGGAGAAAGGGCTGACGCTGCTGACGCAGATTGCTGATTTTCAGAACGCCGGTCTGGGATTCCACTTGATCGTCGCCGGCATCAACGCCGTGAACACTCTGCTCATCGGCCTGTTGATTTACTACTGCGCCGCACGGGCGGCCGGCATCGGTGTTTCTATCGGCGTATTGATGTGGGTTTGTGCCGTCATATTCCTTCTGAGCAAGATCCCGATCACCGTGGCCAATCTCGGCGTTCGGGAGGTGGCTCTGGTGGGACTGCTGACCGGATATGGGGTGAGCCGGTCGCAGGCGTTGCTGATGTCCATGATCCTGTTGTCATCACTGGTTTTCATGGCCGCTCTCGGTGGTGTGTACCAGTTGCTCTGGTGGGGCAGGATCGGGCATGCGCCGCAGGGACCGATCACCCTCGAATCCCCAAGAGGTTCCGTTGCAGAGAATGCAGAGGAAACCAGATGAACAAGATGATGCGAAGAGCCCTGAGGGCGTGTCACCTGTATGACGCGGTTGTCGATCTCAAGCACTGGCTCACCGGCACGGAGGCGCAGTACGCGAAGTTCTATAGCCAGTTTGTGTCCCCCAATGACCTGTGCTTCGATGTGGGCGCCAACGTCGGTCGTCGGACGCAGGTCCTCCTGCGACTGGGCGCTCGCGTGGTGGTCGTAGAACCTCAGGAGCAGTGCATGGCGAGATTGCGCCGCAGGTTCTCAGGCAACGAGAAGGTGACACTGATCCAGAGCGCCGTAGGCGCGGAAGCGGGCCAGGCGCAGATGCAGCTCTGTGACTCCCATTCGCTCTCTTCGCTTTCCGCCGGGTGGATCGAGAAGGTCCGGGCCAGCGGGCGATATGCGCAATGTACCTGGAGCCGGACGGTGACAATCGACGTGATCACCTTGGATGCACTGATCTCGCAGTATGGTCGGCCCGCCTTCCTGAAGCTCGACGTCGAAGGCTACGAATACGAAGCCCTGAAGGGACTTACGCAGCCGGTTCCGAGCATCTGCTTCGAGTTCACCCCGGAGTTTGTGGAATCCACGCGGAACTGCGTCGATCATCTATCGAAAATCGGTCCGGCCCGGTTCAACTATTGTCTCGAAGGCACGCCGACCACGTTGGGATTGGCACAGTGGGCTTCGCGTCCCGAGATGGATAGCGTGTTGCGCACGCTGGGCGTGCAGAAACAGGCCGGGGACATCTATGCCCGATTCGCCTCCTGAGCTGGCGCGCCGCCTCCGCTTCCAACGGCTGGTGTGGAGCGGTGCGAGGAGTCCGGAGGCATACGGGGGCAGGTTCACCTCGTTCGACCCGGCTCTGGAGGGTCCAAGCAGAAGAATCGTGAATTTGCTTGACTTTTCCCCCTCTCTCGGGCACACTCTATCATGAGCGATCGGTGATGTCCTGTCTGTGGCGGCGGACTGATTGTGACGGTCGAGGCACTGAGGAGAGCGATCCGATGGAAGCGACGCGTGTGTTCCCGATGGTAACTCTGGTGTTTTGTGTTGTACAGGTCGTATCGAGTCTGACTCCTGTCTGCGACGCACACCAATGGACGGAGCCTGTCCCTCTAACAGAGGTGAACAGCAAATATGACGACAAGAGTCCCTTCTTGTCCTTTGACGGTTTGACACTGTATTTCTCGGTCGAGCCCGGGTGGGGCTACACACACACACACACACACACACACATCTATCAGGCGGTGCGTCAGACTCCCACCGGCCCCTTTGCCGCGATCCGGGAGATCAGCACTCTGAACTACACGCAGGGACACGTGGATTATCCGTGGGTGTCGCCGGACAACCTGCGCATGTACTACTACAGAACGGAAATAGGTGGCAAACGTCTGAAAGTAGCGCAGCGATCTTCGGCGAGCGCCTTCTGGATGGCCGGCTCGAACATCTCCGAGTTGAACAGACTGGGCGACCTGGCCAATCCCACACTGACGCAGGACGAACGGATCATTGTTTTCAGTGGAAACACGCTGCCTGGCGGCAAAGGCCAATGGGATCTTTGGATGGCTAGCCGTTCCGACCAGGAATCGACGTTTGCAGATATCCAGAATCTGGAACTGCTGAACAGCAGCGCCTCGGACATGCATCCGTACATCACACCGGATGGATTGACGCTTTACTTCGGATCGAATCGAAACGAGGCCTTTCAGCTGTTCCGGACGACCCGAACGTCTCTCGACAGTCCTTTTGGCCCGCCCGAGCATCTTTCCATGTTCGATACACCTGGCGGGAACTCCTATTACGCGCGTCTCAGCGCCGATGGAAAGACGTTCTTCTTCTGCCGACAGGAGCCGAACGCGAAGATGGACATCCACGTCTCTTATGCCAGCGACCTCGACCGCAACCAGGTCGAGCTCGTTCGCAGCGCCGATTCAAATGGCGGTCGATCGGTCGTCCTGGCCTGTGCCACAATTCAGGAGGCCATCGACGCAGCGCAGGATGGGGATGCCGTGAATGTTTCTCCGGGTGTTTATCGTGGAACCATTGATTTCGCAGCCAAGGCGATCACGGTTTGCAGTGTGGGCGATGCGGCGGTTCTGGAGGTGCCGGATGGATACGCTGTGTCGTTCCATCGGGGGGAAGGGGCGGACAGCGTGTTGAGGAATTTCGTGATTCGGGGCAGTCGGGTCGGCATTTTGATCGCCGACAGCTCGCCGACGATCGTTAATGTCACGGTCGTCGGGAACGAGTGCGGCATCGAGGCGTTTGGAGACGGCAGTCCGGACATCCGCAGCAGCATCTTCTGGGACAATACCTGGAGTGATCTGTACGGGTGCCAGGCCACGTACAGTTGCATCGAGCGAGGCGCCGAGGGGCAGGGCAATTTCAGCGAGAATCCGATGTTTGCCGATCCCGACACGGGCGACTATCACCTGCGCAGCACGTGTGGCCGGTACTGGCCCGAGCACGAGATCTGGGTGCTCGACGACATGACGAGTCCCTGCGTGGATGCGGGGGACCCTGACGCCGATTTCTCAGGCGAGCGCCAGCCTAACGGCGGTCGAGTGAACGCAGGCGCCTTTGGCGGAACCGCCTTCGCCAGCATGAGCCAGACGCCCGCGTCTGCCGACTTCAACACCGACGGTGTCGTGGACGCCAACGATCTGGTTTTGTTCATGGACCGTTGGGAGCAGCAGGTGCAGGAATAGGCCCATGGCCGCCCGGGTACCGCAGACGGCCGTCTGCAAGCTCCGGCAAATGGTCTTCGATCCGCCTGGGGGGTAAATTTCCTTTGCGTACGGCGCCGCTAAAGAGATACAATCCACTTCGCACAGTCGTGGTGTTTGTGTGTATCTGGGACAAGATTGCTGGCTGACAGACCCCGTCGGGGGCATAAGGAGGCAAGCCATGTACCCGAAACGGCACGCATTTACGCTCATCGAACTGTTGGTCGTCATCGCCATCATCGCCATTCTCATGGCCATCATGATGCCCGCCCTGCAGCGCGTCAAAGAGCAGGCGCAGGAGATGACCTGCCGGGGCAACCTGCGGCAGTACGGCCTGGCTCAGATGCTCTACCTGGACGATTCCGACGGGCGCTACCCGAGTGCATGGACTTCCCTGGTCAAGACCGAAGCCCCGGTGAGCGGATACCAGCGGTACTGCCGATGGCACGATCCAAGGTACAAAGCCGACGGTCCGTTCTGGCCCTATCTCAAAAGCGACAAGGTCCATCTGTGTCCGACGTTCAACGTCGTCGCCAAGACTGAGGCGCACCGCCATCCCAGCCACGATCCGGCCAATCCTATCGATCCCTACTACAGCTACAGCATGAATGCCTACCTTGGCTCCAAATCGGGAGCCGCCGGGGGAGGTGTCCTCAAGCAGAGTGAGATCACCCGAGCCAAGAACGAGGTGTTCTTCTTCTCCGAAGAGAACATGTGGACGCGGCCAGGTTGCAGCAATGTGCTGAACGACAATGCCCTCTGCGGGGATGGCCGCGACTGGTTCGGCACCTTCCACGGTGCCAAGCGCAGTGACTGGAACGGAGGCACCGTCAACGCCGTTTTCGTGGACTGCCACGTGGAGCAGGTTCGCTCGGGCCTCCAAACCGACCACGGTCAGGCCGACTATTCGGACGCGGAGTTTGGGCGGTTCGAGAAGTTCAGTTGGCCCTTCAAAACCACACCTCCATAGCTGGTCGCGAAGCCCTCGACCTTGGGGTCCGGCCGGGCACAAAACGGCCTCCAAGCCTCCGGGAACGCCACATTCCGGCCGATAGGGGCACGTCCGCCCCGGTGTAACCCGAAAAATCCGTGGTTTCCACATATCAGGTGGTTGGGCCTTGCGGTCGATACGGACAAAGCACACCAAGAAATGGTGTTGCTCTCCGTCGGCGGATGTGGTACAGTCAGTGGGTACGGAAATGTGCTGTCCGATCCGTGCCGGGGAGGCGCGGATCACGGAGTAGGAACAGGGACGGTACGGAACGGAGGCAGTTCAAATAAAGGCATCACTTCAGAGGTCTCGAACACGGTGGATGTGGGGCTCATTCGACCGGCAGGACCGATAGAACCCCATCTTGAGCGTCTGCCTTGCGCCGGACGTAAGAGCAGGCCAGGCAGTTGTATGTATCTTCGATAGACGCAGCGCTCCGGTATGCGGCCGGGATGCTGATGTGTTGATTCACTTACTGTCTGAAGGAGGATACTCATGTGCAGGAAATCTGTCTGGTGGGCCGTTCTCTGTGTGCTGGTTGTGGCGGGAGCGGCGATGGGGGAGCTGGTGGGTCACTGGAAGTTGGATGAGGGCAGTGGCACCACCGTCTTGGATTCATCCGGCAAGGGCAACGATGGGACCATCGTTGGCAACCCCACGTGGGTCCCCGGCGTTACCGGCAAGGCCCTGGAATTCCACGGTCTGGGGGCGGCCGGCGGTGGGGGCGACTACATCAATTGCGGCGCCGACGCCAGCCTGAACATCACCAGTCTGATCTCCATCACCCTGTGGATCCGACCCGGAGCGGACGACCCCGAAGGAAAAGGCACGGAAACGGCGCCGATGGCCAAGGCACTGAGTACGGCCAGTCCCAGTTGGAGCTGGCAGGTTCGATACGGCTGGGGCAGCACGAAGCCCTACATGGCGTTCACGTTCAACACGTCGCCCCGGGCCTGGGCCTATGTCGGACAGAACCTGGTCCGCGACGAGTGGTGCCACATCGCCTGTACGCACGACGGCTCGACACTGACCAGCTTCCTTAACGGCGTGCAGGCCGAGACGACCCCAATGGGCGCCATCACCGCCAGCAACTGTCCGGTCCTGATCGGCTCGGACGGCTGGGGCTGCGACTGGATTGGCGACATCGATGACGTCCGGATCTACAGTCACTGCCTGACGCTCGATGAGCTGATTGAGGCGATGCAGGGCGCCGGCCCCGAAGTGGCGGCCGATCCGGTTCCCGAGAATGAAGCCATCGACGTGCCTCGCGATGTCGTTCTCGGCTGGTCTGCCGGCAAGTTCGCTGCGACACACGACGTGTACCTGGGAACGATCTTCGACGATGTCAATGACGCGAGCCGCGCGGATTCGAGGGGCGTGCTGGTCAGCCAGGGGCAGACCGACACGACGTTCGATTCACCCGACCTGCTCGATTTCGAGACCACCTACTACTGGCGGATCGATGAGGTGAACGCCGCCCCCGACAACACGATTTTCAAGGGCGAGGTCTGGAGCTTCACGACCGAGCCGTTTGCCTATCCGGCCGAGAACGTCATCGCCACCAGCAATGCCAGTTCGGACGCCGCCTCCGGTCCCGAGAACACTGTCAATGGCTCCGGGCTCGATGCCGACGACACGCACTCGACCAAAATCTCCGATATGTGGTTGGGCCTGCCCGCCGGCGCCGATCCGGTCTATATCCAATACGAGTTCGATCGCGTCCTCAAGCTCCACGAAATGTGGGTCTGGAACTACAACGTCGAGTTCGACCTGGTGCTCGGGTTTGGGTTCAAGGACGTGACCATCGAGTATTCACAGGACGGGACTGACTGGACGGTTCTGGGCGACGTGCAGTTCGCTCGCTCGACCGCCAAGGCACGCTATGCCCACAATACGACGGTCGATTTCCAGGGTGTGGCCGCCAAGTACGTCCGGCTGACCGTGAACAGCAACTGGGGCTCCATCCCCCAGTACGGGCTCAGCGAAGTCCGCTTCTACCATATTCCGGTGTCCGCGCGGCAGCCGCAGCCGGCGGACGGGGCGACCGATGTGGATCGCGCCAGTGCCCTCAGTTGGCGCGCCGGTCGCGAGGCGACCTCGCACGAGGTCTACCTCGGCATGGATCCGGAGGCCCTGTCTCTGGCCGGAACCGTGGCCCAGCCCAGCTTCACGCCCCAGACGCTCGAATTCGGCGCCACGTACTCCTGGAGAGTGGACGAGATCGGAGACCAGTCGAATTGGCCCGGAGCCGTCTGGAGCTTCACGACGCAGGAATTCGCGCTGATCGACGATTTCGAGAGTTACACCGACGACATTGAGGCCGGCGAGGCTATCTTCGATACATGGCTCGACGGTTGGGTCAATAGCACCGGCTCGACGGTCGGCCACCTCAACGCCCCATTTGCCGAGCGCACGATCGTTCACGGCGGTCGCCAGTCCATGCCTCTGGCGTACGATAACGGCAATTCGCCCTTCTATTCGGAGGCGGACCGGGTCTTCGATCAGCCGCAGGACTTGACGGTTGGAGCCGCCGACAGCTTGAGCCTGTACTTCCGGGGCATTGCGACGAACTCGCCCCAGGCGCTTTATGTCACGCTGGAAGACAGTGCCGGGCGCAAGGCAACGGTTGTCCATGCAGATGCCGATGCCGTCCTGGCGACGGAGTGGCAGCAGTGGCAGATTCCGCTGAGCGGTTTTGCAGGTGTCACGCTGAGCCGGGTCGAGAAGATGACGATCGGCGTCGGCAATCGGACCAGTCCGGCCGCAGGCGGCAAAGGCACCATATACATCGACGATGTCGGCTTCGGTCGGCCGGTTGCCCCGTAGCGCTCGCCTACAGGAGCAGCGGTGTCCTGCAGTTTCTGAAGCATTGCAGGGGGCCTGCCCCGATGATATCGGGGCGGGCCCCGTTTCGACGCTGCTGACGGCAGGGATTGTCGTTGTGGCGGTGTCACGGAATGTGGTATAAGTGATGGTGCGAAGTCTTCACCTGGCATTCGCGTTTTGGCCTTGGAAACGCCAAGCTATGTGTCTACCGAGGAGCGGATATGGCCGGGAGTCCTGCTACACGCCGAGGTGTGTGCATTTTCATGTCTGCTTCTTGTGAGATCTGTCCTCTCTCGGGAAGGAGGTGAACAGAAGGGGAGTCGCAACGCTCGCAGCGGGTATCGGAGTCGGCAGACTCCGGATTTGTGTCAGCAATGGATCTTCACATTGCCGGTGCGGACAGAGACACGCGTTAACAGAGAAAAAACGAGCGGTACACACGACTCTAACCTTTGCGTGTTAAAGAAGCAGGAGTTGCTCCGTTGGTGTGTACACAATACAGGACAGCCCACAAACTCTTTTTAAGGAATGGAGAAATGAAAAGAACGAAGTACTTGCTGTTAGCCCTTGTCCTGGCCTTTGTCGGCATGGCGCAGGCCCAGGAGACCTTTGTGCTGTTGTCAGAGGATTTCGAAGGCTTGCCGCTGGGGCCGAATGTCGACGAGGGGCTTGCCGGAGATGCCGTATGGACGAACATTCCGCCGGCCGGCTGGATCAACGATGCCAGTGGAGTCCCCGGAATCGAGGATCCGGCCACGGATGGTGTGACCGAGTGGGCCGGATGGGGCTTTGCCAACAAGGACTGGTGGGCTCAGACCGCTGGCGACCAGCGGCGTACGGAATTCACGTTGGGGCAGGGCACCGTTGCCATCGCCGATCCGGATGAATGGGACGATGCGGGGCATCCTAAAGACTATCCTGCGAACACCTATGACGTATGGCTCAGCACGGCACCGATCGACCTGTCTTCCGCCCGGCCGGGCACCGTCAAGCTCCAGTTCGATTCGAGCTGGCGTCCCGAATTCGATGACGACTATCACCAGACCGGAACCATCAAGGTCTCGTTTGACGGAGCCGAGCCGATCGTGGTGCTGCTGTGGGAGTCCGATTCCAGCAGCCCGAACTTCCATCCCGACACATCCACCAACGAGACCATCGTGGTTGACATTCCCAATCCCGCCGGCGCCACGAGCATGGTGATTACCTTCGGTCTGTATGATGCCGGCAACGACTGGTGGTGGGCGATCGACAACATCATCGTGACGGGCGGATGGAGCGGCGTAAAGGCCTCCAACCCCAATCCCGACAACGGCGCCGTGGAAGTCAACGTCAAGACGGCCCTGAGTTGGACGCCCGGGCAGTATGTGGGCGCGGCGTCGCCCAAGCACAGAGTCCTGCTCAGCGACGACGCTGGTGCGGTTGACAGCGGAGCCGCGGTTGTCTCGACGCAGGATCCCAACAGCTTCGATGCCACGGGACACCTCGATTTCAGTACGACATACTACTGGAGAGTCGACGAGGCCAACGGCGTCGGCTGGGACGTGGGCAATGTCTGGCGCTTCACCACGGAGTCTTTCGTTTACACGGTGGAGAATGTCGTGGCCACGAGCAACGGCGCTTCGGAGGCGACCGCCGGACCGGAGAATACCGTCAACGGCTCGGGACTGGATGCCGACGGCCAGCAT
>CAZNSM010000115.1:0-16434 GCA_964575615.1 uncultured Pirellulales bacterium | reverse complement strand
CCGTTCGGCTCCATATCCGCCATGCCAAGACGTAACAGATTCATACGGTGAAAACCGAAGCCGAAGAAGAACACTCTATCAGCACTTGCGATGAGCTTCCTCGCCTGCTGGAACGCTGGGCTACTCTCATCGGCTTCGTGAAGCACTTTGATGCTCTCCCTCGCGCACAGTACATCAGTTGGAGTCTCATGTCCATATCCCACGACACGCGCGTCTTCGGGGTCAGATTGCCATGGCAACAATCCAAGACTGCCGTGTACGTGGATGATTCGCGCAGCACTCAACTTCTCACGGACCTCCGCATCAGTCTTGTCGTATGAATGCTTGAGAGCTGTGAAGAAGTAGTGTTCAAATGACCGATCGTAATTGAAGGTCACCACCCCAAGTCCAGCGAGATCGACCTCAACAAAGCTGCGCCCTTGCGTCAGCATGTTAAAAAGCAGCTCATACCAGTGACCACTCTCCGGCTTCGTGCGCCCTTTGAGTTCAAGGCGGCCCTGAGACCAGTCATTGAACAGTCTGTCTTCCTTCTCACATGGCAAGAGAGCCAAAGCGATTGCCAATCTGCCCTGGTCAATAAGGTCAGGTCTCGACTCAAGAAATGCGTCCACCGAGATACGACCAGCACTCTGCAGTTGCAGGCGAAACACGTCATACGATCTCTTGCCTATCCCCATTCGATCCAGTTTGTCTTTCGTAGGGTTCAGATCGACCTTAATGATGTCACATAGTCTCTGCCCAGAGGGAAACCCATAGGGAGCACTTGCTCCTGCCCCTAAAACGAGAGCGGTCTTTGCCATTGGCTCACTCTCAACAAAGCTACGCGGATCACGGCGCTGCTATCGCGTGTCCATCGCCGACCAGGCCTACGGGCAGTGCGCACGTCTCTGGACCTTCGGCCGTTGGTGTCTCTCCAAGATGCCCATCGAAGTCTTTATCAGGTCTGCGGGCCTATGTCAAGCGAAGAACTAGGCGATTCCGCGCTTCCCCCATGTGCTTGAGTCTGCAATTCGAGACGTCAAAGGAATGGTCTGGTTTCCGGCTTGACTGGGCCGGCGGGCCAGGTATGATATGCAGACAACAAATGCGGGGGGGGGGGGGGGATCTGAATCCATATGAGTTGACTGCTAATAAGGTCCGGTCGACAGAGATCGGTCTGGCGGAGGCCATGTTGGCGCAGTCAGGCGGAGGGTTGGCAGGACACGAATGGGATAGGAAGCATGCAAAACAAAGCCAGTTTATGGCGTTTTGGGGCCAACACCGAGGGTGAGCTTGGGCGACAAAGCCAATCTGGACCCTTCCGGCTGGTTCTCGCGATCGTGCCGGTCGTGGCCCTTGCGGCCGGGGCGGGCGAGCGGGTCCGGCTCGAACGCGGCATGCTGATCAACTTGTCGGGCGGGCGGCAGCCTCATCCGCCGCAGGCGGATTGGGGATGGTGCATCGATGGGAAGGAACGATGCATCACACCCTGCGCTCCGTGACGCCGAGGCCGGGACCGGCAGGCAGGACCAGGCGGCCGCGATCGACGGTGACACCGGTGAAGGGGTCGTTGGCGATCAGGAGGTTGCCGTCCAGGTCGGCGTAGTCGATCAGCGGACTGAGGTGGGCGGCGGCGGTAATGGACACGGAGCTGGCGATCATGCAGCCCAGCATGATCTTCAGACCGAGCGCGCGAGCCACGTGGATCATGCGCAGCGCCTCCTGGATTCCGCCGGATTTCATCAGCTTGATATTGATCCCGTCGTAGGCCTGCGCGAGCTTGGGAATATCGGCGACACGCTTGACTGCCTCGTCGGCGAGGATGGGAATGTCCACCCGGTCGCGCAGCCAGGCGCTCTCTTCGAGCATCGCCGCCGGCATGGGTTGCTCGATCAGCTCGACGCCGAGGTCCTGGAGCCAGCGAATCTTGTCGAGCGCGGTCTGCTTGTCGCGCCAGCCTTCGTTGGCATCGACGCGCAGCGGACAGTTCGTGACATCGCGTACGGCGGCCAGGATTTCCGCATCGTTGTCCCGACCGACCTTGATCTTGAGGACCGGAAACTCCGCCGCCTCGCGTACCTTCTGTCGGACCACGTCCGGCGTGTCGATGCCGATCGAGAACGTTGTGACAGGCGCCTTGTTCCTGTCCAATCCGAACAACTGATAGAGCGGCACGTTCAGCCTGCGGCCCACCCAGTCGAGGACCGCCATGTCGAGCGCTGCGCCCGCGCACGTCTGGTCCTTCGTAAAGGTCTCCCATCGCCGGCGCAGATCGACGTACTCGAACCAGTCGCCCGACTCAAGAAGCGGGCGGGCCTGCTCGAGGACGGCCAGGGTCTTCTCGGCGCTTTCGCCATAGCGAATGTTGGGCGCCGCCTCGCCCCAGCCGGCGACGCCGTCCCGCTCGATCCGCACGAACACATTGTCCTTGTAGTCGCTCGAATTCCGTGCGATCGTCCAGGTGTGTTTCAGCGTCAGTCGCTTCACACTCACCGAGAATCGCGGCCGTTCGCCGGCGAGCAAGGAGCGCGCCGCCCCGGTGAAGCCTGCGGCAGCGACTGTCTTCAATATGTCTCTGCGTGCGATGCTCATATCAGTACCCTCACCAACGCATGTCACCAGGTCAGCGTCACGCGAACGCCATCACAATGGTTGGCGAACTTGACGCGGCAGGTCCGCGTCCCGGCATCCCAGGACTGCTCCACTTCGTGCATCGGCAGCCCATCCGGCCCGGTCACGGCGATCTCGACCGGCGCCGCGGGCAACAGAATACGCATGACGTTCTGCGTGCCCGAAGGGCTCTTTGCGACGAAGGAATACGAATTGCCCTCCGTTCGTTCCTCATACACGCGGCAGGCGGCGGCCAGCACCTTCGGACGCCCGGCGCCCGTCACGCGGCGGAGATTGTAGAGGTATGCCTGTACGCCGGGAGCCACAACCTTCTCCGCGAGGATCGGCAGTTCGGGATCGAACAAATCGATCACCGGACCCTCAATCCGCAATGGTTCGACGGCCACACTCTCGTCCATCACCGCGACGATGTCGTACGGACCACGCTGCAAATGCAGGTGGTTCTTCATTCGCAGCGCCCCTGCTCGCGCATCCTGCTCGTACGCCCGCCGGACCATCGCCACGAACGCGCCGTCCTGCTCTGGCTCCAGCACCAACTCTTTCGGGGCACGCCGGACGATGTAGGCGACTCCCCTGCCGCACTCGTATCGATCCCGGTCGGCGGTCGGCCGAATGTCCAGCAGCTTGAACAGATGTTCGGACGGCGCCTTGTACTGACGGCCATCCGTATTCCACCACTCCCTGACCTCCTGGAACGGATCGTTGTCCCGCCCGTAGTAGATCAACACGCCGCCCTGTCGGACCCAGGAAGCCAGATGCCGGTGACAATCCGGCGACAGAGGCTTCATGTTCGCGTAACTCATCACCAGGACGCGGACGTCCTTGAGCGTGCCGGCAAAGCCGAGGTTCTCCATGTGGACCGTCTGAACGGGCACGCCGCGTTTGAGCAGAGGCAGAACCATGCCGTAGAAATTCGAAAGCTGCGGGTCCTCGTACTCCTTGTGGGTCGGGAACCGCTGGAACATCATCGAATTGCCCAGCAGTACACCGATGCCGTGACTTCCGTCGATTCGGTTGTTGGAGAGAGGCATGTCGTTTAGCGAGTTGACCATCACCTGCATCTGCGTCGCGTACGCACGGGAGATCGGCTGCGTCGCAGCGCTGCCTTCGACCTTGAATCGGCCGCGATAGATTCGGCTCGGCCACGGCATCACCTCATAGCTGTCAACCATCGGATACATGAGCTGCGCCGTGAACGTCGCCTGATAGTTGCGCTTGTAGTCATCCCACGTGCGAGGCCGGTCCTCGACCGGATCGGTGAGGAAGAAGACCTTGCGCCCGGTTGGTGCCGTCATCGAGACCATCGAGCCGTATTCGAGGAACGCGTTCTCGAAGACGCGTTCCTTGCGGACGCCATTGAAGTAGACCGGCTCGCGGCTGGTGCCCGTCCAGACCTGGGCGATGTATCCATCCATCCCCGGCAGCGCCGCCAGGCTCGCCTCGGGACTGACGATCCGCCAGGCCGAATAGTTCAGCAGCGAGTGCGTGGGCACGTAGCACCGCACGCGTGCGCCTTTGCTCTCACTGTATGATTTCGCGTACGCGAACACCTCCTTGAGAGCGTCGAAGTAAAGCTGATACTTGAGCTTCGACGACAGGTATGTCGCCTCGGGCGATTCGTGCTGGGCCATCCAGGGGAAGCCATAATGACTCTGCCATTGCTTCTTGAATGATTCGCTGTAGCCGGCGCGGGCCCAGAACTCGGGCTCTTCGAGATGGATGGCGGCAACACCCGCATCGACGGCCTGCCTGACGAGCGATTTGATGTACGTCAGATACGTCGGCGAGGGCACGACGTAGGGAACGTCGCGGCCGTGCCAGATGATCTCGCCGCTGCGCTCGACCTGGCCATCCTCGCTATGCGTGACGCCATCGAACTTGCCGGTGAAATAGTCCTGATATCCACCCCACGCGATCCCGGTCATGAAGTGCGTGACATAGCCGCGATCGCGCCAGCCGGCCAGCCGCGAGGCGAAGCTGTCGTTCATGCCATAGATGATCGCGACATCCGAGCGGACGTCCAGTTCCGGCGCCCACGGCGCGGCAACCTGAAAGCACGTCTTCTCGGGGGTGTGGTCCGGCGTCGGCGCCTGCGCGCGTGCGCCGGCAAGTAGAACCATCACTACGGGACAGACCACACCACGGCTTCTTCTGATCATGTCGAATTCCTGCCTCCTGCGGTTCATTTTCCCACAGGCAAGATCGGTCGGCGGATGCCCTCCATACCCTCGGGCTGCTCACCGACCTTGGCGATGAGGAAGTGGCGTCCGGTCGCCTCGCCGTCGCCGGCTTCGAGCTGGAGGACATACACGCCAGGCTGGGAGAACGTTGCCTGCGTCTTCAAGGCGGCCGGCGTCGCGAGCTTCACGGCATCGGCCTGGCCCTGGATCACGGACCACGCAGACGTCAGCTTGCCCGAAGGTTTGCCGTCGTCCGCCACCGAACCACTCAATGTCACGGCGCCGCCCTGCTCGCCGAGTTGGACGTCAGGTCCGGCGTATACGTCCGGTGGCTGATTCGCCGCGTTCGGGTCCCGCACGTCGAGACCGAACATGTTGCGATAACGCACGTGTGCGATCTCGCCTTCTCGCGTCTGCTCGTCTGCGATCGCCAGGGCAGGTCGCAGTCCCTGTCCTGTCAGGCAATTCTCGGCAAAGACGTTGTAGACACCGCCGCCTATCTCGCCCGCGATCGAGATGGCCGTCTCGGCGTTGAAGGTGCAATCGTGGACATAAATGTTGCGGCTCGGCCAGCCCATCTCGCGGCCCTCGCGTCCGGCGCCCGACTTGACGGCGACGCACGCGCCGCTGTTGGCAATAGCCACGCCGTGAATGCGCACGTGCTCGCAGGAATCCAGAACGATCCCGTCGTTGTCGGGGTTGTGCGAGTCGATCCGGACGTTGCGGATCGTGACCTTCTTCGAAGAAATCGGATGCAGACACCAGAACGGCGAATCGATGATCGTCACGCCGTCCACCAGCACGTTCGTGCACCCGAGGAAGCCAATCATGCTGGGCCGCAGGAAATAGCCATCGCCCAGGAACCGGTCTACTACGGGCGTCCCCTCATCGTTCCAGCGGCGCAGCGTCTCGATGCCCTTGTCCTGTTTCCGGGCCCACGTGCTCCACGTGTCCTTCGCCTGGCCGTCCAGTGTCCCGGTTCCGGTCAGGGCGACGTTCTTGCGGCGATAGGCGTAGATGAACGGGCAGTAGTTGTAGATCTGCGTCCCTGCCCATCGCGTCAGGACCAGCGGCAGGTAGTCGTCGTACTTCGACCCGAACTTCAGGCGCGCCCCTTCGGCCAGATGCAGCTCCATGTCATTGACCAGATAGAGCGGACCGTTGACGAGGTAAGTACCTGCCGGGACGATCACACGCCCTCCGCCCGCTTCCTCGCACGCGGCGATCGCCGCCATGATCGCAGGCCGGCAATCGGTTGTGCCGTCCGCCACGGCTTCGAACTTCGTGATGTCGAAGTCGCGGCTCGGAATGTTCGGCTCGCCGATCTGCGCCAGGATGTCGGGAACCTGCGCCCAGGAACCCGTGTACTTCGATGCGCCGGTCGTCCCGTCCTTGCGGCACCCGCCGCCGACGGCAACAAGCGCCAGCGTGACAGCCACGGACACCAACTCTGTCCAGCATTCGTTTCTCATGGTCCGTCTGCTCCAAATCCGTCGTTGAGATAAAGCCATTGTCCATCCTTTTTCGCATTTTGGCGTTTCACAGATCGCAATCGGGCGAAACGAGCCTGCCCGATGCAGCAATCGGTGTCAATTATGCCCGTGCACCGGGCGCGTGGGAAGCGTTTTATCACATTTGCCCATGAAGAACGCTTGCATTGGCCCGCGTCGAATCGGTATCCTCGTGTCCCGACAAGAAGGTCTGATCCATCAATGTCACTGATTTGAAAGGACACAGCCATGCACCTCCCCATCCGTTTCCTCCTGCTGGCGGGCCTGTGCCTCCTGCTCGGCCTGACCGCAGGCGTCCGTGCACAGGACGCGGCGCCGGCCTCCGCCACGGTCGAAGCCACGATCTCGATCGACGCGGCGACCAAGGCCGAGCCGATCTCGCCGTATATCTATGGCCAGTTCATCGAGCACCTGGGCCGCTGCATCTACGGCGGCATCTGGGCCGAGATGCTCGAAGACCGCAAGTTCTACTTTCCCGTGCCGGCCGAGGGCGACATCTGGCGACTGACCCGTGCTCAGGCCCGCGTGCTGGCGGCCTCCCCGTGGAAGGTGATCGGCCCGGAAGGCACGGTGAAGATGGTCAAGGAGGACGCCTTTGTGGGCGAGCACACGCCGCAGATCACCGCCCCCGGCGGCCGGTCCGTCGGCATCTATCAGGAAGAGCTGGGACTGATTCAGGGCAAGAACTACACGGGGTACATCTACCTGGCCGGCGACGGCAAGGTCGGCCCCGTCGTGGTCAGCCTCATCTGGGGCGACGCCGAGTCGGACAAGGACAGCATCACGATCAAGAAGGTGCGCGACAAGCACACCAAGAGCCCGCTGAAATTCACCGCCGGCAAGGCCACGGACAACGCCCGTCTGGAGATCACCACGTCGGGCGAGGGCACGCTCAAGATCGGCTGCGTCTCGCTGATGCCTGCGGACAACATCGAGGGCTTCCGCAAGGACACGCTCGAACTGCTCCGGCAGCTCGATGCGCCGGTCTACCGCTGGCCCGGCGGCAACTTCGTCAGCGGGTACGACTGGCGCGACGGACTGGGCGACCGCGACAGGCGGCCGACTCGCACCAATCCCGCCTGGACCGGCATCGAGACCAACGATATGGGCATGGACGAGTTCATCCGGTTCTGCCGCCTGATCGGCACTGAACCGATGATCGCGGTCAACACAGGTTTCGGCGACGCCTACTCGGCGGCCGCACAGGTCGAATACGCCAACGGTTCGGCCGACACGCTCATGGGCAAATGGCGGGCGAAGAACGGCAACCCCAAGCCGTACGGCGTCAAGTGGTGGTGTGTCGGGAACGAAATGTGGGGCAACTGGCAGCTCGGCTACATGTCGCTGAACCACTACGTCCTGAAGCACAACTGGGTCGAGCAGAAGATGCGCGAGGTCGATCCGGCGATCAAGACCGTCGGTTCCGGCGACATCGGCCGCGACGGCCGCTGGTCGAAGGGCATGCTGACCAGTTGCGCCGACCACATGAATCTCCTCAGCGAGCACTTCTACTGCCGTGACAAGGAAGACATCCCCGAGCACGTCCAACAGATTCCGGACCAGGTCAAGCGGATCGCCGATGCCCATCGCGAGTACCGCAAGACGATCCCCGCGCTGGAGGGCAAGGACATCCGGGTGGCGCTCGACGAATGGAACTACTGGTACGGCCCGCACGTCTTCGGCGAGCTGGGCACGCGGTACTTCCTGAAGGATGCGTTGGGCATCGCGGCGGGCCTGCACGAGTACTTCCGCAACACGGACATCATATTCATGGCCAACTACGCCCAGACGGTCAACGTGATCGGCTGCATCAAAACGACCAAGACGGCCGCCGACTTCGACTCGACGGGCCTGCCTTTGATGCTGTACCGCACGCAGTTCGGGACGGTCCCGGTGGCAGTCAAACACGAGGCGGCTCCGCTGGATGTCTCAGCAGCGTTGACCGAAGACGGCAAAGCGCTGACGGTGGGCATCGTGAACCCGACGCGGGACGCATACCGGCTCAAGCTCAACCTGAACAACGTCGCTCCGGCCGGCGACGCCCAGACCTGGGTCATCGCCGGCGATGACCCGATGGCTTACAACCAGCCGGGTGAGCCCCGCAACGTGGACATCGCCAGCGCCGACCCGACTGACCTGACCGGCGCGCTCGCGGTCAAGCCGCTGAGCATCACCCTGCTCCGCGCCCCCGTCAAGTAGCCATTGCCTGAAACGAATCGTTAGCGCCCCGGAGGCCGTCGCCCCTCACGCGACGGCCTCTCTCTTTTGCCGCCCACGCGCCAGCCCGATGACGCCATCGCCAAGTCAACAATCGATTGCGTCGGCATCCGATCAGTGCTACAATCCTGATGTGTGACGTTCTCGACAAGGCCGACTTGGGGTAGTTGTACAGATGATCGACAAGGTCATACAGAACTGGGTATCGCTCGCGGAGTATGATTTGGCTGCCGCAGAGGCCATGTTGCAGACTCGTCGCTATCTGTACGTCGCTTTCCTGTCTCAGCAGGCGGTCGAGAAGATACTGAAGGCCTGCTATGTGAAATATCGCGCGTCCACGCCGCCTTATACGCACAACCTCTTGCGTCTCGTGGCGGAGCTGCCGTGGAAGGACGAAGTGGGCTCACAGAGGATGCACGCAATGGAACGGCTCAACTCGCACTACATCGAGTCTCGGTACACCGAGGATATCGCAGAACTGACACGCGTTTTGAACTGATACAGAGGCTGAACGTCTGCTGGATTCGGCGAGGGAGCTATTCGTATGGATCAAGGCCAGGCTTTAGTCCGCCAGACCATCCTGAGGTTCTACGAGTCGGCGCGGCAGTTATTCCCGATCAAGAAGGTGCTGCTGTACGGCTCACACACCAAAGGGCAGGCAGGTCCCGACAGTGATATCGATGTGGCCGTCGTCGTCGACGAGACGGACCACTCCAGACGCACGGAGATCACGGCCGGCTTGTTCCACGCGGCCTTCGCCATCGACGCGGCCATCGAGCCCAAATGCATCTTTTGGGACGAGTACCGCAGTCCTGCTGCTGCCAGCATCCTGTCCGAGATTCTCCACAGCGCCATCGAAATCGTCTGACCAACTCCTCGGAACTTCTGACCCAGGTGGCTGGCCGCGATGCGAAGATTATTGGAGATCGGAGGGTAGAAAGGTATCATAGAAGGAAGTGGGAAGCGGTTGCCCATGTGGGTCGTGAGAGGTTTTGGCGATCGGGAGGCCGGAAGGCTGATATCAGAAATGGAGGCGAGCGGAGTATGAAAGAGATACCGTTGGACAATGGGTTGAAGGCGCAGGTCGACGACGAGGACTACGAGTGGCTGTCAAAGTACAGGTGGTATGCCTACGTCGATCCGGGCAGCGGGCATACCTATGCGGCGACCGACACGCCGAGCGGACGACGCGTCTACATGCACGACGTCATCATGGGCCTCGACTCGCTCGAAGACGAGCTGCGGAACTGATCGATCATTGATGATGGATTATTGATTGTTGATGATTGACGCTGGCGGTCTGAAGTCGCAGGTGATGGCGCATCTTCCGGCGTCTAACGCAAGACTTACGGGCACACTGCGAGCGACTACCGGACGAAGCCGAGCCTGGCGGGAATCCAGAGGGAGATCTCCGGGACGAAGGTGCAGATCAGCAGCGTCACGAGCATCGCGCCGAAGAACGGCAGGATGTGACGCATGACCTTGGTCACCGTCGTCTCGGCGATCCCACAGCCGAGGAACAGACACGTCCCGACCGGCGGCGTGCACAGCCCGATGCACAGGTTCATGATCAGGATGATCCCGAAGTGCAGCGCGTTGAGCCCCATCGCCTCGACGATGGGCAGAAAGATCGGCGTGAAGATCAGCACGGCCGGCGTCATGTCCATGAACGTCCCGACGGCCAGCAGGATCGCGTTGATGAGCAGCAACAGTACCACCTTACTGCTGGTCAGGCTCACAAGGTAGGCGCTGATGTCCTGCGGGACGTTCTCCGAGGCCAGGACCCAGGACATCGCGACGCTGGTGGCGATCAGCAGGAACACGACCGCGGTCGTCACGCCGCATTGCAGGAGGATCCGTGGCAGGTCCTTGATCCGGACCTCACGATACACGAAGACCGCCAGAACAAACGAGTACAGCACTGCCACCGCGGAGGCCTCCGTGGGCGTGAACCAGCCGAGCAGAATCCCGCCGATGACGATCAGCACCAGCAACAGGGCGGGAACGGCTCGCAGGTAGGTGATCGTGGCCGCCTTGATCGCCGCCGAGCGCCACACGATCTTCACCTCGACCGCCAGCGTCAGCAGACCGCCGAGACCCCAAAGGGCCGCCCGGACAACCGTCGCGCCAGCGGGAAACGAACGGCCTTGCGGAATGTCGGCGCCCAATTCCCTAGCGACCTCGACGATGGCCCAGGCTAAGGCTCCGAGCGCGGCAGACAACAAGGGAAAGAAGCACAGCAGCGCGACGTTCACGACCGTCAGGGATGCAAGCAGCACGCTGTAGAAGCGAACGGTCTCTGCAAGAGTGGCTGCGTCCGTCTGCTCCTGGCCGTAGTTGTGCCGGATGGAGATGAACGCGCTGACCGCCATCAGGGCCAGTCCCACCAGCACACCGGGCAGGACGCCGGCCATGAAGATTGCGGCGATCGAGACCGCCCCGCCGGTGGCGAGCGAGTAAACGATCATGACGTTGCTCGGCGGAATCAGCAGTCCCGTCGTCGCGGCCGTGATCGTCACCGAAGCGTTGAAGTCCCGATGGTAGCCCATCTTGTTCATCAAGGGGATCAGGAAGCCGCCCACGGAGGAAATGGCCGCGGTGGCAGACCCGGAGATGGCGCCGAAGAGCATGCACGTGAGGATGTTGACGAAGGCGAGGCCTCCCCGGAAGCGGCCCACCAGCACGTTGGCGAAATCGATCAGGCGCCGCGCGATACCGCCGTGGCCCATCAGCAGGCCGGAGAGGATGAAGAAGGGAATCGCCAGCAGCGAGAAGCTGTCGATCCCGGTGGCGATGTTGTGCGCGACCGCCCCGAACGCCGGCGCGCCCATCACCACAAAGGCCAGCAGCGTCGCGATCCCCATACAGAACGCCACGGGGACATTGAGGACCAGCAGGACCACGAAGCTGATGACCAGAACCAGAACAGGTACGTTCACGTCGTCTCCCCTTTGATCCGATTGTCTGTCCGGATGAGGTTCATCGCTGCCGCGTCACCGATTCTCAAACAGGTTGTGTGTTGTCTTTGCCCAGGAGCGTCCGCAGCCGTTCCACGAGCGCAATGACGGCGTACAGCGTCAGGAAGAATCCGCTGATGGGGACCGCCAGGTAGACGTGTCCCATCTGGACATTGAGGGCCGGCGAAGGCTGACCCAATTCGAGCGTGCTGCGGACCAGGTCGATCCCTCCCAGCACCATGACCAGAAACGAGAACGCCGCGACGCAGAAGAACACGAAGACCTCCGTCGCGAGGCGCACCCGCTCGGGCAGCTTGCCCACGAAGTAGTCGATGCCCAGGTGCGCGCCGCGCCCCAGCGCGACCGCCGCCCCCAGCAGCGAGACCCAGATCAGCATGAACACCGCCAGCTCTTCCGTCCAGCTACTGGGCTTGTTCAGCACGAACCGCGTGAAGACCTGCAACAGCACGTCGAGGACGAGCACCGCTACGACCACCATCACCAGCGTCTCGAGCAGGCGGTCCAGCACCTTCTTGACCCATCGCAGGAACGTCATTGGACCTCCTGAATACGATCGATCAGATCGCCGATCTCGGCCAGCTTCTCGTCGGAACTGCCTTGGAACTCATCCCAGATCGGGCGGACCGACTCGCGAAACGGCTGCTTGTCCGGGCGGATGATCTCCACGCCGGCCTCCCGGGCCACCTGGAGGTCCTTCTGCTCCTGCTCGATCCAGAGGGTCCGCTGATACCGGACTGATTCATCGGCCGCTTCCTGGAGGATCTGCCGCTGCTCGGCAGTGAGCTTCCTCCAGACGCGCGTGCCGATCATGAGAATATCCGGCAGACAGGTGTGCTCGTCCAGCGTGTAATAGCCGCAGACTTCATAGTGGCGGGCCTGCACGAACGACGGCGCGTTGTTCTCGGCGCCGTCCACCACGCCCTGGTCGAGCGCGGTGTACAGCTCGCCGAAGGGAATCGGAGTCGCCGAGCCGCCCATCGCCTGCATCATCTTGACGGCCATGATGCTGTTCTGCACCCGGATTTTCAGGCCGCTCAGGTCGGCAGGCGAGTGGATCGCGCGGCTCTTGGTATAGAAGCTTCGCGCTCCCGCGTCGTAGTAGCACAGCCCGCGCAACCGCTTCGCTTCGCCCGCCACCAGCAGCTCTTTGCCGACGGGGCCGTCCAGCACCTTCCAGAAGTGCTCCGCATCACGAAACAGATACGGCACGCCGAACACCTTCATCTTGTTGACGAACGACTCCATCGGGGCGCTGGAGACCTTTGTCATCGCGAGGTAGCCGAGCTGGAGGGCTTCGATGCATTCCTTTTCGTTGCCGAGCTGCTCGTTGGGAAAGACCTGGACGATCATCTGCCCATCCGACCTCTCCTCGACGCGGTCGGCCATAAAGAGCATCGCCTTGTGCACCGCGTGTGTGGGCGGCAGGCCGTGGCCCAGCTTGAGCACCAGCCTGGGTCTGGCCGGAGCGACAGGAGACGTGCAGAGGAATGCAGCGGACACAAGAAGCAACCAACCGGCCTTACAGCGACATCGACTCATCGACACCTGTTCCCTCTACAAAGACGCTTGCGGCGATCTCCACCCTCCCGGCCCAGTCCGGCCGGCATTGTAGCAGTCCGAACCGCCGTCACTCCAGCGAAAAACCCGTGATGATCACATTGGGTGTGTGCAAATCTCAGGGCATCGGTATTCCCGAGCCATTGGAGCGTCTGGGTGGCAGCCTCAAGTCCGCAGGACTTGGGGATGGCCGAAAGTGTCAGCGTCCGCGGATACACAAGACCTAATCGTGCCCGCCATCCCCAAGGCTACGCCTTGAGGCTGCCACACGGTTGCCCGGATGTTTTCACGCACACGTCACATTAGCATGTGCTCGGTGTGGCAGCGGCTATGGCGCGGCGACGGAGCCGCCTGTACCCGTGATGATGATGCGGCGGTAGCGGGTCAGCGGAGGCTCGCCGCTGTCGGTAACGACGAGAATGATATGGACCGTCTTGCCTAGCGCTGCGGCGGGTACGGCGATGGAACACGATGGGTCGCTGTCACCGTCGATCAGAATATCGCCCCCGAACGTGCCGGCCTCGGGGTAGTGCATCCATCGGCACGCCAGCCGGTCACCGTCCGGGTCCATACTGCCCTCGGCCGACAGCGAGATGGTTGTCCCGACCGGCGCCTCGAGCGACAGGAAAGCCCCGGTCGAATCGCGCTGCACACATGGCAGGGGCTCGTGATTCGCCTCGCCATAGGTCCGGGCGACGCACCAATCCGCGCGGGCCCGAAAATCATTCTGGATGTGGGTTGCCCACTTCGTGAGTGTGTTGTCCCGGTGAATGGTCCCCTGCCAGGCGTCCTGCCGGTCGCACCACCACAGGTTCAGGTCCGGATTCAGGCTGTATCGCCCCGACCAGCCACCCCAGGCCGGTCGGTCCGGCATGTTCAGCCCATTGGGGATCAGGTGCATAAACGTCGGCGTATCTCCCTCCTTCTGGATCGTGTATTCGGCGCAGAGCGGCCCGTGTCCGGTCCTGATGTCCCGATCCACCTCGAAGCCGCCGGCGCGCTCCGTCAATGGGCGCCAGCGATGGTACCAGCGTCCCCCGTCCATGTCCGGGTAGAAGGTGTCCATGTAGAATCGCAGCGCCGGACGGTGCGGACCAATGTGGTTCTGCTTGTACACCTCGACGTAGCAGAGCTTCTTCGCAAAGCGCCGGTACTCGACATCGCTGCGCATCTGCTTCACGTGGTCCAGGGCCTCGCGCAGCGCAGTAGGTTTGTCGTCCTCCTCATTCGTGCCCCAGTTGAGGTACCAGATCGGCCTCGGGTCGTCCCGGTCGAGCAGAGCGATGACGTGGTCCCGCCCTTCGCAGCCGGTGTAACACTGCTTGGTGATACGACGCAACTGATCCGGCGCGGGGTAGTCGGCCTTGTGCACCCGGAGATTCGCATAGACGCGTTCGTAATCATTCACGTACTGGAGGATGCGGTCCTTGCCCGAGATACCCAGGCGGCTCTGGCCGGGTCCCCGCGTACCGATCAGACCTTCGACGTCCCATTCGTTGAGGTACAGGAAGAACCGCACGAGCGAGCCCTCGTCGTCGGGGTCGCCTCCCGGCGCATCGGTCTCGATAACGACGCGTAATCTGTCCGAACGCTGGGGTTCTCGTTCGGTCATATCGTGCAGGTTCCACCGCGATGGGTCAAATTCCGAGCGTGTCGGCGCGACTCGCGGATATCCACCCACTTCTTGTTCGCTGTCGATGATCCGGCCTTGTCCGGTGCGGGCCTCGCGAACGATCCGACGGTCCACCTCATCCCGATCCCATGGGCGAGCGCCGGCATTCGCCAGCACACGGTTCTTGACCTCTGCCGCCGGCAGCGCCACAAGCTCGGGGGGCCAGAACGGTCGAGCATCCAGAACCCGGCATTCCCCCGGCGCCGCCCGGTTGTCGATCTCCAACAGCGAAACGTCGGCTGCCTGACCGATCGCGAGATTGTCCGCCAGATAGACTTCGCATGGGCCGCCTCGCTGGTGACGCAGCAGGGACATGGGCCGGCGCGTGGAAGGCCCGGGCTCCAGGACGTTGCCCACCACGACCATCTGCCCGGTCGCGTACGGACGCTCGCCCCACTCGGATGGCACCAGCGCGTAGTGCACGGCCCGGCCGCCCGGATTGTAGATGTAGTTGTTCACGACCGCGCCTCGCGCGCCGCCCTTGAACAGCGGATTGCGATCTCGATTGTGCGCGTACAGATTGCCGACGATGGCGATGTCGGTGCAATTGTCGTGGATCAGCGTGCCCTTCGAGTGCTCGCCTTTGCCATGCGCCGATTGGCTCAGTCCTTCGGCGATGATGCAGTTGCTGAAGGTAATCTTCCGCGAGGTGCCGCAACGCCACCGCTCGACATCGTCCCCGTCGAAGCGAGGGCCCGATGCGCTGAGGTTCTCGTCCGTCGCCCACGAGCAGGAGCAATGATCGACGATGACGTTGTACGCGTCCGGACCCGAAGTGGCAATCGCATCGATCTCCCATCCGCTCTTCATGGGCCGTCCGGCCTCGCCCGGACGCACGCGAACGTGTTGGAGGATCACATCGTGCGTGTGGATGCCCAGGCCGCCGCAAACGAAGGTGATGCCCGGACTCGGCGCCGTCTGGCCGGCAATAGTCACGAAGGGCTCGTCGATGCCGATCGACCTGCCGGCAAGATCAATCACGCCGCCAACCTCGAAGACAACGATCCTCGGCCCCCCTGCCCGCACAGCCTCCGTGAACGACCCAGGGCCATCGGCGTCCAGATTCGTCACTCGAACGATGCGACCGCCGCGCCCACCCTGGCTGTACGCAGCCCACCCGACCGCATCGGGAAAGGCCATGATGGCCAGAGGCTCCGCCTCACAGGCCGCATGACTCATCAGGACTGCGATCCCGACGCACAGAACGATCAGGCCCTTTCCACTCATGGCTCGGCCTCCTCTTGAAGCCACCCTGCGACGGCAGGAATCCGCTACGGTTTCCGCCCCCAGATGATAACATCGTCGATATTGCCCGTGTCGTCGAACGTGCCGAAACCGATCCCGCCGGCGCCGAACGTCCGGTCTACCGCCCGCATGACGGGCTTGCTCATGTCGTCGAAGAACACTTCGATCGAGCCGGTCGACACGTCGCGCACGACCCGCACATCGTGGTAGCCGGTCCCCCAGTCGGCCCCCTTGGTCCGCTCCAGAACGATGGGGGCGCGCGGTGCGCCATTGACGATGTGGATGCTGTGGGCGGCATCGTCGGCGGCCGTGGCAATATGCGTGTAGTAGAAATGCGACGGGTCCTGATACCCGAAGAACACGCACATGTCACGATGGCCGTATTCGCGCCCGGTCTGCTCCATCTTCGCCTGCACGACGAAATCGGAAACCTTCAGGTTCTTGATTCGCGCGATATTCAGCGG
>CAZNSM010000114.1:0-16437 GCA_964575615.1 uncultured Pirellulales bacterium | reverse complement strand
TTTCACCAGCACGGCCCGCAATTGCAGTGGGGCAACTACGGCGCCGCCTTCAGCGCGGACATGATCCAGTGGGCCAGTATCTTCCGGGATACGGACTACGCTCTGACGCCCGAACAGATCGACCTGCTCGGACGCTATCTCCTGGAAGGAATCGCCTGGATTCTCTGGAATGGGCGAATGGATATCAGCGGGTGCGGCCGGCAGATCTTCCGCGATTGCCAAGCGGGCAAGGGACGCTCCGCAATTCACCAGCTCGAACTCCTGGCGGAAATCGACCCTGCCAGGGCCAATCTCTATCTGGAAGCGATCGCCTGCAATCGGCCGGGTCAAACCAATACCTTCATTGGGTACAGGCACTTCTGGCGATCCGATATCAGCGTTCAGCGCCGGCCGAATTGGTACGCGTCGGTGAAGATGTGCAGCACCCGTGTGATCGGCGCCGAGACCTGCAACAACGAGAACATGCTCGGCCTGCACCTGGGCGATGGGGTTACGTACTTCCAGCGGACCGGGCAGGAGTACGAGGACCTGTTTCCCGTCTGGGACTGGAGGCGTTTGCCCGGAACGACATGCGTGCAGGACCAGGGAACGCTGGCGCCAAGCTCGGCGCGGTGTCGGGGTCGCAGCGATTTCGTCGGTGGCGTTTCGGGCGGCCGAGGCGGCCTGGCGGCCATGGAATACCTCCGCGACGGTCTGAGCGCCCGCAAGGCGTGGTTTTTCCTCGAAGACGCGGTTGTCTGCCTGGGGGCTGGGATAACGTGCGATACGCCCGAGACGGTGCTGACGTCGGTAAACCAGTGTGCCGCGAACGGTGTGGTGACGGTTTCCGTCGATCACCAACTGGGTCACCTGTCGAAAGGGCAAAGTTCAACGGGTCAGCACGATTGGGCTCATCATGATGGGATGGGCTACGTCTTCCTGACGCCGGGCAAGACCACCGCCGGCGTGCTGATACAGGCTGGCACGTGGCACGATGTGCACCGCCGGGAATCCACGCAGCCCGTCGAGCGGGATGTGTTCAATCTCTGGATCGACCATGGGGCCAGACCCGATGCCGAACAATATGCCTACGTGGTCTGTCCCGATGTTCCCGTCGAGGCAATGAGGAGGCTCGCGGAGAAGCCTCCCGCGCACATCGTGGCCCAATCGAACGAGTTGCTGGCGATTGTGAGCCATGACGGGAAGCTGTTACAGGCCGCCTTCTTCCAGCCCGGGCAAGTTACATGGGGCGACGACCGGACCCTGGCGGTCGGCGAGCCGGCCCTTGTTATACTGGACGAGACCTGGGTCTTTCCCAATCTCTACGTTTGCGATCCGACCCAGAAGCGAAAGGTGCTCCGCGTCCGGCTTTCCGGGCACTTCGAAGCCAACGGTGCGACCTACAATACGACCGCAGAGCAGACCGAAGTCGTCGTTGCCCTTCCGGAAGGAGGATTCGCCGGCCAGACGGTGGAGGTAAACCTGCATTAGCACGCGACATTGCGTCTGCAACGTGGCCGTCAGGGCGCTGGGGGGAATCCGGCCGTACATCGTGGCCACAACGAGTCTCAGGCCTTCGCCAGCATGGCCCTCCAGCGGTTGATGTGGCCGTCCTCGTCGGCTTGGTCTTTCTCGACGACCCTGCGGGTCTCATCGTCCCATTCGATGGTCTCCAGAAGCTCCGCATAGTGATGGACCGCCTTCGATTCCACCCAGATTCCGGTTTTGAACATGGCCTTCTTGCCGAGCATTCGCGAGCCGAAGCCGAACGCGAACCCGACCATCCAATACGCTGCCCGCAAGATGCTCGGGCGGAAACCGAACTCGTACAGCTTGATCTGGAAGTCCTGATAGTGCCCCATCTCGTTGCACATCGCGGCGACGAGCTGGCGGTTGACCTCGTTGCGCTCCCTGGTGAGCTGGAATTTATAGATCGTTTGGGCCATCAATTCCAGGGTATGGAGAGTGCGGAGGCCCTTGCGGATGGCGGCCAGCCGTTCGGGAGGGAATCCTTCTCCACGCATCTTGAAATCCGCATCGCGCAACTGCGGGCGGATAACGGAGATATCGTATTTTGTCTTCGTCGCCGATTCTGGTTTCTCAGCCATCCAGGACTCCCCTTAATCCACTATCACATGAGCGTTTTGCAGACCTTCTGTGACTTCGTATACGCCGCTTGACGGAAGTGGTTCAGCCGGGCGGTCAGTGGGGCGATGTTGTTTCCGGGTAGGCGGCCAGCATCTCGATGAGTGCGTCGGGCAACTGGGCGATCATGGGCGTCTGCCGGACGGTGTAGAAAACGAGCCATCGGTTCACGTCCCCATCGTAGTCGGCAAAATGCGGATTCAGCAGACCCACGTGGGCAGTGTTGATGCCGATGGTGCGGACCGGGGTCTTCGGCGTGAAGTCGAGATCCTCGAGGCGGACGGTCCGGACCCCGGAGCATCGCTGGGTCTTATAGTGGATTTCGAGGTTCTTGAGATCGTAGACGATGCTCCATTTCGTCGCATCACCCTGACGAACGGCGGCCAGCGTCTCAAAGGCGTACTGGATCGCCTTTGGGCGTGAGTCGTCCGGCCGATAGTCTTTGAGCCGGTCCGCTGCGACGACAAACCGGTCGAGAGAATCGTGCGAGCCTTTTCGCATCGGCCGCGTCCCGCCGAATCCTTCATGCTGACGGAGAAATCCAAGCGATTCGGCGCACGTATTGTTCGTGATCAGCTTGTGGGGCAGCTCGTCGCCTGCGTGGCAAATGAGTCTGCCGTCGATGAACTCGACGACCGCCGCGTTGCCTTCGGCGTCGCAGACGAAGAAGTGCAGCGGCATGGGCATGGAAGGCGAGATGCGGACGGTCTTGTCAGTGGCGATGACCTCGTCCACAGTCCGGCTGTTGTCGAGCTGATACTGCACCCAGGCGGTTACGGCCGGCCGCCCGTCGGGCGCCGGATTGCGGGCCGCCGCTAACATGAGCGTCTCGACGACCAGGCCGACCTCATTCATTCCCCCGTTGGGCATTTCCCGTCCGTACTGATTGAACGTGACACTGCCGTATTGGGAGACCCACTCGGCGGCGTTCTCCGCCGGGTCGAGCATCAGCGCTCGCTTGGTGATGCCGCTCTTGTTGACGATCAGCAGGCCCTGGTCGAGATGCCAGTCGTAGTTCTTGCCCGCCAGCAGGTCCTCCTGAAGGAACGCGGTGCATGCGCAGGCGTTGACGACGCAGAAGAGAACGATCGCAGTGAATGCGGTCAAGACCATCAACCGTTGCCGCGCAGAAACGTGCGCTGATGTGCCAGGCATGGCCATGCGATAGCTCCCGAAGAAGTATGTGTGCCTTCGTTGCCGGGCGACTCAGCTCTTGAGGACGTTGAGGGCCTCGCTGACGCCGGCGCCGTGGTGAACCATCCGGCTCAGCGCCCGGATCATCCTGTCGGGGTGCTCATGTTGAAAGGCGTTGCGCCCAATGGACAGTCCCGTTGCACCCGCCTCCAGCGCGCCTTCGACCATGCGGAAGATGTCCTCGTCGCTGCCCATCTTGGGCCCGCCGGCGATCACCACCGGTACGGGGCAGCCTCTGACCACCTCGCGGAACGACTGTGCGCTGCCGGTGTAGACGACCTTGACGATGTCGGCGCCGAGTTCGGCCCCGATGCGGGCGGCCAGCTTGGCGTGCTCGACGTCGTACTCGTCGCGGACTTTCGGGCCGCGCGTGTAGACCATCGCCACCAGGGGCATCTGCCAGAACGCGCAGCGTTCGCTGACCAGGCCGAACTGGCGTAGCATCTCACGGTCGGTCTCAGCGCCCACGTTGACGTGGATCGAGACCGCGTCGGCCCCGAGTTTGATCGCCTCCTCGACGGTGCAGACCAGTTCCTTGGCGTTGGGGTCGGGGCTCAGCGACGTGCCGGCCGAAAGGTGGATGATCAGGCCGACGTCCTGGCCGGTCCCGCGATGGCCTGCGCGGACCATGCCTTTGTGCATGAGGATCGCGTTGGCGCCGCCGGAGACGACCTTGCTAATGGTCGTCCGCATGTCGGCCAGGCCCTCGATCGGGCCGACCGTGACGCCGTGATCCATCGGGACGATGACCGTCTTCTGCGAGTTGCGGTCGATGATGCGTTCCATTCGTATGGCTTTGCCGATCATGGCTGAATCTCCTGACATTCCGGATTTCGGACTTCCGATGGCGGATGGGACCTGCGGCCGGGCCGCACGCGCTCATCCGCACCAGACTTGCGCCCTACTGTACTTGCCCTTGTGTCCAAGGCAAGAAAAAAGCGCCTCGCCCGGAGCGCGTCACCGGTCATCCACCATCGATTTTATCACTTTTTCGACGATCCGACGGTCGACGTCCAGGGCATACTGGCCGCCGGGGCAGTGGACCCGCCCGAGCTGGTCGAGCAGGACAAACCTGGGCCATCGGTCGACCGCCTTTTTGTCGTGCCTGATCAGGTCGATCAGTCTCTCTGCATCGAGGTCCGGGGGCAGTGTCACCGGGACGCCGAGTCTTGAGAGCAGCGCGGTGACCCGTTCGAGCCGGCCGGGCTCGGAAAGGCCCATCTCGATTTCGATGCGGCCCGCGGCGACGATCCCGATCGCGACAGCTTCGCCGTGCAGCAGCCGATAGTTGCTCGCGGACTCGACGGCGTGTCCGATCGTGTGGCCATAGTTGAGCATCCGCCGCTGGTTTCGCTCGTCAGGGTCGGCCTCGACGACGCAGCTCTTGATCGCGCCGTTGTGCTGCGCGAGCGTCTCAAGGACCTCGGCTTGACGGTTGAGAATGACGTCTATCTTCTGTTCGAGGAATTCAAAGTACTCCGCGTCGGCGATCAGCGCGTGTTTGACCGACTCGGTCAGGCCACTGCGATATTGTCGCTCATCGAGCGTCCGCACGGTCGCGACGTCCACGTACACCGCCGCCGGGTGCCAGAAGGCCCCGAAGGCGTTCTTGCTGAGGCTGGAGTCGACGCCGGTCTTGCCGCCGATGGCCGAATCGGCCTGGGCCAGGGTCGTGGTGGGGATCTGGACGATGGGCACGCCGCGTTTGAAGATTGCCGCCGCGAAACCGGCTACGTCGCCGACCGTGCCGCCGCCCAGCGCGACCACAAGCGTGTCGCGTCCAAGGTAGGCCTTCTCCATCGCCTCGACGATGGCCACGGCGGTGGTGATGTTCTTGGAGACCTCGCCGGGCGGGTCGATGACGAAGTGGGGCACCGGCCGGCCGCCCAGCAGCGTGGCCAGGTGGCCGGCGGCGACCACGTTAGCGTCGGTGACCACGAACGGCCGGCGGTGGCCGAACGCGTTCTTGATCTGCGGCCAGAGGTCTGCCAGAAACCCGCTGCCGATAGCGACTTTGTAGCTCCCCGGCCGGGGGGCCGGGACCTTGATTTCCAGTTCGTGCATAGTCAGACTTTGTACTCGAAGCTCATTCGTGAATCAGGATCCTCCTCTCCTGCATACCATCCGACGAATCGGTATCTTATCGTATCGACCGGGGCAAATCAAGCCCAACTTGCTCGGAATCCTGCCCGAGTCTTGCTCGGGGTCGGGCGAGTTGGTATATGTTGGAGCCGTTATGACCTATTTGGCGGTTCCCATATCGGCGAAGAATGCGGCCCAGGCCGCAGAGCAGGTCCGCCGCGCCGTCGCAGGCGGGGCCGAGATGCTCGAATTGCGGATGGACTACCTGGAAGGGCTTTCGCCGGACCTGGCGAGAGAGGTCCTGAGGCGGACCCGGGCGTTGGCCACAGCATCCGTGCTTCTGATCGCAACCTGCCGGGATGCGCGCGAAGGCGGGGCCGTCGACTACCCTGAGTCGCTGCGTCTTGAGATTCTCACGGTGGCCCTGAGCGAAGGGGCCGAGTTCGTCGACGTCGAGTTCGCGAATTTCCGGAAGTCTGCGTTTGGCCACAGAATAGAGTCGGCTCTGGCGTCGTCGCCGAAGGGCCGGCTGATACTCTCGGCCCATGATTTCGCCAAGCCGTTCGACGACCTCAGGGGACTGTATCGCGACATCGTGCAGGCCTTTCCGGCGGCCGTGCCCAAGCTGGTCTACACCGCACGCCATATCAACGACTGCTTCCAGGCGTTCGATCTGCTTGGCGAGGCGGACAGGAACTGCATCGTGCTGTGCATGGGCCAGGCGGGTCTGACCAGCCGGGTGCTCGCCAGGAAGCTCGGAGGACTCGTTACCTTTGCCAGTCTCGACGAGGCCAGCGGCACGGCACCGGGCCAGGTGACACTCAGCGCGTTCAAGAGGCTCTACCATCACGATTCGATGGACCGCGAGACGGTCCTGTTCGGCGTGATCGCCGACCCTGTGGGGCATTCGCTCAGTCCGGCCATTCACAACGCCTGCCTGGCCGACAGGAAGATCAACGGCGTCTACCTGCCTCTGCTGGTGCAGGGGGGCCGGCAGGAGTTGTTTGCCTTTCTCGATCACGTGCTCGCGCGGCCTTGGCTGGACTTTCGGGGCTTCAGCGTCACGATCCCACACAAGCACAGCGCCCTCGACTATGTGCGGCAGAGAGGCGGCTTCGTCGAGCCTCTGGCCGAGCAGATCGGCGCCGCCAACACGTTGGTTCTCGATTCCCGGGCGACAAGCGACGAGCGACGGCTTGGCGCCTACAACACCGATTATGCTGGCGCGCTCGACGCCATCACTGACGGCATGGACATCTCGCGTGAAGGGCTCCGCGACATGCCGGTCGCGGTTGTAGGGGCCGGAGGTGTCGCGCGGGCCATTGTCGCGGGTCTGACCGATGCCGGAGCCAAGGTCACGATCTACAACCGCACCGTGGAACGAGCCGAGCAACTGGCCGCCGATTTCGGCTGCGCCTGTGCCGGCCTCGATGCGCTCTTACGCCTCGACGCCAGACTCCTCGTCAACTGCACCAGCATCGGGATGCATCCCAAGGTCGATGCGACGCCCGTCCCGCCGGAATCTCTTAAGCCCAACATGGCCGTCTTCGACACCGTCTACAACCCCGCCGAGACGCTCTTGCTCAAGCAAGCCAAAGCCGCCGGCGCCAAAACCATCGACGGCCTCGCCATGTTCGTCAACCAGGCCCTCGCCCAGTTCCACCTCTTCACCGGCCGCAAGGGAGGTGCAGACTTGATGCGGGACGTGGTTATGCAAAGCCTGTTATCCGCCAGATTCTGAGGAAGGACCATGCGGTGAAGCTGCTCGTGCTTGACAAATGCGTCTTTCATGGGACACGTGAATCTTGTCTGACCAAATTCGTGGGCGAATATCATGTTCTCTTACCCCATGCGCTTGCTATAGAGTGTCTGGTAAGTGATGACTGTAACGCCAAAAAGAAAACGAAAGCCCCGATTCTCTTGTTGTCCAGGGTGGAGACTCTTGTGAAGGCCGGCGCATGGTTCGCACGTTCATCCGTGGCGATGCACAGAGAAGAGACGAGGGGGCGATGTGCAGCGGTTCAAATCATCGACGAGCAAACGACTCAAGGCATCCGTGCGGGAACATTGGTCCTTACCGAAGACTACGTGCGTTGTGAGGCCGATGCTTGCAGAAAGGCATTCGATCCTCTGATCAAGCCCGTGCGGGAACTTGGGTGTGCGTTTGTTGCGGCAATCAAGGAGAAGGATATGGTCGCCGGCTTCCAGGAGGAGATTCGGGAGATGTGCGACGTCCACCGCTTCGAGAGGAACTTGCAGGTCGCGAGCCGTACGAAGGATGAGATACTTCAGAAACTCATTCCAAGCGTGGCATCAGACGTGACGGAGGCGTGGTACACTTGGCAGGTTATACGTCTCTGGTATGGATGGGCTATCGAGTGGGCCGCCAAGAGAGCGGACATGGACGATGCCACATTGCCATCAGACATCTCCAACGACTTCTACGATATGGAATATGTAGCTTCCCTATCAATGGCCAACGGGCTATTGACCAAGGACAAGAGACTGGTCGAGCCGCTGGCGCGAGCGGCGTTCCCGGAGAGGGACGTGTATTCGAGCCTGGAGGAGGTGCCGGATTCGTATCGGTGCGACTGGACGGGCGATTGACGAGCGCTGGTTGCCCATGCAGGAGGGGCTTTGGTATACTGGACATTGGTTTTGAGTGGAGTGGTTTTGAGGACATGTGCCCATGGTGGCGATGAGCAGGATTGAGGAGTTCGGTCGCAGGATCGGGCGGGAGTTTGGGGCCGAGAAGGTGATTCTCTTCGGCTCCCACGCGAGAGGTACACCGGCGAGCGATTCCGATGTCGATCTGCTGGTCATCGGTCCCTTCAGCGGACACGGCGTCGATACCTCGGTGGCGGTTCAAATGAAACTGCGTCCGGGCTTTCCGGTCGACCTGCTTGTGCGAACGCCTGAGAAGGTTCGCGAGCGAATCGCGATGGGCGACACATTCATGCAGGAAATCCTGTCGCAGGGGATAATCCTCTATGAAGCCAATGACCGCTGAATGGGTAGCCAAGGCGGAAGGGGACTTCGCGACCATGGAGCGAGAGTCGCGCGTTACGGACCGGCCCAACTTCGAGGGCATTTGTTTCCACGCCCAGCAATGTGCGGAGAAATATCTTAAGGCCCGTCTCTGCGAGGCCGGGCTCGCATTCGGAAAGGTGCACGATCTCGTCGCATTGCTCGAGTCGGTACTGAAGGTTGAGCCTTCGTGGGAAACTCACCGCGAGAACCTGGCCTATCTGTCAGGGTTTGCGGTCAGCGTACGTTATCCGGGCGACTCGGCCGACCGGGACTGTGCGCTCGATGCCCAACGTAGATGCCGCGTCTTTCGGGCGGCCGCGCGTCAATCTCTGGAGTTGGATGCCTGAGGTCCAGCGATGGCTGAACGGCCGGCCGATTCGTTACGGCTGGCGGAGGTAGCGGTCAACGTTCTGCTGGGTGACGAGTTCGAAGGGGATCAGGACCGTCTTTTCGCAGGGCTGGCCTCTGACGCTCTTTACGGCGGTTTCGAGGGCGGTGGCGGCCTGGCCTCGGGCGCTCTGAAAGACGGTGGCGTCGAGCCGGCCGTCCTTGACGGCGGCCAGGGCGTCGGCGATGGCGTCCACGCTGACGAGCACAATCCCGTCCTTGACGCCGGCCGATTGGAGAGCGTTCAACGCCCCCAGGCCCATCTCATCGTTCTGGGCAAACACGGCGTCGATGCGGTCCCGGTGGGCCTGGAGCCAGTTTTCCATCAGCGCCATTCCTTCCTCACGCGACCAGTTGGCGGTCTGCTCGGCGATCAGCTTCAGTTCGGGGTACTGCTTCAATGCGGCCCGCGCTCCTTCTGTTCGCTTGATCTCCGCCGCTTGGCCGGGATAACCGGTCATCATCAGGAGCCGTCCTTTGCCGCCGAGCCGTTCGGCGATGTAGTGGATGGCGATTTCAGCCGATTCTTCATCGCGAGAACCCACGAACGCCGTCGGCTGCGACCGCGTCTCGGAATTGACGTTGACGATCGGTATGCCGGCGGCAAGGGCCTTGTCGACGGCGGGCGAACTCGCCTCCACCTCGCAGGGGTTCAGGATGATGGCGTCCACCCGCCGGGTGATGAAGCTCTCGATCTGCTGAATCTGCTTCTCGGCGCTTCGTTCGGCGTCGGTGACGATCAGTTCGACGTCCAACTCGGCGGCCTTGGCCTCCATCGCCTCTCGGATGTCGACGATGAATTCATTCGACAGATTCAGAAGGCTGACCCCGATGATGAGCCGATCCGAGTGGGATCCATCGGGCTTCACGAGCCACAGCATCACGACCAGGACTGCGACCAGGAGGACAACAATGAGTTTTCGCATGACCGCCGACTCCGTACACCGCGCGACATCTGCCGGCTCACCAGCGGCGCGGCTATCTCAATCGCTTGCGGCGGTCGAGAATCACGGCGCCGATGATGATGAGCCCCTTGACCACCTGCTGATAGTACGAGGAAACGTTCAGCAGGTCCAGGCCGTTGTTCAGTGTCCCGATGAGCAGCGCGCCCAGGAGGGTGCCGGTGACAGAGCCGATCCCGCCGGAAAGGCTCGTGCCCCCGATGACCACGGCGGCAATCGCGTCGAGTTCGTACGAGATGCCGGCGTTCGGCTGCCCGGTGGTGATCCGCGAGGCCTGGACAATGCCGGCCAGACCCGCCAGACCGGCGCAGATGGCGTACGAAGCGGTCTTGATCCGGTGCGTGTTGATGCCGGAGGCGCGGGCCGCCTCTTCGTTGCCGCCCACCGCGTAGATGTATCGGCCAAAGGTGGTTCTTCGCAGAATAGACTGCGAGACCAGAAAAACGCCCGCGAGGATCAGGATCGGGATGGGAATGCGCAGCACGCTTCCGTTGCCGACGAAATTGAACGACGCCGACAGATTCGAGACGGGCCGGCCCCCGCTGAGGATCAACGCGCCGCCCCGGGCGATGGTCATCATTCCCAGCGTCGCGATGAACGGTGCGACACGAAACCGCGTGATAATCAGTCCGTTCAGCACACCAATAACGACTCCGCCCAGGATGCCCACTGCGATCGGAACGGCCAGCGGATAGGTGTCAGGATGGGCAAACGTCGCCGCCAGGACGCCCGTCAGTGCCACCACCGAGCCGAGTGACAGGTCGATGCCGCCGGTGAGAATCACGTAGGTGACTCCGACCGCCAGGATGGCGTTGATGGAGATCTGACGCAGAACGTTGATGGCATTCTGCGGAGTCAGAAATGCCGGTGAACGAATCGAGAGCGCCGCGCAGATCGCCGCAAACGCGATCACCAGGCCGTATTTGTGCATCGTGTTCCCATCGCGGGATACGATGTCTTGCTCGGGCATCGTTCCAATCCTTTCCAAGCTCTTCGGCGAGCCCACCGCTACTTGGCCATCGCGTAGCGCAGGATGGTCTCGGCAGACGCCTGGTCGCGGTCCAGTCGTCCGGTTACGGCGCCGCTGCTGAGAACAACGACCCGGTCGCTCATTCCCACCACCTCGGGCAGCTCCGAAGATGCCATCAGGATGGCCTTGCCCTCGTGGGCGAGGCGGCACATCAGTCTGTAGATCTCCGCCTTGGCGCCGACGTCGATGCCCCGGGTCGGTTCATCGAGCACGAGGATGTCGGGCTCGCCGAGCAGGGCCTTGGCCAGCACCGCCTTCTGCTGGTTGCCTCCGCTGAGGTTGGCAACCATCTCGTCGGCGTCAGGCGATTTGATTCGCAGGTCACCGACCATTCGTTTCACCAGTTTCTCTTCCCGCCCCCGTGATACGATGGGGCCCCAGGAACAAAGGTCCAGATTCGAAAGTGTGATGTTGGCTCGCAGCGAAAGGCAGGGCACCAGACCCGTAGTCTGTCGGTCTTCGCTGACCAGGCCCAGGCCCAGTCGCAGAGCATCGGCGGGGCTCCGGATGGAAACCTCCTTGCCATTGACGAAGATCTGACCCCGATCGTATCGGTCGAGCCCGAAGAGGCAACGGATGATCTCGGTTCGCCCGGCGCCCATCAGACCCGCCAGGCTGAGGATCTCACCCCTGTGAAGATCGAAGCTCACGTCCTGAAAGGCGCCCTTGCGGCCCAGGTTGCGCACGCTCAGGATCACCGGCCCCGGCCGGCGGGTCCGTTTGGGGAAGACGTCCGCCAGTTCGCGGCCCACCATCATGGCGATCACGCGGTCCGCATCGATCTCGGAGGCCCGCGCAGCGCCGACGACCCGGCCATCGCGCAACACCGTGACCTCATCGGCGATTCGGAAGACCTCCTCGAGACGGTGTGAGATGTAAATGACCGTCACGCCTCTGTCTTTCAACTGGGCGATGATCCCACAGAGCCGTTCGACTTCGTGCTGCGAGAGAGAAGAACTGGGCTCATCCATGATCACGATCTTCGCATGGTACGAGATGGCCTTGGCGATCTCCACCATTTGCCGCTCGGCGACGCTCAGGTCCTTCATCAACCGGTCTGGTTCGAGGTCCAATCCCACCTGGTTCAGAAGCTGTCGGGTCTGTCGGCGTGCCTCTCTACGGTCGATCCGCTTGAGGAACCTGGAGGCGGGCTCTCTGCCGAGCAGCAGGTTCTCCGCGACAGTCATGTGCGGCACGTACATCAGCTCCTGGTGGATCATCGAGATGCCGGCCTCAAGTGCCTGGCGCACGCCGGCATGGGTCAGACGCTGTCCCTGGAGGAGAATCTCGCCGGCATAGTCTGTGTAGAACCCCATCAGGATCTTCATCAGGGTGGACTTTCCGGCTCCGTTCTCGCCGACCAGCGCATGGACCGTGGCCGGCCTGAACCGGATGCTGACCCGGTCCAGGGCCTTGACTCCGGGGAAGCTCTTCGATACGTCCCGAAGCTCCAGAACGCAGTTCTCGTGCTCCATCGGGCTGCCTTGGCCTTCCGTATGCTGCGCCGCCGGTCTGTATTCCGCGTTCTTCGGCGGATCGACGGGCATTCTATGGGGATGCGTTCCACAGTGTCAATTGACTTGCCACGCGGGTGTCGTTCCGCGTTTTGCTCCATCGATGGCGCAACATTTCGGCTCGCCGGGCGTCTGTGCGTAGAGGAGACAGGCTTGGGCAGGCTTGTCGCCGGCCTTGGTTGGACGTATAATCGCCTCCTGAATCAGACGTGAGGCATTGTGCGAAGAGAAGGTCCCGTGCGAGTGGCAGGAGTGTTGTAATGGCCGGCTTTTGCAAGAGTTACGTTGTCTGCATCGTTCTGTTGGCCGTTGCCGGTTCGGTCCCTGCGGCGCGTCCGTCGTTCGGGTCTTCCGTGCCCGACGATCTGTGGGGCCAGACGGGTGTCTTCTTTCGGGAGCACTGGGCCGAGTTCGATTCTACGATCAGCAATTCGTCCGGCCGCATGCTGCGGGTCAACGACGCCGAACTGAGCCTGCACCCCGAATACGGCAGGAGACCCGAAGCCCGCGCCAACGGCCTGACCCTGATCGACGTGCCTGAGGACCTGTTCGCGTTGCAGGGTGCCGATCTTTGCCTCGAAGTATGGGGCGGCCACCCCGGGACCACCCGCAAGCGTTTTCTACTCAACGGCAAGCAGTTATACGCCATTCCCGACGACGGTTGCGAAGCGGGGCACTGCGCTTACGGCTATCCGCAGATTCCTGTGAGGGTCGCGCAATTGGTCAGCGGCCGCAACGCGGTGCAGTTCGCCTGCGACCGGGGCCAGACCTTCTGGGGCCATTTCATCGTCGATGAAGCGGCGATCCGCTGCTATCTCAAGCCGGACCATCCCGATTTGGCCGCGCGAGGCCTCCAGGGATTCTCGGCGGTTGTCGAGCTGCAATCGCAGCACGCCGCCCTTGGCAACGAGGTTTCTATCACGCTGACGTATCCAAAGCCGATGGAAGCGGAGATCGAATCGGTCGAGTACTTCGCCCGTTACGATGGCTACGACGACGATGGCGATGGGCAGACCAACGACTGGCATGGCTACACGCACGATCGGCGGTACGTCCATCACATCGGCAAGGCGACGGTGGGCCCGTTTCCCATCGTCTGGGACACGCGGATGATCCCCGATCAGGATGGGCCGATGGCGCTGCGGGCGCTGGTCCATCTGGAGGGTGGTCTGCACTATTGGACGCCCGTCCTGGACGGGCTCGAATTCGCCAGGGGCCGCCATCGCGTGCAGATGTACGCGTGCCGCGACATGCCTGTGCCGTTCTGGTCGCGGGCGTCGCAGGTCCGCAGGGCCACGATTGACCTTCCGCAGGACCTTTCGAGCGTCGAATCGGCGAGGCTGATCGTGAAGATATGGGATGGAGGCGAGGGAAACGTGAAGGAGCCGTTCAAGATCAACGGCCATCCCTACTCGATCACATCGGGTCGTAGCATACACGATGTGGTTCACACGGACATCGAGATCGATCCGGCCCATCTGAAGCCGGGCGCGAATACGTTGAGCGTGATCAGTGACACCGAGCATCACGGGATCGAGGTGCTGCTGCCGGGCCCGTGCCTGGTGGTACGGCATGCCCGGGCCGAACGTTGACGAGAGGTTGCACGAGATACACGGACTTTTCTTGAAGGGAGATTGCGATGAACGGGTTGCGGAGATTGTCATGGATTTGTCTGTCGCTGCTGGTTGTGGCCGGCTTTATCGTCACAGACGCGGCGGCAGCCTCGGCGGTCGAAGAACTGACCAGGGTGATGCCCGACGATACCGTGTACTTCATCGCCACCAGCGGCTGCGATGCGCTGAAGGACGAATGCGCCAAGACCATCTTCGGCCGGATGTGCAGCGATCCGCAGGTCACCGGCTTTGTGACGCAGATCAAGAATGAGCTGATGACCAAGGTCGGACAGGAAGGGCACGACGAGGTGGCCCAGATGGTCAAGATGGCGATGGGATATGGCCAGTTGCTTCTGAAGCGGCCCATCCTCATCGGCGCGGCGCGGGCCGAGACGGTGGAAGGGCCGCCGGCGTGTTTCTTCGGCATCCTCGACGCAGGCGACCGCAAGTCGGAACTGGAGGCGGCGCTGGCCCAGGTGGAAGCCATGATCGGCGAGGACGAGATCGGCCAGATCGAGGTCGGCGCCTTGAAGATGCACAGCCTCAAGGACAACGAGGACGTCCCACTATACTGGGGCTGGGTGGGCAACTACCTGATTGTGGGCGTCAATGATCAGCAAGGGGTGGCGACGAAGTACCTGGCGAATCCGCGTGTCACGGCGACCGACCACCTCAAGAAGGTCCCCGGCCACGGCGATGTCCTGGCGGTGTACGAGGACTTGCAGCAGATCTGGCAGATCGTGCAGAGCTTTGCCTTTCGGGAAGGGGGCCAGGACGATCTGATTCCCATCAAGCTGGCGATTGACGAGCTGGGCGTGAGCAAGGTCGGGACGATTGTCGTGCGGGTCGGCATCTCCGGAACCGATCTGGTCTCCGATTCGTTTGCGCAGGTGCCTGAGCCGAGGACCGGTCTGTTCGCGGCATTCAAGCCGGTCGATCCCGCCATGCTTGGCGCGGTGGATGCCCAGGCGGTGACCGCCGGCGTGGTGAACGTCGATCTCGGGCACATGTATGACACGATCATGAAGACGATCAAGGCGGTCTCGCCCGACGAAGGCTATCCGGAGGTCCAGGAAGGCCTGGCGGAGCTGGAGTCCGAGGTGGGCATCCAGCTTCGCGACGGTCTGCTCAAGAGCCTGGCCGGTCCCGTCGTGCTCTATTCGCTTCCGGCCGGAAGGATGCCCGAGGCGCCGATGGGAGGCTTGGTCGCGATGCTCAAGCTCGCCGACGCCGCCCTGTTCGAGAAGACTATGGCGACACTCGGGACTTCTGTCGGTCAGAGGGCCGCGGGCATGCTCCAGATTGGCTCGCAGACCGACGAGCAGGGACGCACGATACACGTCTGGGCCAGTCCGATGCTTGCCTTCGCTCAGGTGATGCCGACCTGGTCGGTTGTGGGTGACCACGTAGTGATCGGCTCCAACACCGCTCTGTGCACGATGGGGATCAAGCGGCTGGCCGCCGCAGGCCAGGGCGCCTCGTCGTTGCTGGACACCGAAGGCTACAAGAAGGCCACCGCCGATCTGCCCGCGAACCTGCTGAGCCTGAGCTACATCGACTCCCAGGCGCAGTTCACCCAGATGATGATGCAACTCCAGCAGGTCTGGCCCCTGGCGACGATGGGCGCGATGAAGGCGGGCATCAAGCTGCCGGTGATGCTGCCGAACCTTGGCGCGATCATCAAGGACATGCAGCCGGCGTGTGAATACAACTACGCCCGCCCGGACGGGTTCTATTCGCACTATCGTGGCACGGGGCTCGAGGTCAGCCTCCGGGGCGTGGCCGGCGGCGCTCTGGCCGCCGGTGTCATCATGCCGGCTCTGGCCCGGACCCGCCAACTGGCCTTTCGGATGACATCGGGAACGAATCTGTCGTCGATCGGCAAGGCCTGTCTGATCTATGCGAATGATCATGAGGACCAGTTCCCGCCAAACCTTGAAGTGCTGGTTGCCGAATCGTATCTCTCGTCCGACCAACTTGAATCGAAGCTAAAACCGGAAGGGTCCGATGAACCCGCCTTTATCTATATTCCGGGCCAGAATGTCATGATGCGCCCCGGGAACGTCATTGCCTATGACAATCCGGAATTCTGCACCGATGGGGTCAACGTGTTGTTCATGGACTCTCACGTGGAATTCATGAAGCCAGATGATTTCCGGAGGGAGCTGAAGGAGACCTACGAGGGGTTGGGCCGGGAGATGCCGGAGATCCGGTTCAAGGATGAATGACCGGTCAGAAGGGCAGGATCAGAAGTCGGCATTGAGGATTTCGATGGTCCGGCGGCACAGCTCGCGGCCGTAATCGGTCCAGGCGCCCTCGCCCCAATAGCGGAAGCAGCTTGTCTGCGTTGTCAGCAGATGGTAAAGGGCGTTGCGGTATCGCGCATCGGTCGTCGGGACGCCGCCAGCGAGCACTTTTTCGGCGAACAGGGCGCTGGTGTTCTGCATGGGCCCGAGCACGTGGTCGTAGCCGCGAACCCAGGAGATGTTGGCGGTCCAGCT
>CAZNSM010000113.1:0-16447 GCA_964575615.1 uncultured Pirellulales bacterium | reverse complement strand
GGGAGGGACAGGCACGTGTTGGGATTCGATGTCAGGGTCTTTGGCAGGTGGCGGTCTGTGAGTTCAAGGAAGAAGCTCGTCCGTGAGCTGCGCCGGTGAAGGCGGCACCGTCCCTGGTGGCGATTTGAAACTCTGGTTCTGTCGGCTTCGTGTCGACAGAGTTCGACCGCTCTTGTCATCACCCACACTGGAACCGAAACCTGCCTGAAGCCACTTTCGGAATGGCCCGCCTCCTTGCCTGCCATCTGTGTAAATCATACGGCGTCGCACCTTGCCGGTCAACATTCATAGCGCCTTTTTGCGACCCATTCGGTACAGTTTTCTTCGATGTTTGGAGCCATCGATGATATAGGCCGCAACAACCACCCAGCCTTCGACTCGGATGTGAATCTGGGCAACATAAGAGAAGGCTGAAGGGTCGGCAGATGGCCACAGGCATGTGTTTAGACACAATCTACAAAAAGCGGCCGACGAAGGGTTTGGATCGGAGGATCTGGAGGCCGGCGAAGGCGGAAACGGGCGGAACGTGGCGGTCCTGGCCGACGATGATACGTTTGCCCGCTCAACTCCTGGCAGCAGATTGCCGATAGTCCTCAGCGTCAGGCGGGTGCGCGCATGCGAGCACCACCAGAGGCGGAAAGGAACGAACATGAAACATAACCACTTGCTCGTAGTTGGCGTGCTTCTCGCAGTCGTGGCAACCGTACTGCTTGCCCAACAGGGATCGCCACGGGCGCTGCGCCGATGGGAGTACGCCGTCTACATGACCGGCCTGGGTCAGAACGGAAAGGCCAGACTCTGGCAGCGAAGCAGCGGACGAGCGGGAGTCAGCGAAGCGCGGAGGGACTATATTTCCGGCGACGAGCCTTACGAATTCTGCAAAGAGCTGGGCATTCCCTATTCGGTCCCCATCAGTATGAATACTCAAAGCGAGAAGCTCGCGTTCGAACTCGTCGTGCTGGACTATTTCGGCGATCAGGGCTGGGAACTGATATCCGCCCCCACGGAACAGGGCGCCGTGCAGAAGTACCATTTCAGGCGGATCAGGTGACACCGAGTTCGTGAGGGCGAGCCATGCTTCGCCCCGTTTGTAGTGTGCTCGTGAGAGCATACCTGTTCAGCGAGTAGCCCGCCGGGGCGGGCCCCTACGAACAAGGCTGACGTTTGCAATGTGCGTTTAAGGCATCATCGAGAGGGCGAATGATTATTCGCCCCTACGAAGGCGTCTCGCGGGGCTCTTTCGGTGGGGCGTAGACCTGGGCCCTTCGTGCGGGGGGCCATTCCTCGGGGAAGTTGACGCGGGCAAATTCGCCGCCCAGTTCGACCGCCTTGCGATCGTAGGCGCGGGCGGCCTCGACGTCATCCGTGAAATAGCCGATGTGGAACGGCTTGCACTTCCACTGGATCGCGGCCCGCCACTTCTTGTTCTTGCATCTCCTGCAATAGCACACACCTATGAACCGGGATGTGGTGCCGGACCGCTTGTGTGTGTTCTGCATATTCTCCTGGTGCGTGCAGATGCGCAGATTGAACCGGGTGTTGTCCAGCTTGTTGTGGTTGCGGTGATCGACGATCTTGTCGTCGGGCGGCTGCATGATCTCGCGGTGCATGAAGATCACCTTCCTGCCATACCGCACCGCGTATCCGTTCTGAATGTGCCAGGTCCACTGGCTGAGCCAGTCGTAGTCGGCGGCGTCGACGTAGGCGTAGTAGCCGTCGCGGAGGGGGATCATGCGGACGTCGCCTTGGGGCGTGCCCGGCCGGGGCCGGTAGTTGGGGCAGATCCCGCGTGCCGGCGTCCGCTGCATCCGCCCGTACGACTCCGGATGGTTCGCGCACGCCGGCCAGTTCAGCAGCCCCGCCTCCACACACGCCACCGTGTGCTCCCGGTCGAGGTACGCAAAAACGCAATTGTAGCAGCACCGAATCGTCTTCGTCGCCATGCTCGCTCCCTTCCACTTTTCCGTTGTCAATCGGGCGACGCACCGCGCCGCCACTATCAGCCTATGGTATATTGACCATTCCCTTCTGTCAACAGAAACGCAAAGAAATATTTGCCTTGTTGCACATCTGCTAAACCCCTGCCACCCAAGGAATTAGAGCGGCCGGGCAGTCTTTCGGGGACTGGATGCGTTTCGAAGGCGGCCGGGCGAAGCATGCTTCGCCCTATTCAACGGGACATGGCGTAGGGGCGAATGATTATTCGCCCTTACGATAGAGATCGACGAGGCGGTCCCGGAATTGCGGTCGGGTCTGGAAACGGTCTTGATGGATGCCTCCTGCCGGGGTATGTGTATCTCTGGTAGAATGCAGCCGGTGGTCCATTGGGTGACGACTGGACGGTACAGTACGGAGAATTTCAGCATGAACGCAAAGAGACAGCATAGCGGCAATCGCATCGACAACCGCAGTCACAAGGTCTCGCGCCGCGCCCTGCTCGGGGGCGTCGCGGCGGGTGTGGCCTTTTCCGTGGTGCCCCGCCACGTCCTCGGGGGACAGGGCCATACGGCCCCCAGCGACAAGATCAGCCTGGGGTTGATCGGGCTGGGCGGCCAAGGCCACGTGAACCTGTTCAACTTCCTGCAGATGGAGGATGTACAGGTCACATCCGTGTGCGATGTCAATCGCGAAGGGCCGGGGTACATTTCCTGGGATTGGATGGAGGGTAAGGAGCAGAAACTGGGCGGGCGAGAGCCGGCCCGGCGTCTGGTGAACAAACACTACGCCGAGCAGCGGGGGCAGAGCACGTTTCGCGGCTGCACCGCCTACGCGGACTACCGCGAACTGCTGGAAACGGAAGACGTGGACGGGGTGATGGTCGCCACGCCGGACCACGCCCACGCGGTGATCGTCATGGCGGCCTTGAAACGGGGCAAGCACGTGTACTGCGAAAAGCCGCTCGCTTACACGGTTCACGAGGCGCGGGCCGTGACCGAGGCGGCGCGTCGGGCCAAGGTGGCCACCCAACTGGGCAACCAGGGACAGGCGTCCGAGAACGCGCGTTTGACCCAGGAGATCATCCTCGACGGCGCGATCGGCGCCGTGCGCGAGGTGCACGTCAATCGGGGTCCCTGCTTCTGGGATCCGCCGGCATGGGGGGGCAGTCGTCCTCCGGACCAACCGCCGGTACCCGAGGGACTGGATTGGGATCGCTGGCTGGGTCCGGCCCCGGTGCGCCCGTATCACCCGGCCTACCATCCCTGGCGATGGCGGGACTGGTGGGACTTCGGCACCGGCCCGCTGGGGGACATGGGCTGCCATATCCTCTCGACCGTGTTCAAGGCGCTCAAGCTCCGCTATCCGGACCGCGTCGTCGCCGAGTGCGCGGAGACCGGCCCGGAGGTCTACCCGCGCCGTTTCAGGATGACCTATACATTCGGCTCGCGCGACGGGATGCCGCCGGTGACCCTGGTCTGGCATGATGAGGGCTATGACCCGCCTCGGCCCGAAGCCCTGGAGCCGGGACGCCCCTTGACGTCACCGATCTACGTGGGAGACAAAGGCACGATGATGGACTACCTGCTGATCCCCGAATCGCGGCGCAAGGCCTACGGCAAGCCCCCGCGGGTGCTGCCCCGTTCGCCGGGACAGTACCGTGAGTGGATCGATGCGTGTCGAGGCGGGACGCCGGCGGGTTCGGATTTTGTGAACCACAGCGGTCTGCTGACGGAGACCGCGCTTCTGGGCAATATCGCCATACGCACGGGCAAGGCGCTCGACTGGGACGGTCCCAACCTGAAGATCACCAACGACGAAGCGGCCAACCGATACCTGCACCGGGACTACCGGGACGGCTGGACTCTGTAACGACTTGAAGGTGTCCGGCATGGATGGCGCGAAGACAAGCGGTGGGACTTGCAGTACGCTCGTAGGGGCGAAGCATGCTTCGCCCGGCAGCCACGTACCCCTATGATAGCGCCAGGAAGATGATGCGGATCGATCGCTGTCGATCTCGCGCAGGAATCTCTGGGCGACAGGAATTGCACATGGAAATGATTCTGCGGGGCGGTTGCCTGTGCGGCGCGGTGCGGTATGAATGCACGGGCGACCCGGGAAATGCCAGCTACTGCCACTGCGACGACTGCAAGCGAGCGACGGGCGGGCCTTACACCGTGGGCGTCCTCGTCCGGGCGGCGGACCTGCGCATCCTCTCGGGCCAGGTCAAAGGCTATACCACCATCGCCGACAGCGGCCGGAAGATCACGCGGCAGTTCTGTCCCGAGTGTGGCTCGCCGCTGTTCACCCGAGCCGAGAAATGTCCCGATCTGGTCTTCCTCAAAGCGGGCAGTCTCGATGAGCCCCAGCGTGTCAAACCGAGCTGCCAGACCTGGACCAAACGCGCCATACCCTGGGCCTACATCGACGAGAGCCTGCCGTCCTTCCCGGAAAGCCGTCCGTCTTGAGCGGATCGTCGGTGATAAAGAGCGTATGCAGTATGCTCGTAGGGGCGAGGCATGCCTCGCCCGGTTTGTAGTGTGCTCGTGAGAGCATATGTCCTATTGGTCTCATGGGTCCTACGGGACCGAGAGGACGGATAGGACCCATGCGAAGCGTCTGATCATTGCAGAGGACATCGAGCCATGAAACGAACGACGTTCATCATCGCGCTGGGCGTTGCGATGGCGGCGTTGCTGCTTTCTCCGGCGGCGCCGTCGACGGCGGGAGAACCGCCCCAGGTGAGAGTCACCAACATTCGACGCGTGTTTCACAACGGCGAGCACAACGCGTTCACGGACCTCGTTCGCTTTCGGGACAGGTTCTACCTGACGTTCCGCAGTTGCCCGGACGGCCACATGGTACACCCTTCGGCGTCGATCCTCATCCTTGCCAGCACCGATGCGAAGCAGTGGAAGCAGGTGCACCGCTTCAGCGTCGATAAGCGAGACACGCGCGACCCGCATTTCCTGGTCTTGAAGGACACGCTGTTCGCCTACACCGGCACCTGGTACTGCGGCCAGACGTCTCCGAAGCCGCAGGACTACGACCTGAACCAGCACCTCGGGTACGCCGCATGGTCCAAAGACGGCGCCGAGTGGCACAGTCCCATCCTGCTCGAAGGGACGTTCGGCCACTACATCTGGCGGGCCAACGCCTTCGACGGGAAAGCCTATCTCTGCGGCCGGCGAAAGAAGAACTTTGCGGTCGGACCGAAAGGGGAAGGCTCGATGGTCGAATCGGCGATGCTCGAAAGCGACGACGGCCTGATCTGGCGGACCCGCGCCCTGTTCCAGGAAATCGACGGCGACGAGACCGCGTTCCAGTTCGAGGCCGACGGCGGCATCATCGCCATCGGGCGAAGAGGCCGGGCCAATGCCCAACTGCTGAGGTCCAAGAAGCCTTACACACAGTGGGAACGCAAGGAACTCGATCGCTACATCGGCGGACCGCTGCTGACGCGCTGGGCCGGGCGCTACGTGGTCGGCGGGCGCAAGACGATCGGGGACAAGGGACCTGTGACCTCGCTGTGTTGGCTCGTGAACGACCGGTTGCACGAATTCGCCGAGCTTCCCAGCGCCGGCGACAACTCCTACCCCGGCTTCGTCGAGACCGGCCTGAACCGTGCGCTGGTGTCCTGGTACTCCTCGCACGAGAAAGACGCGACCGGCAAACCCATCACTGCGATCTACCTGGCGGATCTGGAGATCGTGGACTGACGCCGGGGAGGAACAAATCGTTGTGGTGCGGAGGTATGTCCGCTATCATGCAGCAAGGCGCATTACGGAGACAGGCTACGTAGGTGAGAAGACGGGAAGGTCCTATGGATTGGCGCGAACGTATTACTGTTGACCCGAAGGTCCTGACGGGCAAGCCGATAATCAGAGGAACCCGCATCTCTGTGGAGTTCATCATCGAGTTGTTGACTCGCGGCTGGACGACCGAGCAGATCCTGAAGGAGTACGATCACCTGACCTCGGAAGACGTCCGCGCCTGTCTGGCGTATGCCGGCGAGCTGATCAAGGAAGAGAAGGTCTATCCGCTTCCGACCTGATGGTGGGACATGCGTATCGTTGCCGATGAGAACGTCAGTGCAACCGTCATCCATGAGCTGCGCGAGCGTGGCCATGATGTCCTCTCCGTCAAGGAATCCATGCGGTCGGCGCCGGATCGCGCCGTTTTGCAGCGTGCGGCGGAGGAAAGCCGGCTGATCATCACTCATGACAAGGACTTCGGCGCCTTGGCCTTTCGATGGGGATTGCCCGCCACGTCGGGCGTTATCCTGTTTCGCCTGTCGGGGAGGGCCCCGGATGTGGACAACGAGCGAATTCTGAACGTCCTTGCGCAACGCGTGGATTGGGCCGCCCATTTCTCCGTCGTCACCGACGATCGAATTCGCGTCCGCGGATTGCCAGGGTAATCTGCGACGCTGCCGCAAGGAAGTGGCCTTCAGGGAGAATCAGCGACAGCCACGTCCCTGTGGTCCAGATGGACGGTGGTCAGCAGTGTGACTCGACATGGACACTCTGCAAGGAGCAAGTACGTTGGGAACGCATGCAGGAAGCTGTCTGTGCGGCGCGGTGGCGTACGAGTTTGACGATCCGGTGGTGCAGTTCTGCTACTGCCATTGTCCGCGCTGCCGGAAGGCGACCGGTTCGGCCCACGCGTCCAACCTCTTCGTCAGGCCCGATCAGTTTCGGTGGACCCGCGGCCAGGAGCAGGTGAGGCGATACGACCTGCCCGAAGCGAAACGCTTCGCCAAGTGCTTCTGCGCCACGTGCGGCTCGCCGCTGCCCCACGCCACCCGCGCGGGCGACGGAGTCATCATCCCGGCCGGCTCTCTCGACTCCGACCCCGGCGTCAAACCGCAGTGCGGCATCTGGTGGTCCGCGCGGGCGCCCTGGTATCTCAGCACCGCCGAACTCCAGCAGCATGAAGAAGGCCTGCGCTGACGGCAAAAGGAGACGGAGCGATGAAGCGACGGCGTGCTTTCTCGCTGATCGAACTGCTGGTGGTCATCGCGATCATCGCCGTTCTCTCGGCCATCCTGCTGGTGGCCCTGGGCAAGAGCAGGAAACAGGCGCAGGACCTGGGGCGCCGCTCCGACCAGCGGCAACTGGAGATCATCCCGAAGCTGGATGAGAGCGACAATCGATAGGAACTCCTGGCTGTCTCATGGAATGGGAACATGGTAGGATGGCGCGTGTAGCAGGTGACGGAATCGTATGGATGCAGGAGCTGGCCATGAGGACTGTACTCGCACTGATTGCGGTAGTGGGGACGATTGCTTGTAGTGCGCCCATAAGAGCTTTCCCTGAGCTTGCCGAAGGGACATTGCAGCTACGTGGCGAGGGCGTCTCGCCCTCGGAACGCGGGCAGGATGCCCGCGACACAACGCCTGACGGCGTCACTACGAACAGAAGGATCATCGATCTGAACGGGACCTGGCAGGTGGCGGAAGGGTCGATGGACTCGATGCCGGCGCGGTTCGAGCATACGGCGCCCGTGCCGGGGCTGATCGACATGGCCGAGCCGGCCTTTGCCGAGGTGGGCAAGAAAAGCGAGCGGCGTCAGGCGTTCTGGTACCGACGGACGTTCGCCGTCGAGGGGCAGATTCCCGATGTCGCACTGCTGAAGATCCACAAGGCGCGGTACGGCACGAAGGTCTGGCTCAACGGGCAGCTCGTCGGCGAGCATCTGCCGTGCTTCACACCGGCATTGATGGACGTCAAACCCTATCTCAAAGGCGGCGGGCAAGCCAACGAGCTGATCGTCCGCGTCGGCGCCGACCGCGAATCGCGGCCGACGGATGTCCCCAGCGGCTGGGATTTCGAGAAGTACCTCTACATTCCCGGCATCTACGATTCGGTCGAGCTGATCCTGACCGGGGCGCCGTACATTGAGAGCTTCCAGGTTGTGCCCGACGTCGCCCGGCAGACGGTCCGATTCGTTGGGACACTCCTCAATCCCACGCGGCGGGATCAGGTGGACGTAAGGTTCCGGATTCGCGAGGCCGCCAGCAGCCGGGGCGTCCTCGCCAGGAGAATGCGATTGTCCGAAGTCGGCGACGACGCCCAGTTCCCCATCGATGACGATTTCCACCTGACCGACTGCCGCCTATGGTCGCCGGAGGACCCGTTTCTCTACGAGATCGAAGTGGACCTCGGCACGGACCGGGTCCGCACTCGCTTCGGGATGCGGTCGTTTGCGTTCGACCGCGAGAGCGGCCGGGCGATGCTGAACGGCAAACCTTACTACATGCGGGGCACGAACGTCTGCGCGTACCGGTTCTTCGAGGACGCCGAACGGGGGGACCGGCCCTGGCGCGCCGAGTGGGTGCGCCGGCTGCACCAGAAGTTCAAAGGCATGCACTGGAACAGCATCCGCTACTGCATCGGCTTCCCGCCGGAGTTGTTGTACGACATCGCCGACGAAGTGGGCTTTCTCATCCAGGATGAGTTCCCGATCTGGCTGCTGGGCGAGGCCCCCGAGAAGCCGACCGCAGAGAAGATCATCCCCGAATACACCGAGTGGATGCGCGAGCGTTGGAACCATCCGTGCGTGGTGATCTGGGACGCGCAGAACGAGAGCAACACCCCCGAGACGGGCAAGGCCCTCCAGGCGGTGCGTCACCTGGACCTCTCGAACCGGCCGTGGGAGAACGGCTGGGCCGAGCCCCAGAGCCTGACCGACTGTGTCGAAGCCCATCCGTATCTGTTCATCAGCATGTACAACGCCGACTGGGGCAATGCGAAGTTCAAAGGGCTCGCGGACATCGTCAACATCTCGCCGATCCCGTCCTTGCAGCAGGCTCAACGAAAGCTCAAGGTGCCGATCCTCATCAACGAATACGCCTGGTTGTGGCTCAATCGCGACGGCACGCCCACGTGTCTGACCGCGAACGTATACGAGAAACTGCTGGGTCCGAACTCGACGACACAGCAGCGACGGGTGCTCTACGCAAAATACCTGGCGGCATTGACCGAGTTCTGGCGCAGCGGCCGGGAATGTGCGAGCGTGCTGCACTTCTGCGGGCTGGGCTACTCCCGCGCGGGCGACAAACCCCGGCCCGAGGGCGGCGCGACCAGCGACCACTTCATCGATCTGGAGAAGCTCACGTTCGAGCCCAACTTCGAGCGATACGTGCGCGACGCATTCGCGCCGGTGGGGATCATGCTCGACTACTGGGGCCAGGACCTGCCCGCCGGAGAAAAGCACGAATTCGAGATCGTCATAACCAACGATCTGGCCCTGGAGCGGGAAGGCAACGTGCGGCTGCTGATCCACAAAGGCGATGCGCTCATCGCCCGCCAGGAGAAGCCGTGCAAGGTCGACGCGCTGGGCCAGAAGCGCCTTTCGTTCACGCAAGCCGTTCCCTTCGATCCCGGCCTGTACCTCGTGATAGCCGATCTGGCGGTTGCCGGACAGGAACCGGTCCGCAGCGTTCGAGATCTGACCGTCGTGGCCAAATAGATGAGGATGGTATCATGAAGGATCGAATCCAGACGCGCCGGGATTTCCTGCGAACGGCCGGCTTGTGCGCCGCAGGAGCGGCGCTGTCGGGATGCGCCCCATCCGAGCGATCCACCAGCGGCGTTGCCGAAACGCCCCAAGTGAAACCCAACATCCTCTGGATCACCTGCGAGGACACCAGCCCTTATCTGGGCTGCTATGGCGACCCACACGCGCTGACGCCCAACCTCGACAAGCTGGCGAGCGAAGGGGCGATCTACACGCAGGCGTTTGTCACGGCCCCCGTTTGCAGTCCCGTCCGGTCGTGCCTGATCACGGGGGTCTACGCGACCTCGCTCGGCAGCCAGCACCTGCGTTCCACGGTGCCGCCGCCGGCGTCGATCCGGCCCTTCCCGAAGCTGCTGCGGGGCGCGGGCTACTACTGCTCGAACAATGAGAAGGAAGACTACAACTTCAAGGACGCCACGATCTGGGACGAGTCGAGCGGCGCCGCACATTGGCGCAACCGCCGGCCGGGACAGCCCTTCTTCAGCGTCTTCAACTTCGTCTGTACCCACCAGAGCCAGATCAACGGCTCCGACGACGAGTTCTTCGCCAAGTACCGCTCCAAGCTCGCGCCCGAGGAACGGCACGACGCCCAGACGCTGGTCCTGCCGCCCTACTACCCCGATACGCCGATGGTGCGGAACATCTGGGCCCGCTACTACGACCTCATCACGTTTATGGACAAACAGGTCGGCAACCTGCTCGCGCAACTCGACGCCGACGGCCTGGCCGACGAGACCATCGTGTTCTTCTTCGCCGATCACGGCCTGGGACTGCCTCGCTTCAAGCGCACGCTCTACGATTCGGGACTGCACGTGCCGCTGATCGTGCGCGTTCCCGCGCGCTATCGCTCGCTGGCCCCGGCGTCGCCCGGCGGCCGGATTGATCGGCTGGTGAGCACCATCGATCTTCCGCCGACGGTGCTGATGCTGGCGGGCGTGCCCGTCCCGGACCACATGCAGGGCCGTCCGTTTCTCGGACCGCAAATCCCACCGCCGCGTGAGTATATCTACGGCGCATCCAGTCGGGTCGACGAGGCGTACGAGATGTCGCGGTGCGTTCGCGACAAGCGGTACAAGTACATCCGCCACTTCATGCCGCACCTGCCCTACATCCAGCCCAGCACATACTGCGACCAGGCGGAAATCATGCAAGAGCTGCGACGCGTGGCGGCTTCAGGCTCGCTGTCCGGAGCCCAAAGGCCCCTGTGGGAGCCGATCAAGCCGGTCGAAGAGTTGTACGACACGCAGGCCGACCCGCACGAAACGCAGAATCTCGTCGACGCGCCCGCGCATCGCGACGCGCTGAATCGCCTGCGCCGGGAGCTGCGCGACTGGATGCTGCGAACGAAGGACGTGGGGCTGCTGCCCGAGGCCGAGATGCACATCCGAGCGACGGGCTCGACGCCGTATGAGATGGCCCGCGCTCCCGGCGCGTATCCGCAGGATCGCATCCTGGCGGCCGCGATGCGCGTCGGCGCTGGGCCGCAGGCGATGCCCGCTCTGCGTCAGAACCTGACCGACAGCGACAGCGTCGTGCGGTACTGGGCCGCCGTCGGGCTTGACGCGCTCGGCCTGGATGCGGCGCCGGCGCTCGATGCCCTCGAAGAGGCGCTGGACGATCCGAGCCCGAACGTGCGTTTTGTCGCCGCCGGTGTTCTGTGCCGGTTCGGCCGGCGCGAGCAGGGGCTGGCTGTTCTGACGGCGGGTCTGAACGATCCAAGAGAAACGGTCGTCCTCCACGCGGCGCGAACGCTGCAACTTCTGGGCGACAGGGCCTGCCCGGCTGTCGAATCGATGGAGCGCGCCCGCCGGCGATACATGAACGCCGACGGCAGCTACAAGAACAACGACCACGCCATGTTCATCGCCTGGGCGCTGACCAACGCGATGGACCACTGCCAACCCTGACGGAACGGGAGCCTTCCAACTCATGAGCCAAGACCTTGACCCGGCCATCCCGCAAACGGGCAGCACATCCTACGTCTTCCTGGTCTGCGTCGTCGCCGCTCTGGGCGGGCTGCTGTTCGGCTACGACACGGGAGTCATCAACGGGGCGATTGGACCGCTGACCGCGCACTTCGGCCTCAACGATGTCCAGCAGGGCTGGGCCATGGGCTGCGCGTTGCTGGGCTGCGCGCTTGGCGCGATCGGCGCGGGGCCCTTCAGCGACCGCTTCGGGCGTAAGAAGGCCCTGGTCGTCTCGGCCGTCTTCTTCTTCGTCTCCGCGGTCGGAACGGCCATCCCGCGCACGCTCACGGCGTTCATCCTCTACCGCATCCTCGGCGGCCTCGGCGTCGGGGCGGCCTCGATGATTTCGCCGATGTACATCGCGGAGATCAGTCCGGCCCGCATGCGCGGACGGATGGTGTCCATCAACCAGTTCGCCATCGTCAGCGGATTTCTGGTCGTCTACTTCGTGAACTACTTCATCGCTCTCCAGGGCGACGCCGCGTGGAACGAGCGGCTCGGCTGGCGGTGGATGTTCGGCTCCGAGTCGCTGCCGGCCCTCGGACTGCTGATTCTGTCGCTGGTGGTCCCGGAAAGCCCGCGATGGCTCACCAAGCAGGGCCGGACCGCCGAAGCCTTGCACATCCTCGGCCGGGTGGACGGCGCGGCCTATGCTCAGGCGGAACTGGCGGAAATCAAGGAAACCCTGAGGCATGAGAGCGGTTCCCTCAGACAACTCCTCCAGCCGGGCATGAGAATCATTCTCGTGATCGGGGTCGTCCTGGCGGTGCTCCAGCAGGTCACGGGAATCAACGTCTTTCTGTACTTCGGGACCGAGATTTTCAAGAAGATGGGCTCGCAGACCGATGCGGCCCTGCTGCAAACGGTCGTCGTCGGCGTGGTGAACCTGACGTTCACCGTGATCGCCATCTGGACCGTGGATAAACTGGGTCGCAAACCGCTGATGCTGATCGGCTCGGCGGGGATGGGCCTGTGTCTGATCGCGATGGGCCTGGCCGCCTACCGGCAGGCGACCGGCCTTTGGATGCTGCTGTTCATCCTCGGCTACATCGCCTGCTTCGCCCTGAGCGTCGGGCCGGTCACGTGGGTGATCCTTTCGGAGATCTTCCCTACCCGGATTCGCGGCCGGGCCATGGCCGTCGCCACGGTCTGCCTCTGGATCGCCAACTACCTCGTCTCGCAAACCTTCCCGATCATGGACCAGAACCCCTGGCTGGTCGCCACCTTCCATCGGGGTTTCCCCTTCTGGCTCTACGGCGCCTTCTGCATCGTGCTGTTCCTGTTCGTCCGCGCCTTCGTGCCCGAGACCAAGGGCAAGACGCTGGAACAGATCGAACGCCGGTGGATGCAACCCTGAAGAGTGGTTCCGCCAGCGCGCAGCACCGCAAATGCACGAGATGGAAAGAAGCCCCTGCGCGGCGGAGGGAGAGGAAAAGCGAGATAACACGCAGGGGCTTGAGGGCACATCCTGCTACTTCACTACTGAGAATATACCCTTTGTCGCGCATCCGGTAAAGAGAAATTTCGCCGGAATTTTCGTCGTTTCTGTACAGATTTCACGGCGTCGGCATTCCTTGGCCATAGAAGCGTTTGGGTGGCAGCCGCTTGAACGGACCCGCTTTCGTGGTATCCTATGCGGCGATGGAAAAGGAAATGCCCAGGCATATGGCCCTGTCGACTCACACGATCCCCATCGTGCCCCGCTACGCGGAGACCGACCGCGGCGGCGTGGTCCACCACAGCGTCTTTCCCATCTGGTTCGAGATGGGACGGACCGAACTGCTCCGCGCCAACGGGGTCGCCTACCGGGACCTGGAAGAGGCCGGAATCTACTTCGTCGTGGCCGAACTGCGCATAAAATACCGCCGGCCCGTGTTCTACGACGAGCCCCTGCTGCTGGAGACGACTTGTTCGCGCGTTGCGGCCGTCAAGGTCGAGCACACCTACCGGCTCCTGCGGCGCGACAGCGGCCTGCTGCTGACGGAGGGTTCGAGCGTTCTGGCCTGCCTCGACGCGGAACGCAAGGTTCGTCGCATCCCGGAATTCATGTACCCCCAGGAGGTCTGACGGGGCAGGCACTTTGAGCGTTTAGCCTTTGGCTTATTGACCGAGCATTTGACTCAAGGAGATGGAAAATGAGGTGGTTCTGGTCGCGCGTAGTGGTGCTGTCGTTGACGTTTCTTGCTTTGTCGGCCGGTCCGCTGGCGGCGGCGTTGCCCGTGTACGTGACCTTCTGGTTCGACACGGAGGACTTCATCCTGCCCGAGGCCGACGACGCGGCGATGCGGCTGGCAGAGATGTTCACGGCCCGCAACGTCCAGGCCACGTTCAAGATCGTCGGCGAGAAGGCCCGGGTCCTGGAGGAGCGAGGCCGGGACGACGTGATCGCGGCGCTGGCGAAGAACGACATCGCCTATCATTCCACGTACCACAGCGTGCACCCGACGCCGTCGGAATACTGCCGGGACCTGACCTGGCAGGAAGGGGTCTCGGAGTTCACCCGGCGCGAGGGGGCCGGGCTGCGCACGCTGCGGAAGGTCTTCGGCGTCAACGCCTCCTGCTATGGGCAGCCGGGAGGGTCGTGGACGCCGCAGAGCTACGCGGCCCTGCGTGCATTCGACATCCCGCTCTACCTCGACGAGACCTCCCACGTCAACGTGGACAACCGGCCGTTCTGGTATTGCGGCCTCCTGAACATCCTGAGGCTCGGCGACGCCGTCATACGAACCGGCTGGACCGACCAGGAGGTCAGGCAGGCCTGCGAGAAGTTCGACCGCGTCCAGAAGAAGCTGCTCGGCGAAGGCGGCGGCATCATCAGCATCTACTACCACCCGTGCGAGTTCGTCCATACGCAGTTCTGGGACGGCGTCAATTTCGCCCGCGGCGCCAATCCGCCCCGCTCGCAGTGGAAGCGGCCGCCCATGAAATCGCCGCAGGAGCAGGAGCAGGCCTTCGACGCATTCGAGGCGTTCCTCGACCACATCGTCCGGCACCCCGAGACGCGCCTCGTGACCGCGCGGCAGATCCCGTCGCTGTATCCCGACCGGGTCTACTCCCGCCCGCTGACGCGACGCGATGTTCAGATGATCGCGGAGGCCTTCCGCAAAGAGCTTTCCTATGTCGATCTCGATGGGAAGATCGCCTCGGCAGGCGAAGGTCTGCTGGCCCTGGCCCAGACGGTCGCCAAGGCCGATAGCGATTCCACAGCAGGCGACATCACACTGGAATTCGCCTACGGTCCGGCCTCGGCACCGCAGCGATTCGTTACCGAGGGCACGTATTCCCCGGAGGCGATCCGCGAGGCGGCCAAGGAACTGCTCGATATCGTGCAACAAACCGGGCAAATGCCCTCTGTGATCTGGGTGGCGGGCGATCCGGTGCGTCCCGAAGACTTCGCCGTGACGCTGGCGGAGGTGGTGGCGGCCGGCGGCCTGCCGGGCGATGTTCCTCTGCGCCCCGGCGAGCTGGCAGCCAGGAAGTACGTCGCCGACGATTCGCCCGGCCTGTGGGGATGGGTGGTCTTCCCCGAAGGCTTCCGCGCCCCGCACATGATGGAGGTCGCCAAGCTCCAGGCCTGGACGGTCAAACCCGCCGTCCTGCGCAAGCCGGGTTAGAAGCGTGGGGGCGAATCGTTATTCGCCCCTACGAACGGCTGGCCGTCAGCGACGCGGACAATTCCGCGATGCGCAGTTCGAGACGCTTGACCTCGCGTTTGACGCTGTTTCGTGCGATCATCTGCCAGGCGAAGACCTTCATCAGGCCGAGGAAATGTACGAGGCAGACGAAGACGGCCGCGTACATGATCTGGTCCCTGGTCTGCTCGGCACCGAAGAATTTGTACGCACAGACACCGGCTCCTGCACAGAAGACAATCCCCCAGAACCAGACGAGGATCGCCGTCGAGAGCATCTTGCGGCTGTAGAAGTCGCTGAGCATCGAGCACAGGCTGTCTTCCTTCGAGTCTTCGTAGTCCTGCGGTCCGTCGATGATCTTCCTGATCTGTTCGTCGTTCATAATGGATCTCCTTGCAGGCTATCCTGCGGATTGTTTCCAAATCTCCTTGAACTCGTTTCTGGCGTGATACAGGCGCGACTTGACGGTCCCGGCCGGGACATTCAGCACGCCGGCGACCTCCGACAGGCCGAGCCCCTCGAGATAGTACAGTGTCAGCACCACCCGGCTGCGGGCCGGCAACTGGCGCAGGATGCCCTCCAGATCGGCCGAGACATCCGCGTCCGTCGGCCCATCCGCCGGTGTGGTGTGAACTGCAGCAGGCGGCGTCCGAGCCTCGGCCGCGGCCCGGATCCAGTCGTTGGCTTTGTTCGTCACGATGCGATAGAGCCAGGGTCGCAGCCGGGCCGGGTCGTTCAGCTTGCGAATCCCGCGCACCACGCCCAGCCAGCTTTCCTGCGTAACGTCCCACGCGGCGTCGGAACTGCCCGTCAACCGGCGGGCGTATTGCCAGAGCCGCTTCTGCCAGCGACTGACCAGCGCCTCAAAGGCCCTGGCGTTGCCGCTCTGGGCCTCCATCACCAGCAGCTCGTCGACGAGTTGTCCGGTTGCATCACGCATGTTCACATATCCAGTCCCGGCGGCGGACCGGGTGGTTCATCATTCTGCGAAGATTGCCCGAAAAAGTCCACCGCCGGGCACGAGAACGTCTGTCATCGCATGCGTGAAAAGCATCGTCTCAGGCGTGTGGCAGCCTCAAGGCGTAGCCTTGGGGATGGCGAGGACGGGTGCCGCTTACGAATCAGGAGGCAGCGGCGCTTTCAGCCATCCCCAAGCCCTGCGGGCTTGAGGCGGCCACCCAGGCATCTCGGTGTCCGGGAAAGGTCAATGCCCCGGGAATCTGCAAACGCCGTTGTGACCAGGTTTTTGGCATTTGGGCTTGTCTTTGGGCCGGTTTTCCGTAGAATCAGACTGCTGCTGCCGGAGAGGTGTCGGAGCGGCTGATCGAGCAGCCTTGGAAAGGCTGTGTAGGGCTTGTCCCTACCGCGGGTTCGAATCCCGCCCTCTCCGTT
>CAZNSM010000112.1:0-16490 GCA_964575615.1 uncultured Pirellulales bacterium | reverse complement strand
CTCCAGGTGTCTCCGGACGAGTAGACGATCGTCGAACCGTCGACGTCCGCCTGCAACTGCCAGCCTCCCTCGACCGCGACCTCGAATTCACGAACTTGGTTCGGGTCCGAGATGTCGGCGCCGTAGATGTCGCCGATGTCGTTGCGTTCGTCCGTCCACACGACCAGATTCCCTGAGACGGCGGGATCGTACTGCCGCTCGGCTTCCGTACAGATCGGGAAGAGCCGGATATTGTCCAAATCCGAAATGTCGGCCCCGTAGATGTCCCCATTGGCTTCCCAGACGACAATATCACCGCAGATGTCAACGAATCCCTCGTGGGCCTCCGTGTAATTATCGAAGGGGTACGGCACGCCCGGCCCGACCTCCTCGGCAATGGTGAAGTAGACCGGATGGGCGAGATCCGTCACGTCCGCTCCACAGATGTCGTAGGTCGCCTCCAGGTATCGCGTCGCGTTCGAGGTGTCTACGTTGCGATGTCGGAGCCAGACCACCTGGCTGCCCGACACGACCGGATAGCCGTAGGATTCCGTCTGCGTGGCCCGCCGCAGCACGACGCTCTCGCCGGTGACCATATCGGCAAGGTAGACGCTCGTACACATCGGATTGTAGTAGGAACCGGAGCCACTGGTCCAGACGACGAGGCTTCCGTCGATCTTGGGTTTGGTGTTCACCGTCCCCGTGTCGAACGTCCGGAACACTCCGGTCTGGGTGTCCGCACAGAAAACCTGCCAACTGGAGGGATCATAGTCCTCAAATCCGACGTACGCTACGCTGGTGCCGGAGACAGCAGGATAGAAGAAGTAGCCGTCCGCATCCTGCGTGACCGCGAATGGTTCTGCACTCCGCGTGAACGGCGCCGCCTCAATCTTGACCACGTCCGGTTCGCTGTCGACGAAGCCGTCGTGGACGGTCAACTCGAATGTATAGATGCCGGCCTCTTGACACAGAAAATAGGGCGTTGCGGAATCGCGCTCCAGCAGTTCGACCGGTGGGCCATCAAGCTGCTTCCACGTGCAGACCAGCTCATCCGGCGGATCGGCATCGGTGGACCTGGAGCCGTCGAGCATGGCTCCTCCGGGAGCCTCCCACAAGCTGTTCGCCCCCGCGTCGGCCACCGGACGCTCGTTGCCAACCACCACGAGCACCGTGTCCGGCGCGCTGGCGTACTGCCCATCGGCGACCACCAGGTCGAACTTATACCACCCCTCGGCCGGCGGCGTGAAGACCGGGCGGCCCGCCGTCGCATCATCGAGTTCCACTTCCGCCCCCAGTGTCTGGGTCCACTGGAAGCTCGCCGGTCCGGCGGGATCGGAGAAGTAGCTGCCCGTTCCATCCAGGGTAACCGGCTCGGGTGTAAGGATGTGGTGATCGTCACCGGCGTCGGCCAGTGGCTTGACGTAGCCGACGTGCTCGTCGGCGCCCATGTCGACACGCAGGGCGTATACACGAGGATCACCGTCGATGTCCGTCTCACCCGGGCGCGGCACAAAATTGGGGTCTCCCGCGCTGACACAGGGAGAGCTTGGATCCAGATGATACCGCTTGCTCCACGATGTCAGAAACACGGGGTCCTGGCTGATATTGCCGTGGCGTCCGGTCCAGTCGGCCTCTTGCCCCCAGATATATTCGTATGTGCGAAGGTCTTGCGTGACGTAGTTGCCCGGCGTATTGCCCCAGACATTGTTGAACCGAATCGCATCGCGGCTGGCACGAGTCCAGTACAGCCCCCCTCCGCTCTTGGCGTTGCAGATGAGGTTGTTCGCTACCGTCAAGAGCGCGTAGTCATACTGGAACGACGCGCACACGTTGCCGCCGCGACCGGATTCCGGTTCCAGATCGGTATTGTTGCCCACGATCGTGTTATTCACGAGTGAGCCGGCGTAGATGTAGACGCCCCCGCCCAAAGCCGAGGTATTGTTATAGATGAGATTGTTGGTGACCGTAGCATATCCGCCGGCATAGATTCCACCACCGCTCTCGGCCGAGTTGTTGTAGATCACGTTGTGGCTGATGATGGCCGAGCCCGAGCAGTAAATCCCGCCTCCGTCAGACCACTCATATAGGTACATGGTGTCCGTCTCGACTCGGGAGTAGGGGGCGACATTGTTGGTGATCACGTTGCGCGTGATGGTCGGTGAAGCCCCCATGCATAGGATGCCTGCACCATAGGTGTAGCTGTACGAGTAGTAGATGTTACTGTAAGAGTACATCTGTGTACCGGTCCCGCCGGTGATCGTGAAGCCGGTCAGGACCGCGGCATTGGTCTCACGATTCTCAAACGTCACGACGCTGCCCTCTCCGTCGCCGTTGAGGATCGTGTACCCGACGATCCTCGAATCGTTCGGGTCCGTGCTGGTCACGACGATGTTCCTGCCGTTGAAGTTGATCCTCTCGAAGTAGAGGCCGGGAGCGACGACCACGGTGTCGCCGTCGGTGCTGGCGTCGATCGCCTGCTGGATCGATGGAAACTCGCTGGGCACGTTCCGAATTCTGGCAGCGGCCGGGCAACTTGCCAAAGCAACTACGACAAGACTTTCGGCTATCAGACGTCTCATGGCTTGACCTTTCCCTCGCTCAACTCTTCGCACTATCTCACCAGGCCGACATGGAGGTGTATCCGCCTCCGCTCAATGACTCCGAATATTCTAACCCAAGCGCTCCTGCACTGCAACTGGATTCGCATCAAAATGCCCTCAGGCGAACCTCACGCTCGCTTGTCTCCCTACTTCTGACGTTTGTGGGGCGCTTCTTGTTACACCCTTTCTGTGTTTTTCCGCGCCGTCGCCCCGATCAGCAACTTGGATGTCCTGCACGCCGCCACCTGTCGGATTCCAGTTGAAAACGAGCCCCATCCAGGCATAATGGGGTTTCAATCGCTCAGTCACAGCATGAATTTCGAGGACATGATCATGGCATCGCACCTACGACAGATTGCACCTTCGATACTTCTGGGCCTCTTTCTGCTATCGGTAAGCTGCTCTCCTGACGCATCCCGGCCGCGCGACAGCGGCAAGAACCAGCCGCTCCCCGGTCCCGGCCTCGGTGTCGTCACCGAATCGGCCCGGAGCGTCCCAATCGTCTATGACGTCGACGTCGTCGTGGTCGGTGGCAGCTCGGCAGGCGTTGCGGCGGCAGCCGCGGCCGCTCGGAACGGCGCCAGGGTCTTCCTCGCAGCGCCGAGGCCCTATCTGGGGGAAGACCTGTGCGGAACGTACCGTCTCTGGCTGGAGCCGGGCGAGGAGCCCCGCTCCGACATGGCCAAGGCCCTCTTCGCAGAGCCTCCGTCCGCCAGGCAGATGCAAAACGCGGTTCCTTTCACCTATGAGACAGATGTACCCTCCTCGGCCCGTCACCCGGACACCACCCCCGCTTCAGTCCTGAACGACGGGAAATGGCACAGCGCTTCCTCACAGAGCGTCCAATACGACGGCAACGTGGTCATCGCCGCCGACGTGGGCAGCGAGCAGCGTCTGAGGCGGGTTCGGATCATGGCCTATCAGCGCAACGGGGACTTCGAGGTCGACACCGTCACCATCGAGGTCAGCCGGGACGCGAAGGGCTGGAACCGAGCCGCGATGATCAAGAACGGCAAACTCGGACAGGGCTCATTCGAGGAATCGCCTGTCGAGCTGTCCGCAGGACTGGACAGCACCGCCCGATACGTCAGGATTCGAGTGAACAAGTCGCAGGCGGCCAAGCGAATTCTGCTGGGCGAGATCCTGATCGAAAAGCCTGCGGGAGCGAAGCCCTCCTCGCCGGATCGGGTCCCGCCGTCCCCCATGCAGGTCAAGCGCGTTCTCGACGACACCCTGCTCAACGCAGGCGTCGAGTTTCTCTATGGCTGCTATGCTACCGACATACTCCGAGACGAAAGCGGCAGGCTGGCAGGAATCGTGATGGCCAATCGCTCGGGCCGGCAAGCGGTGAAGGCGAAGGTCGTCATCGACGCCACGGAGCGGGCCTTGATTGCGCGAATGGCGGGCGTAGAGTTCGATCCCTATGTGATGGGCTGGCACAGCTTCAGGCGCACCGTGGTCGGCGGTGAGCTCCGACAGGGTGAGCACATGGAGGCCCGACGATTGCCCACACCGGTCCACGCCTCCGACGGACGGACCTACGAGGCCATCGAATACATCCTCCAGATCCCCATGGAAGACGGCTCGCTCGCATCCTTTGCCAAGGCTGAACAGATCGCCCGGGACAAGACCTGGAGCCCGAAACAGGTGGATTCCTCGGAGACTCTGTTCCACGTGCCGCCGGACCGCATGAAGGGCAAGTCTCGGGAGTGTTGCACGTGGCCCGGCGCCGCCGGCGTGAATCTCGACGTCTTCCGCCCCGAGCAGATCGAACGGCTGTTCGTGCTTGGAGGATGTGCGGACGTGGCGAGATCGCCTGCCGAGAAGCTCCTGCGTCCCCTCGAACTGATTGCGGTGGGCGAGCGCATCGGTGCGGCAGCCGCCAGTGAGGCTCTCTCGCTGCCAAGGAGCGAGAAGGTAGTCGCAAGCGGCCTTCGAGCAGCGCCGCAGGTCCAGGGTGATATCCGGGAGGACACCGCCTGGATGCGGCAGGACTGGCAGCATGGGGGCATGGCGCGGGTCGCCGGACGTGCGATCCCGATCCTCGGAACCTACGACGTGGTCGTTGTCGGGGGCGGCACAGGGGGTGCGCCGGCCGGGATCGCCGCCGCAAGGCAAGGCGCCCGGACGCTCGTCGTCGAATACCTGCATGGCCTCGGAGGCATTGGGACGCTTGGCCTGATCGGCAAGTACTACTACGGTTACCGTGAGGGCTTCACCAAGGAGATCGATCTGGGCCTGGCTGAGCTGGGCGGCGCATCCGAAGGGACCAGCGGCCAGGGCGGCGCATGGGACAGCCAGTTGAAGATCGAATGGTACCGTCGAGAGTTGAGGAAGGCCGGCGCCGACATATGGTATGGCGCGTTTGGGTGCGGCGCGTTCGTCGAAGGCAATCAGGTCAAAGGCGTCGTTGTTGCGACGCCGCAAGGCCGAGGCGTGGTTCTGGCGAAGGCGGTCATCGACGCGACCGGCAGTGCGACCATCGCCGCGGCCGCCGGGGCCGATTGCATCTATACGAACGCCGAGCATGTCGCGGTACAGGGGACGGGGCTGCCCCCCTGGGAACCGGGCGCCCGATACACCAACACCGACTTCACGTTCATCGACGACCTCGACGCGGTTGATGCCTGGCGGTCGTTCCTCACCGCCCGCAAGAAATTCGACGATGCGTATGACCTGGCGCAGATCGTCGACAGCCGCGAACGCAGGCAGATCGTCGGCGATTTCTTCCTCTCGCCTTCGGACGCCTATCTGGGCCGGACCTTCCCCGACACCATCGTCCGGGCCAATAGCAATTTCGACTCGCACGGCTTCACCATTCATCCGATGTTCCTGCTGAAACCGCCGGACCGCGAGGCGGTGCCCTGCTATGTCCCCTACCGTTGTCTGCTGCCCAAGGGCCTCGAAGGCATCCTCGTGACCGGGTTGGCGGTCAGCGCTCATCGCGACGTGATGCCCGTGATCCGCATGCAGCCGGACATACAGAACCAGGGGTATGCCGCCGGTGTCGCCGCGGCGATGGCGGTCCAGGCGAATCGGAAGCTGCGCGACATCGACATCCGCACGCTCCAGCGGCATCTCGTCGAGAAAGGGAATCTGCCCGCCGACGTGCTCACCCACGAAGACTCGTTCCCGCTGCCCAAAGAGCAGATCGAGCGTGCCGTCGCGTCCCTAACAGACGATTTCGAGGGCATCGAGATCGTCTACGCCCAGCCGGAGGTGGCTTTGCCCCTCCTGCGCCAGGCGTACGCCAGGGCAACCAGCGATGAACTCAGACTCACCTACGCCCACATCCTCGGTATCATGGGCGATGACGCAGGCGCCGCGACGCTCGCGGAAGCGGTGAGGCAACGAGAGTGGGACGAAGGCTGGAAGTACACGGGCATGGGGCAGTATGGCCTGAGCATGAGCCCGGTAGACAGCCTGATCGTCGCCTTGGGCCGGACCGGACGCAAAGAGGCTCTCGGTCCCATTATCGAGAAGATCGCCCAACTCGGTCCCGAACACGCGATGTCTCATCACCGGGCCGTAGCCATGGGGCTGGAGGCCCAGGGGGATCCTTCCGCTGCGAAGCCGCTCGCCGACCTGCTCCGCAAACCTGGCATGACGGGACATGCCTATACAGACATCAAGAAGGTCATGACGGGCATACCGCCGAGTCCCGTCGACACCTCCACGCGAGAGGTCTCGCTGCGGGAGCTGATCCTGGCAAGAGCCCTGTATCGATGCGGCGACGACAACGGCCTTGGCGAAAGCATCCTGAGAGAGTATGCTCGCGACCTGCGCGGCCATTATGCGCGTCACGCGATGGCCGTTCTAAAGGAGAGACCCGGGCGCCGCACCTGAGGCGGCTGCGGCGCCCTTGGACAACAGGAACAAAGACGACTTCAGACCATTGAAACCTTAAGGAGGCACGAAATGGCAGGACAATACCGATTCTCGTTTGGGCCGTGGAACATCCATGAGGGGGGCGATCCGTTCGGCCCGACGGTCCGGACCACCATCAAGTTCGCCAAGAAGCTCAAGCTCTTCAGAAAGCTCGGCTTCGAGGGCGTGCAGTTTCACGATGACGACGCCGTGCCCGACATGAACGAGCTGGGCCCCAAGGAAATCGTCGCCAAGGCCCAAGAAGTGCAGAAGATGCTGGCCGAGGAAGGTCTCGTCGCCGAGTTCGTCGCGCCTCGCCTGTGGGAAGACCCGCGTACGATCGACGGAGGCTACACCTCCAACGACCCCGAGTGCCGAAAGTACGCCCGCGAACGCAGCCGTCGCGCCATTGATATCGCGGCGGCCCTCGAGACCGACCTGATCGTGCTGTGGCTGGCGCGAGAAGGGACCTATATGCGCGAGGCCAAGGACAGCAGAGTGGCGGTCGACCGCCTCGTCGAAGCGATCGACGACATGCTCGCGTACAACAAGAGCATCAAGATCGCCATCGAGCCCAAACCGAACGAGCCGATGGACCAGGCTTACATCCCGACCACGGGCCACGCGATGGCTCTGGGGTACCTGACGAAGGACGCCAAACGCGTCGGCGTGAACATCGAAACCGCCCACGCCATCCTGGCGGGCCTCGACCCGTCGGACGAGATGGGCTTCGCGCTGGCATACGACAAGCTCTATACGGTTCACCTGAACGACCAGAACGGCCTGAAATTCGACGAGGACAAAAGCTTTGGGTCGGTCAACCTGCGTCGAGCCTTCAACCAGGTTCGCATCCTCGATAAGTACAATTACGGCAAGAAAGGCGAGTTCGTCGGCCTCGACGTCAAGGCGGTTCGGACACAAAAGCAGGACGTGGCGACCAAACATCTCAGCAACAGCCGGACGATCTTCCTGCAACTGGTCGAGCTGGTGCGAAGCCTCGATGAAAGCCGCGTCGAACAACTGATCGCCGAGCGTGACTACGAGGAACTGGACCTGCTCATCGTCAACCACCTGATGGGCAAGTGAATCGCCCGAAACCCCGACAAGAGGAACCATGAGTAACGACAAAGTTGTCCTGAGTCTCGGCGCCCATCCCGACGACGCCGAGTTCATGTGCGCCGGGACCCTGGTCCTGCTCCGCGAGCGAGGCTGGGAAGTCCACATCGCGACGTTCACACCGGGCGATTGCGGCACCGTCGAGTACAACCGCGAAGAGATCAGCAGGATTCGCAAGAGCGAGGCCGCCAAGGCCGTCAGCCTCCTCGGCGGGCATTATCACTGCCTCGAATGCGACGACGCGTTCATCATGTACGACCGCCCCACCCTGCTCAAGGCGATCGCGCTGGTGCGAAAGGTCCGGCCGAAGATCGTCTTTACACTGAGCCCGTCGGACTATATGGTCGACCACGAGATGTCCAGCAAGCTGACCCAGTCGGCGTGCTTCTGCTGCGGCATCGTCAATATCGATACGCCCGGCGCCAAGCCGTTCGAACCGATTCCGCACCTGTACTACACCGATGCGGTCGAGGGCAAAGACAAGCTCGGCGCCGAGATCGCGCCGGGCTTCGTCGTAGACACCAGCAGTGTCATCGACATCAAGACGAAGATGCTCGTTTGCCACGAGAGCCAGCGTAACTGGCTGCTGGCTCATCACGGCATCGATGAATACACCGACCAGATGAAGAAGCTCGGCCGCAAACGCGGGGCCGCCATCGGCGCCGGGTTCGGCGAAGGGTTCCGCCAGCACCTGGGGCATGCCTACCCCCAGGACAATCTGCTCAAGGCCGAGTTGGGCGATCTGGTCCACACGAGATAGGGGAACGATCATGGGCAGAAAACAGAGTCTCCTGGCCCCGGACTGGTGGGACTACACCACGCTGGACGACGAGATCCTCAACGACGCGGCCCGGCTCACCGCCGAGGACATGGCGGGTCTGAGCCGGGAAGGTTTCCAGGTCGTCTTCTACGACACGCTGGAGGATTTCTACCTCGCCGAGGCCCTTGAGTATGTCACGGCATGGAAGCAGGCCACGCCCGACAACCCCGTCGGCATCTGCGGGCCGATCGGGCCGACCGAGCAGTTGCCCCTTGTGGCAAGACTGGTCAACGCACTGGACCTGAAGCTGCGGGATGCCCACTTCTGGGGCATGGACGAGTGGTATATGAACGGCGCGGAAGTGCCCCAGACACACCCGTTGTCTTTTGCCAAAGCGGACAAAGCACTGTGTTTTGACCGAATCCGACCCGAGCTGAAGATGCCCGAGGTGAACCTGCACTTTCCCAAGGCCGATACGTCGGCCTACATTCGAAGCTGGGACGGCGTCCGCTGCGCCGTCATGCAGGGCGGCCAAGGCGACATAAAGCACTGGGCGTTCAACGACCCGGTTCGCAGGCAAGGCCCGTACAAAGACCGCCCACCGACGCCGAAGGAATACCGCCAACTGACGACGCGTGTCGTGGACCTGCATCCCGTGACCGTGATGCAGAACGCGCGCACCAGCGGCGGCGGTGTCGTGACGAGCGTGCCGACCCAGGCGATCACGGTCGGGCCCCTCCAGACGTGGCAGGCCGAGAAGGTCTCGATCTGGCAGGCGGGAACGCACGACAATCCGTTCGGCATGCGTCTGACCACGCTGATGATCGCCAAGAAGCTCGCCGACAGCGCCGTGCCCATGTCCTTGCTGGCCGATCACCCCAACGTGCAGTTCAACTTCTATCGCCCGGCGATCGGCACATGCGAGGCGGAAATGCACTGAGGTCAAACGTCGAAAGGAGACACCACTGATGGCTGTGGATGTTCTGATCCTCAATACGGCGGTCGCCGACCTGCGCCGGGCCGACTTCCAGTTCGCCGACCGGCTCGTGGGCAAAGGCGGCCTGGCCAAGTGCAAAACCGAAGACATGCCGGACTACTCCCAGCAGCAGATCAAGCAGTGGATCGACGAGGGCAGCGCCACCGCAGGCGGCCCAGGCAACACCGCCCCGCTGATCGCCCGGACAGGGCTAAAGGTCGCCGTCGGAGTCAATCTCGGAAAGGGCGATTGCGGCGGACTCGACGCCCAAGGCCGGTTCTTCTATGACGTTCTGGTCGCCAACGGCGTCGACATGTCCGCCACGCACGTTCACCCCACCCTTCCGACCGGAACGACGTTCATCCACAACCCCAAGGGCGACGACCGGGGCGGCATCGCTTATTTCCCCAACGCCAATAACGATTTCGACTTCGCGATCTTCCGGGAGGCCGTCGAGCGGCTCAAACCCCGGATCGTCTACTACATGTATTCGGGCCTGTCCGACCGCGGCGACGCCAACGGTGGTCGTGACCTGGCGGAATTCATCCACTGGTGCCGCGGTCAAGGGGCTCTAACCATCGCCGACAGCCACACCCTGACAGGAGATCCGCATCGGCTCATCGCCGAAGGCAAGCCCGTCGCCGAATATCGCCTGCTCGAGCCGCTCCTGCCGGAACTCGATGTGTTCTTCACCTCTTCGGACGAGGCCAAGCTCATCCAAAACACGATTGGCCAACCTCGTGACTGGGTCGAGTTCGGTGAGAGAGAAAACAACACGCGTTTTCTGGAGTTTCTCGCGGAGCGATTCTGGCGAGATGAAGGGCGCACGCGTCTGTTCGGCGTCACGGTCAGCAACGGCGCGTACGAGATCCACCGTGGCCCCGATGGTCAAACCGCCGGACCGGTCAAGGTCATCTCGCGATTCCTCAGCGGTGAGGTCATCGATCTCGTCGGCGCCGGCGACTCCTTCCGCGCCGGCCTGATCACCTATCTGGCGAGCAACCTCGACGCGTTCCGCGCCGGCTCGATCGACTTCGCACAGGCCGTGCAGGCGGGCAACCTCTTCGCGTCGCTGTTCATCAAAGCCCCGCTCGATGACCGCTACGCCAACATCAAGGCCTACGACAGAATGCTTCGCGTGCTGCAAACCGATGAAGGCTTCGACAGCTTCGAAGCCTTGCGACGGGCGCTGAATTGACAGGGAGTAAACTCGAATGGCACAGAGGAAGACTTCGTTCGACTGGCAAGATCGTGTGGGCAACCTCGCGCAGGTGGGCGGGATCGAAACCAGCGTCCTGGATAACGGGCTGGGCAAGGGCACGCGAATCGCGTGGATCAACACAGGTTCCGGGCTGCGCTACAAAGTGGTGATCGACCGGGCGCTGGACATCGTGGACGCGTTCCACAATCAGCACAGCCTCGCCTGGCTCAGCCATGCCGGCGTCACCGCGCCGCGACCGGACGCCAATCAGGGCATCGAATGGCTGTGGCCGTTTGGCGGCGGCCTGCTGACAACGTGCGGCCTGAGCCACGCCGGAGCGCCCGACGACGATGAATCGGGTCGGCGCGGCCTGCACGGGCGCATCAGCAACACTCCAGCCGAGGTCGAATCCATCGTACAGCCCGACCTCCGAGCGGGCAGGCTCGAAATGAGCATCACCGCGGTAGTCAAGGAATACCGCGTCTTCGGCCCGACTCTCGCACTGCGACGAACCATCTCCAGCGTCCTGGGCCAGGCTACAATCCGCATTCACGATGTGGTGACGAACCTGGGCAACACGCCGACGCCGCACATGCTGTTGTACCACTGCAACTACGGCTGGCCCCTGGTCGACGAGGGCACACAGATTGTCTGGAAAGGCGCATGGCAATCGCGCGGCATGGACATGGACAACGCGATCTTCAACGACAAGAACGACTTCCGCACGTGCCGCAAGCCGCTGGAAGCCCATCGTGGTGGCGGCGAGGCCTGTGGCTTCATCGATATCACGGCCGACAAGAGCGGCCTCTGCACGATCGGCCTGTACAACCAGAAGCTCGGTCTGGCCGTGGCGACCCGCTACAAGAAAAAGCACTTCCCGTGCATGGCCAACTGGCAGCACTGGGGGCCGGGCGAGTACGTCACCGGTCTGGAACCGGGCACCAATTTCCCGATCGGCCAGAGCGCGGCCCGCAAGCAGAAGCAACTGATCTACCTCGGCCCCGGCAAGAGCCGGACGTACGACCTGGAGATCAGTGTGCTCACGAAAGACACAGATATCCATGCGTTCCTCAAGACGGCCGGACGGTAAGATGGCCGATCACACGTTCGTGGGTTTCGGATTCGGACCGATCCAGAGCGGCCTGTTCGCCAAGGAAGCCTTTCAAAGTGGCCGGTTCACCCGGATCGTCGTCGCGGAGATCGACCGGGCGCTGGTCCACGCCGTTCGGGCCAATGGCGGAACGTACCACGTCAACGTCGCCCGAGTGGACCGGATCGAGCCGCAGCGGATCGACAACGTCGAGCTGCTCGACCCGACGGACTCCAAGGACAACAGGACGCTTCGTGGTGCGTTGGGCGAAGCGACGGAGATATGCACCTGCCTGCCCTCGGTGAATTTCTACACCTCGGGCCAGGCCAACAGCGTCGCCACACTGATCGCCGGCGGCTTGGCCCACAGAGGGGAAGAGCCTGCCATCGTCTATGCGGCAGAGAACAACAACCACGCCGCCGAGATCCTGCGGGACGCCGTCGCGGAGCATCTGAGCGCGCCGTTGCCCAGGCACGTGCAATTTCTCAACACCGTGATCGGCAAGATGAGCCGCGTGGTGAACGATCCGGCCGAGATTGCCTCACTAAATCTGACGCCCATCGCCCCAGGAATCGGCCGGGCGTTCCTCGTCGAAGAGTTCAATCGCATCCTTGTCAGCAAGACGACGATCCCGGGCTTTGTGCCGGGCATTCAGGTGTTCGTCGAGAAGGACGATCTGCTGCCCTTCGAGGAGGCCAAGCTCTACGGACACAACGCCATCCACGCGCTGCTCGGCTTCATCGGTGCGCTCAAAGGCTATGCAAAGATGACCGACCTGGCCGGCGACAAGCCCCTGATGCACGTTGCGAGGGAGGCCTTTGTCCGCGAATCGGGCGGCGCCCTGATGCGCAAGTACGCGTCGTTGGGCGACGAGCTGTTCACCGAGTCCGGCTACCAGCGATACGCGGACGATCTGCTCGGGCGGATGACCAACCCCTTCCTGGCAGACACCACGGAGCGCGCCGCCCGTGACATCCTGCGCAAGCTCGGCGCCACCGACCGGGTCTTCGGGACGATGTCCCTTGCCTTGGAATGGGGCGTCCGGCCGGCCAATATGGCCGTAGGCGCTCTGGCGGGCGTCGCAATGCTTCTTGGCGATGTTGCCGGACACGGTGTGCCTGACGAGTTCCACGGAATCGGCTGGCAGAGCCTGGATCGGGCCGGGCTCGCCGATCTGCTGCGGTGGGCGTGGAAGAACGAAGAACCCCCGTTCCGCGACGAGCTGATCGATTGCACATGGCAAGCCAGGGACCGGCTCGCCGAATTGGCCCGTCCATGAACACAGAGAAGCGAACCTCCGCCGCCTACGTGTATGCGATGGTCGCCGTACTGTTCTGGGCGACCTCCGCGTCCGCGTTCAAGCTTTCCCAGCGGCATATCCAGGACCTGCCGCTGTTGTTCCTTGCCTCCGCCACGTCGACTGTCATCTTCGGAGTCTATCTGGCCGCCACACAGAGGCTTGGCCTGCTCAGGACGCTGACCCACAAGGACTATCTGTGGTCGGCCGGACTGGGCTTCCTGAATCCGTTCCTCTACTACGCCGTTCTGTTCAAGGCCTATTCACTGCTGCCCGCCCAGGAGGCCCAGCCGATCAACTTCGTCTGGCCCCTGACGCTGGTGCTGCTCTCGATCCCCCTGCTGGGCCAGCGAATCAAGCTCGCCAGCATCCTGGCGATCTTCATCAGCTTCGGCGGTGTAGTCATCATCGCCACGCATCCTGAGAAGGCTTCGGACATCCTGGACTTTCGATTCAGCAGCGGACTCGGGGTGCTGCTGGCCCTGAGCACCACGGTCGTGTGGGCCCTTTTCTGGATCTACAACGCCAGGGATCGTTGCGATGAGGCCGTGCGTCTGTTCCTGAACTTCGCCTTTGCCACCGGCTACGTTCTCGTCGCCCTGTTGCTGACAGGCCAAGCCAAGACACCCCCCTGGCAGGGACTGGTCGGAGGTATCTACATCGGCCTCTTGGAGATGGGGATCACGTTCCTCGCGTGGCTCAAGGCCCTCAAGCTGGCCAGGACCACCGCTCACGTGGTGAACCTGATCTACCTGGTCCCCTTCCTGTCGCTCCTGGTCATCGCGCTGGTGCTGGGCGAAACGATCCTGCCCTCGACGCTCGTCGGCCTGGTTCTCATAATCGCCGGCATCGTCTTGCAGAAGCGATGGGCATGACTGTCAGGATTCGGCGATCGAAACGCGTCTACACACGTTCCGGCACAACGAACGGCCTGCGATACAGGCGCGTCAGCAGGAGGTCAGCCTGCGGATTCTCTACGAACTTCTCGGTCGCCGGATCGAAGGCCAGCATGGGCCCGAGCTGGTACGTGCCCTTTTCGACATCGAGACCTATGGCGCCCTTCACCGTCGTCAGGACCCTGTCCCATGACCGGATGATCTCCTCATGCCGGTCAAGCACACTCGGTCTGGTCGTGCCGGCAACCTGCTCGCCAAGGCGATATGAGATGTTGCCCAGGTGACAGCAGGCGCTCGACAGATGCGCCGCTTCGATGTCCGCGTTGAGATCCTCGACCTTACGGCTGCGCATGGCGCGGATGAAATTCCCGAAATGATCGGTGTCCATCTCGAAGCCGGGAACCTCCAGCTCTTCCGGCTCTTCCGAGCCCTTCGGATAGAACTTGCCGCCCCGGATCGTTCCGGCTTCCAGGTAGAACTCGTTGCCGACATTGCTCGGATACTTCTTGCCATCGGCACCCTCCCGGTCCACCAGACCGATCACCTCGAACACCAGCAGCGGCCCACCGAAGTCCATGATCGTCAACTGGCAATTGGGCGTCTGGGCCTGATCCGTGAACGGCGGATGGCCCTCGGCCGAATTCACCCAGCGGCCGCCCATACTGATCACGCTCTTGGGCAGTGTCGAACCGGGAATCGCCCAGCGTGCGATGTCCATCTGGTGCACGCCCTGGTTGCCGATCTCGCCGTTGCCGAACTCCCAGAACCAGTGCCAGTTATAGTGTACGAGATTCTCGTGGTACGCCTGCTCCTGCGCGGGACCGAGCCAGAGGTTGTAGTTGAGGTTCTCCGGCGGCTCCTGGATCGGCTTGAAGCCGATGCTCCAGCGGCCCGAACCGTTCTTGGAGGCCGCGCCCTTCGAGACCAATAGCTTGCCGTATTTGCCGCTGGCGACGGCCGCCACCTGTCGCGCCCAACCCTTGCTGGACCGGCTTTGCGTGCCGTGCTGGACGATCCGTTTGTACTTGCGTGCGGCCTCGACACACTTGCGCCCTTCGAAGATGTTATGGCTGCACGGCTTCTCCACATACACGTCCTTGCCCGCCTGACAGGCCCAGATCGTGCCCAGCGAGTGCCAGTGGTTCGGCGTCGCGATGGAGATCGCGTCGATGTTCTTGTCTTCGAGCAGTTGGCGGATATCGACATACGTGGCCAGCGTGTGGCCGTACTTCTTCTCGAATGCGACGGCTTTGTTCTCCAGCACCTTGCGATCCACATCGCAGAAGGCGGCGACCTGCACGCCATCCATCGCTTCGAACGCGCTGATGTGGGACCCCCCGCGGCCGTTAATCCCGACAACCGCGACCCGGATCTCGTCGTTGGCGCCGCGCGCCTTCGAGAACGGACTGGCCAGCGCCAGACCGACCCCTGCGGCCATGGAACTTTTCACGAACTGTCTGCGCGTCATTCGTTGCATGTCCGGCCTCCTTCTGCTGAGGTGGAAAACGACAGCACGCCTGGATGCACATGACTGCGAACGTGCTGGTCTGCGGTGCGTTGCATGGATCTCACGGTTGCCCTGTCACGAGAGTCGCGATGAACGGTCTCGTACAGGCTAACCGAACGACCGGGCAGCCGCAAGCGCCAATCCCGCCGGATTCTCGGTGCAATCCGGTCCGTGAATGTCAGTCGGCCACGATGCCTGCCCCGCGCTTGGCCGACAGGACGGTGTTGTACATCAGCATGGTAATGGTCATCGGGCCGACGCCGCCGGGCACCGGGGTAATCAGCGAGGCCTTTTCCTTGACCGCCTCGAAATCGACGTCGCCGACCAGCCGGTAGCCCTGCTTGCGGCTGGCGTCCTCCACGCGATTGACGCCGACGTCGATCACGACGGCGCCGTCCCTGACCATGTCGGCGGTGATGGTGTTCGGGCAGCCGGCGGCCGCCACGAGGATATCCGCCTGGCGGGTATGGTAGGCGAGGTCCTTCGTTCGCGTGTGGCAGACGGTGACGGTTGCATTGCCCAGGGGATTCTTCTGGATCAGCATGTTGGCCAGCGGCCTGCCCACCAGGTTGCTGCGACCGACAATGACGACGTGTGATCCGGCGATCTTCACGCCGCTGCGAGTCAGCAGGTGCAGCACACCGTGCGGCGTGCACGACAGAAAGGCCTTCTCGCCGGTCACCATCTTGCCCACGCTGACCGGGTGGATTCCGTCTACGTCTTTGGCCGGGTCGATCGCGAATATCGCCTCGGATTCACTCAGATGCTTCGGCAACGGCAATTGGACCAGGATGCCGTTGATGCGCTGGTCCTCGTTCAGCCTCTCGATCATCCGCGTCAGATCGGCCTGCGAGGTCTCGCGGGGTAAATGATTGTGGTCCGAGTAGATTCCCAGTTCGTCGCAGGTCCGTTCCTTCCCGGTTACGTACGACACCGACGCCGGATCGTCGCCCACCAGGATCACGCCCAGACCCGGCACAATGCCTTTGGCTTTGAGCTTTGCGACCTCCGCTTTAAGTTCGGCCCGGATGTCGGCCGCCACCTGCTTGCCATCGATGATCCTCGCGGTCATTTCATTCCATTTTCGATTTGCGATTTGCGATTGGGCAGTTGCACGACCGGGCACTCTGCGCTCTTTCAAATCGTAAATCACAAATCGTAGATCGTCAATCAAAAGAGCCCCCGGACCTTGCCTGTGTCG
>CAZNSM010000111.1:10676-16557 GCA_964575615.1 uncultured Pirellulales bacterium | reverse complement strand
CCGTGGGACGAGTGGGCCGTCGGATTCTGAGGATAGAGTCGAAGCGAGGCCCAGGGGACAGTTCCCGTCGTGCGCGGCCTGAGTGACTGCGAGGCGTGGCGTCTACGCGCCGGCCTTTCGTTTCCGCTCATGGTCCGCGATCAGGGTGCGGACGGCGGGGACGAGTTCCCTGGGGACCTCGATCACGGCCAGACCTTCGTCTTCGAAGGAAGCCTCATCCTCGGCCACGGCCTCCTCTTCGCTCTGATGCTCGTAATGATCGATCACGCGTCGGACGCGGTCTTCATCCCAGCCCGGAGGATATCTGCCGTCTTTCATCCTTTGCCTCTCTGACGTCTGCGCCGCCTTCGATATGCCGCCAGCGGCTTGCCCTTGAGCTCATAGGCAGTGATTACGAACGCCGCTTCGGCGTCGGCCACATAAACCACCCGGAGGTAGCGTCCAGCTTGTGTTTGGCCGATGGCCACTCGGGCGCCCTCACGGCCTGGCCGGTCTTCGCCGGGACTGCTCAGGACCTCCTCCGCTTCCTGCTCCGTGACACCGTGGTTACGGATATGCGGCATGCCGCTGTCGGAATCCGTGTGGAAGCGGATCTTCACTATCGCTCCAGATCAAAGGGCCGCTATCGAAGACCAACCTGCATTGTCCCTTTTATTGTATCGTTTGCGGCGGCTCGACAAAAGGGAAAACGCGGATAGATCGGCGGCCATTGCGATGCGCGTTGCGTACTGCCTCGACTCAGGACCGTGTGTTGCAGGGGGGCTGCTGGAGACCCAACCCCGTTTTCGCCGAGGGAGTGGGCGAGAGCCGTTTGTAGTGGGCCCGTGAGAGCCTATCGTACGCCGCTCGCAGGGAAGGTAACCCGCCGAGGCGGGTCACTACAAACAGCGTTTGGCGTTGGCGCACGACCTTTGCAGGCCGTGCTGGGGGCGAGACTGGCGTCTTGCGGGGTTTGCCTGTGGTCCAGGCCTTTGGGCGGGAGGAAATCATGGTATAATGCGGTGGTCAGCAATTGTGAGCACAGTTGGAGTTGCCTATGGCTGAACTGCTGCAAAAAGATCAGGCCCATGAGATAGTGGATCGGATGCCGGAAGGCTCGACGTGGGACGACCTGATCCGCGAAATCTACGTCCGTCAGGTGATCGAGCAGGGTCTGGCCGACAGCGACGCGGGCCGGACCGCCAACGAAATTCGGATTGTGGAGGAAGCAACGCGATGAAACCCATTCGTCTGTCGGCGCATGCGATGAGCTACGTCAACCGACGCGGATTTACCGTGGCCGAAGTCGAACAGACGATTCGCAGCAGTCCATGGGAGCAGGCAGAACTGGGCCGCCTGGAATGTCACAGGGAATTCCCGTTCAACGCGGAATGGAACGGACGGCAGTATGCAACCAGGCAGGTTCGGCCTATCTTCGTAAATGAAGAGAACGAAATCGTTGTCATAACGGTATACACCTATTACTATTAGAGGGACAGGTGCCCTATGAAGATAAGCTATGATTCCGAGGTCGATGCGCTGAGTATTCGGTTCCGCGAGACGACGGTGACGACGAAGTCTCTGGGGGAAGGGATTGCGGCGGAGTATGATGGCCAGGGCCGCCTGGCTGGCCTGGAGATATTGGACGCCGTGCGCCGCTTCGGCGGACATGATACGCTGCGTCAGGTCACGTTTGAAGGCCTTGGTCCGGCCGCCCACGTCTGATCTTTGCCGAAGTGCGGATCGAGGAGAAAAGAGCCGAAAGAGCCGAGGGATAGACCCCTTTTTGCCCGCATATCCGCAAGAGATCGCATGGCTCTCCCTATGCGGTATGCACTTCCTCCTGGGTCAGCCAAGCGGCGTAGGCCAGGGCCTGGTGGATGTCTTCCGCTTCCAGATCGGGGTAGTCGGCCAGGATTTCTTCCTGGGTCGCACCGTGGGCAACCTGACCTACGATGACGGACACGGGGATGCGCATGCCGCGAATGCAGGCCCGGCCTCCCATGATCTGCATGTCGAATGTAATGCGGTCCAGCGTTCCCATAGGACGACTCCTGAAAACAAGACATCCTATTCTAACATGCACGGCGTCCACGTCCAAACCTTGTTCACCGGGCTGAGACAGTCAAGTCCACCATCCCCAAGTCCTGCGGACTTGAGGCTGCCACGCGCTTACCAGGATGTTTTCACACACACATTGTCCCGGCCGGGTGGCAGCGGCAAGCTCGGCTTTCCGATGGTGGGATGGGCGAAATGAGCGCAAAAAAATAAGGAGACGAGGGCTTGAGTAAAGCAATCGATTGTAGGCCCGTCTCCTTGTTGCGATGAGCCGTATCGCACATACCGCGGGTCGTGCTTACGAGACCAACTGATCTCCGTGTGCACTCGCAACACCTATACTATACGTGAAAGCAGGCGTCGGGTCAAATGATTTTGCGTCCGGCGTAGTTTTTTGTGTCTGGGCAGATTTCTCATTTCAGGCGCAGAGAGCACCGTGTGGCAGCCTCAAACGCGCCAGCGTTTGGGGATGGCTCTCGGCACAAGCAGCTTCACCATCGCCACACCTGCGTTACAATGGCTGACGCACGCACCGTTTCCTACAGGGCGGGAAAGGCTCATTCTCCCGTCAGGTATCCGGTGATTCGTACATCCTCGGCGAAGGGCTTGATCTGGACGTGGTCCAGGCCGACCGCTGCGGCCAGCGAGGCCATTGGCTCGGCGATCTCGACAGCGCCCTGCGTGCCGAGAATCTTCGGCGCCACGTACACGCAGACCTCGTCGGCCAATCCCTGCCGCAGGAACGACGCAAGGACCGTCGGGCCGCCTTCGACCAGCACCTGCTGAACGCCCCGGCGGCCCAGCTCATCGAGCAGCAACGGCAGGTCGCAGGCTTCGGAGGAGCCTTCGCAGGCCAGCAGCTCCCCTCCCTTTTTGGCGATGCGTTCGGCGTATTTGGGATTGGCGTCGAGAGCCGAGCGGCGCGTGCAGACCAGGACGGGGCTCGCCTTGGGGGTGCGCAGGAGGCGCGATTTCAGCGGGATTCGCAACGTGCTGTCGAGCACAACGCGGATGGGCTTCTTGCCCTTGCTCGGTCGCGGCGTCAGCATGGGGTCGTCGGCGAGGACCGTGTTGATGCCGACGAGGATCGCGCCGACGCGGCGGCGCAGCCGGTGGGCGTCCTTGCGGCTCAGCTCGTTCGAGATCCACCGTCGCTCGGGGCCCTGCTGGGCGTAGGCGAGCTTGCCGTCGAGGCTCTGGGCCCACTTCAGCACGACCCAGCACTTGCCCGTGGTGACGTGCTTGAAGAACGGCGCGTTGAGCCGGCGGGCCTGTTCCTCGCAGAGGCCGACCTCGACCTCGATGCCCGCCCGGCGCAGCCGCTCGACGCCCTTGCCGCCAGCGTGCGGCGAAGGATCGAGCACGGCGACAACGACGCGGGCGATTCCGGCGGCGAGGATCGCCTCGGTGCAGGGGCCGGTCTTGCCCTGATGGCAGCACGGCTCGAGCGTGACGTACATCGTCGCCCCTTCGGGCTTGACGCTGAGGTTGCGGCAGTCCTCGATCGCGTTGACCTCCGCGTGCGGGCCGCCGAATTGCTTGTGGTAGCCCTTGCCGACGAGCTGGCCGGCCTTGACGATGACGCAGCCGACCGCCGGGTTGGGCTCGACCGAGCCGATTCCTTTCTCTGCCAGCTTCAACGCCGAGAGCATGAACTTCGCATCCTGTTCGTTCATGTCACTATGCCTCTCTGGAAAGCATCTTCATGAATTGTCGCTCGTCGATGACGGTCACGCCGAGTTCGCGGGCCTTGTCGAGCTTGCTGCCGGGCTCGGCCCCCGCCAGGACGAAGTCAGTCTTCTTGCTCACGCTGCCGGAGGCCTTTCCGCCGGCTTCCTTGATCGCCTGCTCGGCCTGCTGTCGCGTGAAGTGCTCCAGCGAGCCGGTGACGACGACGGTCTTGCCGGCCAGCACGCCGGTGCGCGGCTTGGCCGCCTCCGCCTGGGGCCGCACGCCGGCAGCCACGAGATCGTCGATGATCGCGCGATGCCGGGGCTCGCGGAAATACGCATGAATGCTCTCGGCCATAACCGGCCCAATCTGGTCGATCGCCTCCAGCTCCTCGAGGCTCGCGTTGCGCAGCGCCTCGAGCGAGCCGAAATGCTCGGCCAGGATCTGGGCCGACTGGCCCCCGACGTGGCGGATTCCCAGGGCCGCCAGAAACCGCCACAGCGGCCGGCGTTTGCTCGCCTCGATCCCGTCGAGCACGTTCTGGGCGCTCTTGTCGGCCATGCGATCCAGCGCGGCGAGGTCCTCTTTTTGCAGCCGATACAGATCGGCGAATCCCTCGACGAGCCCGCCATCGACCAACTGCTCGATCAGTGAGGCGCCGAGGCGTTCGATATCCATCTGGCCGCGGCCGGCAAAATAGCGCAGCCGCTCCTTCAACTGCCCGCTGCAATTCGGATTCGGACAGCGGACGTAGACCCCCGCCTCATCCTTGACGACGTCGCTGTCGCAGACGGGGCACCTCTTCGGCGTCTCGAACGGCTTGGCGCCTTTGGGCCGCCGCTGCTTCTTGACCTCGACGACCTGCGGGATGATCTCGCCGGCCTTCTCGATCACGACGGTGTCGCCCGGCCGCACGTCGAGCCGCCGCATCTCGTCGAAGTTGTGCAGGCTCGCCCGCCGGACCGTCGTGCCTGACAGCCGCACCGCCGTCAGATTCGCCACCGGCGTCAGAATCCCGCTCTTGCCCACCTGCACCGCGATCGACTCGACCACCGTCTCGGCCCGCTCGGCGGGAAACTTGTACGCGATGCACCAGCGCGGGGCCCGCCCGGTGGTGCCAAGAATGTCACGCTGGTCGTACCGATTGATCTTGACGACCATGCCGTCGGTCTGATAATCCAGCTCGAACCGCTTCTCGCTCCAGCTCCGGCACACCTCGATAACCTCGTCGATGTCCTTCGCCCGGCGGATGTGCGGATTGACCGGCAGGCCCAGCGTCCGGAACCGTTGCAGCGTGCGGTAATGATCGGCCGCCAGCGGCTGCGAGACCTCGCCGACGGCGTACGCGAAGAACGCGAGATTGCGCGTCGCGGTGACACGGGCATCGAGCAGCTTGAGCGAGCCGGCCGCCGCGTTGCGCGGATTCGCAAACGCCGGCTCCCCCGCCTCCGCCCGCATCCGGTTCAGCTCGACGAACGAACGCGTGGGCATATACACCTCGCCGCGCACCTCCAGCACCGTCGGGACCTCGTCGCCGTTCAGCAGCGACAGCGGAATCGACTTGATCGTGCGGATGTTCGCGGTGACATCGTCGCCCACCTCCCCATCGCCGCGCGTCGCGCCCGCGACCAGCGTGCCGTCCTCATACCGCAGGCTGATGGCCAGGCCGTCGATCTTCAACTCCACCACGTAATCATAGTCGGCCCGGTCGAGCTGCTTGCGCACGCGCTCGTCAAACGCCTGGAGCTCCTCGGCGCTGTAGGTGTTGTCCATGCTCAGCATGGGGACCGCGTGCCGGATTGTGGCGAACTCGTCGAGCGGCCGGCCCGAGACGCGCTGCGTGGGCGAGTCGGCCGTCACCAGCTCCGGATGCGCCGCTTCGAGCCGCAGCAGCTCCGCAAACCGCGCATCGTATTCCCGGTCGCCGATCTCGGGCGCGTTGAGCACGTAATACAGGTGGTCGTGCCGGCGGATTTCCTGCCGCAGTCGCTCCAGGCGTTTCCTGACGTCACCAGCCATAGCCGCTCGATCATCCGTTGTCCATCGTCCGGGCCCTCTCGCCGGGCCGCCAAGCGATTATAATCCCAACGCCGGCCGGATCGCCACGCGAAATTCCCGACGCGGAGCGGACAGGACACGGCCACGACAGATGCGTGAAAGCCGTGTGGCAGCC
>CAZNSM010000111.1:0-10576 GCA_964575615.1 uncultured Pirellulales bacterium | reverse complement strand
CAGCCCCCGAGAAAAAAACCACCCTCCTCCAGGGATCAACCGGTTCGCGGGGGCGTTGACCGGATGTGGGCTGTGATAAGAAGAACGCAGATCGGCCGGGCCGCCCTCCGGCCGATCGCGACTTGCTTTCTATCTGTAGCTACCGCGTCGTATTGCCGAATTCGCCGGTCGACGGGTCATAGATGAACACGCCACGTGTCCGCGAGGTGATGTACACGTACCGCCCGCTGACGCGAAGGACGGCTTCCACCTCCCGTTTGTCGAGCACCCGAGCAGCGCCGGACTGCGCCAGCGTTCTGTGCAGATCCATGCCGAGTTCGAGAATCAGATCGTCGGGAAAACCGATCCGACGCATGATCCGAACGATGTCGTCCGAGCTGAGGTCCGCCACTTCCTGGTTGGTCTGAGGCACGATGGAAATCCCTCGCACTTGGCGCGGTCCCTGCGATTCCGGCTCGAAGGTCGACGACGATGCACGGCGTCGGCCTCCCGAGCCCAGCTCACCCCATTCCACCGGTCGGGCTTGGCATCCGATCACCACCAGAACCACCGGCGCCAACAGCGCCGCGATGGCTGCCATCCCTCTTATGGTCTCTCGTCTGATCCGCACGGTTTGTCTGCTCCTCGGCGAACGCCGGTTATCACCGCAAATTCCTCAGACTGGCCTCAAGGTCGCCACGGGACAGTCCGGGCGTTGCGGTTTGTGCGCCCGAGCCCAACGGCTGCGGCTGCGGCTGCGGGGGCACGCGCGGCGCCGACCCGGCTCGCACAGTGGTCCCATCAGGCACCAGACGCGCCGTCACGAACACCGCGATTTCCCTCGTGGACGCTGAGTTGTCCGTGTTCTTGAACAGGCCGCCCACCAGAGGCAGTGCGTGCAGCCCGGGAACGCGCTTGTCGATCTTCTTCGAGCGATTTTCGGTCAACCCGGCCAGGGCCACGGTACCGCCGTCCCGGACGGTCACAACGTTCCGGCTGGTCCGCCGCGTCACCAGCGGAAGATCGCTGCCGGCGGCCTTCGGAATGCTGTCGCTGACCTCCGTCGCCATCTCCAGCGTGATATCGTTGTTGTCGCCGATCCGCGGCGTAATGCTCAGCTTCGTTCCTGACTCGATCTTCACCATCTCCGTCTGCGAGTAGAACAGCGAGTTGTTGGTGATCGTCGGAGTCAGCATGAAGTACTCCTCCGTCAGCACGCCCAGTTCCGCCAGACGACCGTCCTGCGCCAGCACCTGCGGGTTGCTGACTATCTCCGCCTGGCTGTTCTGCTGCAACAGGTTCAAGGCCATCAGCAACGAATTGGTGAAGGTCTGATCGGGGGTATAGCCGATCTGCACGCCCCAAGGCCAGGTGCCGGCATCGTCGAGGTTGAACGCGGTGCCGAAGACGCCGGCGCTGATCTGCGGCCAGCCCCATTCGACGCCGAGGTCCAGCAGGTCGGAGCGTTCCATCGCGACCACGCGGGCATCGAGCAACACCTGTCTTGGCTTGAGGTCCAGTTTCTTGACCTCGCTGACGATTCGCCGCGCCAGGTCCGGAGGCGCCGTGACCGAGACGAACCGGTTATTCGGGTCGTTGCTCGTCCGCACGTACTGAGCGAAGGCAGGCGAGAGCAATTCCGCGATCCCCATCGGGTTGCGGTAGTTCAGGAACACGTTGTGGGTTTCGCTGATCTCCGGGAATGCGTCACCCGTCGCACCGCGGTGGGCCACCAGGTAGTAGTCCGGCGTCTTCTGAACGATGAACGGCGAGCCGGCCAGGACGATGCGAAGGGCGGTGTCCAGATCCACTTCCTTCAGATCGGCATGGACTTCGCCGTACACGTTCGGGTCCGGAACGATCGTCACGCCCACCGTGTTGGCGATTTCCTGCAACGTGAGCCGCAGGTCGTCGCCCTGCCAGGTGTTGGTGATCGGCAGATAGACCAGGTACGTGTCCGCGACGGCTTTATACTTGTACTTTGTCTGATCCAGGATCCGCTGGAGGGCCTGCGGAACCTGCATGGGAACCAGGGAGGTGATGTCAAAATTCACCGTGACCACATCGGGCTTCACCGTCGCGTCGACCGCGATCTTCACACCGGTTCGTTCCGAAATCCGCGTCAGGACGTCCAGCACCGTGGAGCCGCCCGTGCGTATATCCGGCAGCGGATCAAGCCTCGTCGGCTGCCGATCGTCAATCAGCGGAGGCAGACCGTCGAGCGAATCGCCACCGACATCCGGCGGCTGCTCCAGCCCCCTGAGGACCTCGTTCTCCTGAGTCAACTGGGCGATCTTGGCCAACAGCGCCGCTCTCTGTGGATCCGTCTCAGGGCCTGCGGCGGGCGGCTGCGCCGTGGGGGGCTGCACCGCCGGCGTCCTGCCGGTCTCCGGTGGCGTCACAGGCCGCGTCGCATCCGGGGTCGGCGGCGCGACGCGTGCCGGCGCCGTCCTGTCAATCTTCTCCGTCACGTTGGTATACGGCTTGGTCGGAGGATCGAACTCGAACCCTTCCTTTTCGAAGATCAGATCGCCCGTCCAGCCGTAGGGAACCTGAATCGTGTACTTGCCCTTGGCGTCGGTGACTGCGGTCGTTCCGCCGGGCTGGGCGGTGACGGTCACACCCTGGATCGGCTCGGTCCCGTCGAACACGACGCTGTCGGTAATGGTCAGCATCCTGACCTTGGCGATGAAGCCCGCGCCGGGCACATTCTGCATGACCGCCTCAAGAGTCTTGTTGGGCGGAGTGAAGTCGTATCCTTCTTTGGTCGGGGTGATGCGGCCTCTCCAGCCGTGGTCCACCAACAACCGGAACTCGCCGTTAGCATCGGTCGCCGCAGCGCCGCCGTTGTTGTCGGCCACGACGGTCACGTCCGCAACGGGACCGGCCTCGGACATGATCCGGCCCGAGATCGTCAACTGGATCACGCTGGCCTGGTAGTCATGACTCATCTGCGAGGCGAGCAGCCCCTCATAGGGACGGCTGGCCGGCTCGAACGTGTAGCCCGGTTTCCGGGGCGTCACGGTCCCGGTCCACTTGTATGGCACTTCGGCGCTGTACGAACCATCGGGTCCCGTCACGGGCCGGGTGGGCAGACCGTCCATCATCACGCCCGGCATGCCGATGACGCTGCCGGAGATAGTGAACTTGATCGGACTGGCCGTGAATCGCTGATCCGTCTGATCGGTCAGGACGGAGCTGTAAACCTTGTTGCTCGGTTCGAAGGACCAGCCTTCCTTCATCGGGGTCACCGAACCACCCCAGGCGTAGTCGACCTTGGCCGAGTAGAACCCGGTCGCGTCGCTGACCGGATTGCCGGGCAGACCGTCGAGAGTCACACCGCCGGTCCCGGTGTTGCCGGAGATCGTCAACTGCACGATCGAGGAGGTGTAATTGTCGCCTTCATGGTCCTCGACCACCTTCGTGTAGTTCTTGCTGCTCGGGGAGAAGGTGTATCCCGGGCGCACCGGGGTGACCTTGCCCGACCAGCCATACGGCACGGTAACCACGTACGCGCCGTCCACGTCAGTGGTGGGATTGTCCGGCAGGCCTTCCAGCATCACGCCGGGAAGCCCCGTCGAGCCGCTGATCCGGTAAGTGAACACCCGGGCGATGTAGTTCTCGTTCGTCGCAGGCTCCAACACGTTCTCGTACGTCTTCTCGGCGGGAGTGAACTCGTGGCCCTCCTTCGTCGGGGTGACCTTGCCGGACCAGTTGTACGGAACCTCCACGCGATAGAGGCCGCCACCGCTGGTCGTCGGGTTGCCGGGCAGACCCTTCATCACCACGCCATCGGCGCCCACCGAGCCGGCGATCGTGAAGGTCAGCTCCTTCGCCGTGAAGTTCTCGTTGAGCAGGTCCTTCTCGATCGTGCTGTACATTTTGTGACTGGGCTCGAATCGGTAGCCGACCTTCTCGGGGAGCACCGTCCCGTTCCAGCCATAGTCGACGGTCGTGCTGAAGCGTCCCGAGGCATCGGTGACCGGGTCGCCGGGCAGGCCTTTCATCACCACGCCGGGCTGTCCGGCCGAACCGGAAATCTTGAACGTCAGCAGTTGGGCCGAGTAGTTCTCTTCGGTCATCGCCGCAGTGACCTTCTGATAGACCTTCTGCTTGGGCTCAAAGGTGTAGCCGAGCTTGACGGGTGTGACGGTCCCACTCCAGTTATACGGCACCTCAGCCGTGTAAACGCCGTTATCATCGGTCGTTGTATCGGGCAGACCCTGCATCGTGACGCCAGGCAGGCCGACCGAGCCCGAGATGACGTACTTCTTCACCTTGGCTATGGTCGATTGACTGTGCGTCACCGGTGCGAGCCACAAGACCACGCACAGGACCATCACCCCGCCCGATAAAATCCTACCGATCTGTTGCCTTGCCATAGGTCAACGTCCCTTTCTGTAGCCGTTTCTACGCCATCCCACGGCTTTCCCACATCTATCGGCGATCCCGCGCCCTCGTTTAAGCAAAAACCGCCCCCGCGGCATGCTACAACTGGATCTGCGTCGGACCTCCGACTGCATCCAACGAAATGACCTCCACCGACTTCATGCCACCCTCATCCCTTACGCGGATGGCGATTTGACGTTGGGCAACCGCCCCTGGGCCGTATTGCAGCACCGCGGTCACGTAGTACGTTCCGTCCGGCACGGAAGCCACGTCCAGAACGGCCGTGAACTGGCGGATCTCCAAAGGCAACATGTTGCCGCTCTGTCCGGAAACCTCGCTGCTCATCGGAACGTCCCGCAGCAGTGCGCCGGCGATTCCGGCAGCGGCCTCCGACAGGAGGGCTCGGCAACGAGGCAGTACGTGCGTGTTCCCGATGTTCGAGAAGCGCGCGGTGACGATGTATCGCGACGGCGACAACGGCGCGATCGTCAACTGATCGCCCTTGACGCGTGGCATCGGCGTGGCTTCTCTGGCAGTGTTCAGGTAGATCAGGCCCTGAGTGATGCCCCCGGCCTGTCCATCCTCATAGCTGGCGTGCAGCCGGATGGTCGCGTAGTGGTTCGGCAACCGGCTCGCGGCATCGGGCATCGCGGCGACGATCTTGAGGTTCTGGCTGCCGTATCCGCGCAACGTGAACTGTGTCGGCTCGACCGTCACCCACTCGACGCACCCAAAGTCCTGCCCGAGAATGCTGTTTCCCTGGTCATCGGCCCAGACCCCGCTAGTCATGTGGTCGGGCAGCAGAAGCTCTGCATTGACGGTGACCGGGTCCTCGGAGGCGTTGGTCACCTTCAGGATGCCCGTTCGCGTCGCCCTGGGGAGAACGTCGATGGCCAGTTCACTCGGGTTCAGATTGAGCGCGGCGTCCACGGTCACCTTCTGGATACGGGGGTCTCCCGCGAAGTTGACCAGCTTGTCGATCGTACCGGCGCGGCGTCCATTGATGTACAAGGCCCCGGAGATGCGGTATCTGCCGGTGGGCAGTTGTCGACCGATGTCCTGCTGGAGGTTGATCTTGACGCCCGGAATGATGCTCGTTTCCGGGTAGTTCAGTTCGGTGATCTTCTGCCAGTGTCCGCCCACTTCGCCGTAGATACGGGTCTTGCCGACCAGTCGTGCGTAGGTCTTGCCGTCGTTGTTGACCCCCAGGCTCACCAGCGTGGCTGCGGGGCGGATGTCAACCGCCTCTCGGAACACCAGGTCGGCGTCGATCAGCTTGATCTCATCCCGCATCGCACGGCCCTGCACGTTGATGATGATCGGGACGATGAACTGAAGGAGAACGGGAGTGCGGATTCCGGTATCCTCGTCCGGCGTCAGCCGGGTCTGGGCGATCAGTGCGGCACAATAGTGGCCCTGCACGCCCGCCGGGATGCTGATCCACAGATTCATCACCTTCCGCTGAATGGGTGACAGGGTCACGACTTCCTCTTCCACGCGAAGCCACTCAAGACAAGGGCGAAGTCTTGAGATGTCCACGCGGAGCGGCTGATCCTCGCTGCCGACGTCGACCCAACGGGCCCCGTTCGGATCGGCAACCACCTGGGCGTCCGGCTCGATCGTCTGCCACATCCCGGTCGAGTCCTGCGTCATGTCCACCAGCCGCAGGTCAATTGTCACCGCAGAGTTCTGATTCTGGTTCTCGATCGCGAAGCTGGTCGCCGTTCGCTTGTTTGGATAGGAGGCCACGTCGATCCTCATCGGCTGGACCATGAACTGGCCGAAAGCCGACCCACAGGCAGCCAGGATCACCGACAGGATGCCGATCCCACGAGCCAGCGGACCGCCCACGGAGCGACGGGCGCTGCGCGTCTGATGTTCCACAAGGCACAAATCCGTTCGCTTCAGTCGCTTGTCAGGTGCATTCACCATCTTGCATCTCTCACAGCTCATCTCGGTTGTTTGGTCTGCGACGCACCGCCATATCCTCGGACGGGCATCAATTATGCGGCTTTCTACCTCTTCGGCATTCCAAATAAGACACTTGCCCCGTTTCTCGTGATTTCCCCATGAGCCACCCCCAACCCCAATTGCCGCCTCGCATCCAAACCCACTCTCCCAGACCCTGAAACAGCCTGGGATAACACACCGCTTAGATTACCAAAATCGCCACCCCTTGTCAATGCCCAAATTGCCTATATTCTCGTTTTCGCTACAGTTAGGGCACGACGAAGGGCATCTCAGAAAGGTCTGCCGGACCAGATCGGCCTGGGCGAGGCAAAAGGCCCCCGCTTATCGGAACCACCTCTCGCCGGGCAGAGACCGACGGCAAAAATATCCACCCCATCCGAAGAAGAAAAGGAAAGAGGGGAGAGATGGACGATATATCCAACCCTCCCCTCATGACTTGTTTCCCCCGGCCGCAACGGATGCCACCATCACCTTCGGCCTTGGCCGAACGCGAACCTGGCATACCGCAGAAGCCGAGTCCTGTCAGCAAGTGGCTACTACTACTGGGGGGCAACCTTCAGAGTGACGGTCGCGACCCGCAGGTCCTTCGTGCCGCCAACCAGACCGGAGGTGTTCAGCACGGCCTTGGTGATCTTGGCGCAAACGCTGACGGTCCCGCCGCCAACGCTCAGGGTGTTCGGCGTCACGCTGCAGCTGTAGTCGCCGTTCACGGCGCCGTTCTTCGCGATCGAGCAGCTCAGCTTCATGTTGAAGTTCGACTGGATCGTGACGTTGGTGCAACCCTCGTAGTTGTGCTTCGAGGCTTCGGTCTGCGCGGTCTGGGCCAGCTTGATTTTCAGCTTGTCCTGATCCGCGATGTAGCACCAGAACCCGATGTCCATCAGGACCGGAATGTCCGTCAGTTCCTGGGCAATGTACGACATCGGCCAATCATGGATCTTGATCTCCCCTGCGGGGGCCATTGCGGCCAGCAGAGTCACCACTGCGACTGCAAAAAGACTTTTCTTCAACATCTTCACTTCCTTTCTAACTTAAACCCTCGCTCCGAATTGGCCGATACGGCCCGTGGAGCTAAACCCAGAAATCCGGCTAGGCACCACAAACACCTAAGCCGCACTCAGCAGCAGGCAACCAAGCATTCACTGACCTGTCCGGATCTGCCCGCTCCATGTCCGAAAAGCCGTGGCCCAGAGATTCAAATTCGACCTGCGATTTTCATTCCCACTTGGCATTTGACATCAATGCACCGCCCCGAGGGGGCCAACCTCTCTTGGCGGCTCGCAAGCGGCCACTCGCCTGCGAGATGTCATTGCGTCATCACCATACCTCCTTTCTCCCCCATCCCAAGTAGAGGGGGCCTCTATTGGGGATAGCACCTTTCCATAGGTCCTGGGCAATGTACTATTTTGCGAATGAACACTTAATGCCCGACGGAATTACTAACGCACCCCTGAGTCTTTGCCTGCACCGGTCAGGGTCCGGCCATTACCGTAATCACCAGGGCCCCACGATAGGATCCCTGCGGATACCGATTCGCCCCAGTGACCTTCACAAGGAGGGCCAACGGGACCTCGACACCAGCCGCAGACGTCGGCTTCGATGAACTGACCACCGTTGCGCGTCCCTTCTCCACCGGGATCTCCTTGTTGTTGACGGCCACCGACAAATCTTTGGCGGAGATCACCGCCTTGCCCTTCTCATGGCGGAAGGTCCGAAAGGACGCCGCCACGTGATAGGGGCAGTTGGCCACGACACGAGCATAGAGCTGCGTCAAAACTGAATACGGCCCCGGCCCCCACACCGTCCCCAGATCCGCCGGCTCGCGCTGCACCGAGACGATCACAAACGGCTCCGGCATGTTCACCGGAATGTTCACCGCCCAGGCAGCGTCCGCCACAGCCAGGAACGCTGTGACAATCACACAAGTCTTTGCCAGATTCTTCATTCCTGTTACCCCCCGATACCACGCGCACGCAAAAGACAAAGCCCGCGCAATTGTTCCCTGGCAACAGCACTTATCAAGAACTACCCGCTCAATTGTCTGAGAGCTACTTTCGCCCCGTCGAAGTCACGTCGTCCCTTCGCAGGGCGACAGACCTATCCAGCGCGACGATGTGAGAAGTGGAAAGTGTCAAGAGACCGATGCGTTGCCACATCCCTGGCTCTCGCCCTCCTCACGTTCTCACTCTCCTTTCCCTTTCGCCGGAGACGGCACAGTCATCCGACTGCATAGGCCAAACCGGCAACAATGCATCCCACCTCGACACAGCTCTCCTATCCGACCCAAAGTACCACTTTGATATATCAATGTCAAGCACATTTTTACCGACGGACCCCCTTTTTATCCACTCACTGCATCCCTTCCATGTTCGCTATTTTACCGGATGCGATGTCCCATGTCAATTAAATACCACTTCATTTTACCAGACTTAGCACAACTTCCGAATGTCCCGCTACCGGCCACTCGGCCCCTTTCCTGCCGTGCGGCCAGCCGGACAGCCCGATAAGACCCCACTGCAGGTACTGCCGGCCAAGCCCCAGCCGAGCTGCGGCGCCCTCGCGACACGACTGGCGCACACTCCATTCCCGGACCATTTGCCCGCGCAGCGCCTGGCCAAGGCCCGACGCAGGTCCCGGCGGCCACGCCCGAACCGGGAGGAAGCCACAAGCTAATACGCCATTGATATAGTAGGAATTTGGTCGCCACCGGGTTGCCGGAGGCTGCGACGGGCCACAACTGCAAGCGTGCCGCGACCCCCGGCCCAGCCCCTCCCAAACCTCCGCTCCGCCTGTAGGGCCTGTAGCGGCTGCACCGAGCCGCCGCCCGTGTCTCATATCTCGCGAACTGGGAACCGGAAACTGAGAACTGCCGCACCGTCGTCCGTCGCTCGTCGCTCGGGGTAGACGCGTAGAAGCGTAAATGCGTAGATGCGTTGGTCGCGCTTTGTGGCCCGTGACCCGCAGTCCGCCGACTTCAAACTTCAAACTTGAAACTCAAAACTCACGACTCCCCCCCGCCTCCATCCACGCCCTCAAATGAGGACCAGGCGCCCTCGGCCCCAACGAGAAACGGGCATCCGTCCGTGCCGATCTCCAGTCTCACAACCGCAGTCAGTAAGAGCGGACTGTCCTGACGGGAGCGACACCAGTCAGCGGGTCCCAGAATCCCGCCTCACGTGTCCACTACGGGCTAATGCTGCTGCCCGAGAGAGCCGATATCAGACTCGAAGAAGGTCCGTCAGGACCTGCCCATTCGGAGAGGCAACCGCATGTGCTACGTGTACCACTACACAACTGCCGAGGGATTCAAAGGCATAGTCGAAAGCCAAGGACTCTGGGCGACGAGCATTTATCACCTCAACGATTGGACAGAGTTTGACTACGGAAGAGATGCATTCAGAGAGAGAGCGAAGACCCTGCTCCAGAATGAGCAGGAAGCCAACGCGGCTGCACAACTGCTGGCTTACTTGCATGACGCGCATCCTCCCTTGTTTGTCTGCTCGTTCTCGGGCGCTGAGGATGGTGACGACCTAGCGCAGTGGCGAGCTTACTCCCCCAAGGGCGGTTATGCCATCGGCTTTCCTATCGCGCCGCTTCTGGACCATGCAGGTAGGTTGCGATTCGACCTGCTACAGTGCGAATATGGCACAGGGGGCACGCAAGGAGCTGTCGAAGGCATTGCCAAGATCATGCAGCAGATCATCCAGATGGCCGGCGGCGTCAACGGGTTCCAGTCCCAATTCCCGTTTAACGATCCGTCCAAGGACGGCTTGTTGGCAGTCCTCCTGAAGTTCGTCGCGAAGTACAAGCACGACGCCTTCAGGGCAGAGAAAGAGTGGCGGCTGGTGCACCTTCCGGAGCCGGGAAAGGGTCCGAAGTTCAGGATGTCGGCCAGTGTCTTGGTTCCGTATATGGCCTTCGACCTCAAGTGCGACCAACTCTGGAAACAGGCGCAGATTGTTGTGAGCCCATGTTCGCCCGAGGTTGCCAGACTCAGACGAGAGTCAGCGCAGGCATTTCTGGTGTCCGAACTGCGTAAACACGACCTACCAACGGACTGTGCACGAACCGTCCGCCTCTCCAAGGCACCATATCGTACCGCGCCGGGCGCGTGAGCCTTGGCACTGCCAACCATATGAAGCCGTCACCGGGTTCCAGAGACAGCCTATCTGCTTCGGTCTCTGGCGGGCAGCACGAAGCAGGCGGAGAAGCCTGGTCACAAATCCAGTGCGAAGCT
>CAZNSM010000110.1:0-16561 GCA_964575615.1 uncultured Pirellulales bacterium | reverse complement strand
CTGCCAGAAGCACTGTCGGGCGACGCTGAACGCGGCCGGCTCGGCCCGCAGATAGGCCAGCAGATGGCTGGCAATCGCGGTGACGATGCCCATGACGAAGATGGCGGCCGCCTGGTAAGGCAGCCGCCGGATCGAAATCACGTTGTGCAGGTCGTTCAACAGGGTCCCGAATACGCCAAAGCTGATGATCCTCGGTCCCATGAATCCCGTGGCCGGGCTGGCCAGGTCGGCGGCGAAGCCGATGGCGAACGACGCGATCACAGCGTCGGTCGGCTCGCATCGCACCGCGAAAAACACCAGGAGGATCAGCAGCAGATCGGGCTTGATGTTGGCGTTGAGGATCCAGACCATATCCACGAACGTTGTTTGCAGGATGGCTGCCACCAGAACAAGCACCGCAAACCGAAACCAACGCATTCAGTCGCACCTCTCGCTGGTCGACGTCGGGGTTGTGTTGGAAGCGCCAGGAATCATGGCCTGTCGGAGATGATGACAGCCACGTCCGTCAGGCCGGCGATATCACAGACCGGCTTGACCCGGATGGTCCACAGGATCGGATTGTCCGGATCGCGGCGCGAATCGACCACCTCGGCCACGACGATCGGGACACCTGGGAATCCCGGCGTCTTCACCGCATACACACGCTCGCCCGCCCGCGGCGTCTTTCGCTTGGTGTCAACGTTGGCGATCTCGGCCATTCCAGACCCCGTGCCTTGCATCACGCCGCCGGCGTCCAGCTCGGCCAGACGAACCGGGATCCTCGACGTCGGATCGGTGATCAGCTTGATCCTCGCCGTCTGCGGCGAGACGTCCGACACGAATCCGATCATGCTCAGGTCGCCCAGCACGTACTGCCCGACAACCAGGCTGTCCTCCTGCCCTCGGTCCACAATCAGTTCGCTCTGGCCCTGCCCGCTGACGGAGATGATACCGGCCTGCTGGAATCGCATGCGGCCCCACTCTGGGATCGTCCGGAGACGGGCCAGCTCGTCGATCTTGCGCTGCGCCTCCTGCAACTGGGCTTCGCGGTTGGCCAGATGATTCTGCAACTTGCGGTGCTGGGTCTCCAGACTCGCCAGTCTGTCCTGCAACTGCCGATGGACCTCGATGGCCTGCGCGTAGTCGCTCGGACTGCTCACCTCGGCCGGCAGGGCGGTTCGAGAGGCGAGCGTCAACTGCCGGCCCGTCGACAGAGGCCAACTGAAGACGCGCGCATAGGCCAACTGGAGCTTGCCCGTCAGATGCGCCGGCGAAAAGAGAAAGATCAAGCCTCCCAGCGTGAGGTAGAGGAACATCATTCGCTTGGATGTCTTGACCCACGTGTTCTTCATAACGCTCGACTCACTGAGGGCTGTCAAGAGCCCCGAAGAAACCCCAGCCCATGGAGGAAAACCGCTACCCCTACGAGGCTACTCCCATCCTCGTTCGCTGTGATCCATCGTGTCCTTCCAGATCTCCAGGTTTTCGAGATAGACGCTCGTGCCTCTGGCGACGCAACTGAGCGGGTCCTCGACGGTGTGGACCTTCAGTCCGGTGGCGTTGGTCAGAACGATGTCCAGCCCGCGCAGGCAGGAGCCCCCGCCGCAGATGTGAATTCCGTTTTCGATCAGGTCGGCCGCCAGTTCCGGCTCGGCCTTTTCCAGCGTAGCCGTAACCGCGTCGATGATCGCAGTGATGGGGTCCTTCAGCGCCTCGCGAATCTCCTCACTGGTGATGACAATCTTCCTGGGCAGGCCCGAGATGGTGTCTCGTCCGGCGATTTCCATCGTCAGCTCTTCGCTCAGTGGGGCGGCCGAGCCGATGGCGATCTTGACCTTTTCGGCCCTCGCCTCGCCGATCAGGAGGTTATAGGTTTTCTTGAGATGGTTGATCACCGCCTCGTCCATGTCGTCGCCGCCGATGCGGATCGATTCGGCGGTGGCGATGTCGGCCAGGCTCATGATGGCCACTTCCGTGGTCCCGCCTCCGATGTCGACGATCATCGAGGCGGTCGGTTCGGTGATGGGAAGGCCCGCCCCGATTCCCGCCGCCATAGGCTCATCCACCAGGTAGACCTTACGAGCCCCCGCACGCTCGGCGCTGTCGACCACGGCGCGACGCTCGACGGCCGTGATGCCGCTCGGGACCGCGATGACCACACGGGGACGCACCAGGCCGCCCCGGCCGTGGACCTTCCGGATGAAGTAGCTCAGCATCGCCTCGGTGACTTCGAAGTCGCTGATGACCCCGTCCTTGAGCGGACGGATGGCGCTGATGGAGCCCGGTGTCTTGCCGAGCATCTCGCGGGCCACCAGGCCGACCGCTTCCCCGTCGTTCAGAACGATGTTGGTCCCTTTGCGGACCGCGACCACGGACGGTTCGTTCAGAACGATGCCCTTGTCCCGGACGCATACCAGGGTGGAACAGGTACCCAGATCGATACCCATATCCATACTGAACATGCCGAGGATTGAATCCAATAGCACGAAGCGACTCCTTTCTCAGTTGGCCATTGGATATTGTCGTGGCCCGGGGGCGAAATCGTCAAGAGGATTCTATTGGGGCATGCCAAAAATCGTGCCGTACTGGCTGTAGCACTGGAAGGCGACGAAGGCCGCCGTCGCCACCACCGCTCCGAGCGCGACGGCCAGGATGGCTGTGTACAGGTTGCTGGGCACGGACAGCTTCGCTGAGCGTTGAGGCATCGGACTCATGGTGGATCAACCTCCCGGTTCAACGCGAGGGCCCGGGCGAGCCTGCTCGCGAGTGGTTCCTGTCACAGATTGGTTGCGGCCACGTCCCCGACGCGAGGCGCCACCTGGATCTTTTCGAGAATGCCGACCGACTGGTCGGGACCGACGTCCAGGATTCGAATGTCACAGACGAACTGCTGGTCTCGGGTGACGTGGAACCTCATGTCGGGCCGGACACCGGCCGCCGAACCGATGGACAGCTCAGCCAGGGCATTCTTGATATCGACGGCGGAGACGCGTGCGTTCAGGCCGATGTCCCTGGCGACCGGGGCGGCCGGAACCGCGATTCCCGTCTGTGCGGTGACCGTCGCCGGAGCGGCGGTCGTCATGCCGGACGGCCGCAGGTATTGGTTGAACCGCATCTCCAGCTCCTGATTGGCTTCGATCAGTTGCCGGGTCTTCTCCTCCAACTGTGCGACGATGGCCATCTTCTCCATCAGCGCGTGGTCGGTCTCCGCCAGCTCCCTTTCCAGCCGCGTACGTTCGGCCTCAAGGGTGGCCACCTGCTGTTGGGCCGCCTGGGCCTGCTCCATCTGGCTGGCCTGCAATTCGTTGGCCTGCTGGACCGAGGCGCCCATGTCCCGGACCCGCTGGCTCATCTGGGTGTTCTCTCGCTGAACGCTTTCGAGCTTGGCCTGGAGATCGGTGATGGTCACCGTCAACTGGTTCATCTGGGCTTCCAGGTCCCGCCGCATCTGATCGGCTTCTTCCTTGGCGGCAGCCAGGTCGTTCTGAGCGGCTTGCCGCGCGGTCCGGGCGGCCCGTAGATCGCGGTCATGGCTGCTGTACTTTTCCTTGTAGTTGTCCGCATTGGCGACGTAGGTCACCACGATGCCGCAAAGGAAGATGGAAAAGACCGTCAGCAGGACAATCAGAACCTTCGTAAGCGTACTCAAGACAGGCTCCTTTCACCAATCAATACGTTCTTGCATACCTGCGAGGCCCCATGCTATCGGACGTTGGGGCCATGTTCCTCAGGGCAGTTGGGAGAGCCTTGTTCCTGCAAGAGTTCACTAACTCCGGCCCACGTCCCGATGCTACAACTGCGTACTATAATTTTACGCCCGAGGCCCCAAAAGGTCAAGTCATTTTTCCTAAATCGCCCAAATAGAACGGGTTTATGCGATTCGGACCGCACTGGTGCATGGGCCGTCGCCGATCTCCGCCAAGGACGATCCCATTATAGGACGCAAGCGTGGTTGCTGTCAAGCCGGAGGCGTGTATTAAAGGTGTGGCATGGGTTCCCCAGGACCTGCGCGCGGCCCATGGGAGCCCCTGCTATTACATCCTCGGCTGGCGGCGGCGTTCGACGAGGAGGACGCCTTTGGCGGCGGCCAGGCGGACCGCGTTGGACGGGTCCTGGAGCATGTCGGGAAGACGCCGCAGCAGGTTGGTCGTGGCGATCTCGCCAATGGCCAGGGCGGTCCAGACGCGGACCCGCTCGGCGCTGGTCGGGTCCATGTTGGCCAGGAGGTTCTTGTCGAAGACCGCCTGAACCACGGGCTCGCCGGTGGTCTGGCCGAGCTTGCCGAGCTGGGCGGCGGCCGCGAGGCGCACCTCCAGCACCGCATCGTCGAGCAGCGTGGCGATCGCGTTCCGGGCCTCCTCCGTTCCCAGAGCGCCCATCCCACGGATACCCACAATCCGGTCGTCGGCGTAGGCGCTGATCAACTGTGCCCAGAGCTTGGGGTAGATATGAACGTCCTTGAGCATGGCGATCGATTCGACCGCCTGGAGCATGACCTTGTCGGCCGAATCCGTGCTCTGCAAGGTCCAGTAGAGGTATCGCAGAGCTTCCTGCTGGCCACTCTTGCCGAGCAGGAGGACGGCATTGGCGCGGACAGTCTGGTCCGGACTGGCCGCCGCGTCGCGAATCACCTGGAAGTACCCCGGCTGGCCCAGCTTCATCAGGGCGTAGGCGGCCGCAATCCGCACGTTCTGGTCCTGATCGTTCAGCAGCACACCGACGTCATCTCTGGCCAGACTGTACTGGAGGTCGCCCACCGCCAGGGCCGCCAGAAAGCGAACAGGGACAGCGGGGTCGCGCAGCAACGGCTGGACCCTTGGCATGAAGCGCACCTCGCCCGTCATGGCGACGACCTCGGCCGCGTTCGAGCGGATGCGAGGGTCCGGGTGCGTCAGGCCGTCAAAGACGATCTGCCGCGCTACCGTCGGAGGGTCGCCCGGTATGGGCTGAAAGGGGGGCGAGATGATATCGCCTTGGCCGGAGGAGGGGCTCTGCGCCGCCGGTTGGCATCCGCAGGCCGCCATAAGAACGCAAGTGATGGATACGAACCGCAGTAACGCGCGTACGTGCATGTCGGACACCCTGCAAACCTGGACCGTTCCTCTGGGGTCAGGCCGGCTTCTTCGCCGGCTTTCGGGCCCTGTGTCGCGCCAGGCCGACCACGGCCGGTACGATCAGGACCGTGACGAATGCAGCCGCACAGCCGGTATCCAACCACTGGCCGTGACGGCTGTAGAACGTCACCCTGCTGTCTATCGGCATTTTTTCGAGGAACCATCCGGACAAACCGGTTCTTCGCATCGCCTCCGGAGGGAATCCCTCGCTCGATGCGATCGGGGCATTGCGGATGCGGCCGGAAGAGTCGATCAGGCAACTGATCCCTGTATTGACGCTGCGCAGCACGGGCAGGCGGTTCTCCACCGCTCGAAATACGCAAATTGCGGCGTGCTGGGGCAGTTCGGTGCTTGGGACCACGCGGGGCGGCTCGTCCAGAAAGCGGACGAACCAGCCGTCGTTGCTGATATTCACGAGCCAGTCGATGCGTTTTCGGCCCTTCTCGTCGAGGGCGAAATTCCGGGCGACGTAGGGAATTGCGTCCTCATAACAGATGATGGTGCCGAAGCGGTACGTCGATTCGGATGTCTGCGATGCGACGTTCGGCTCTCTGCCGTGAATCGGCGTGGTCATTTCATAGATGGTATAGTGTCTTCCGTGTTCGAGCGAGTAGTCGTAGTTGTACTCCTCTGGGGCGAAGCGTTTGAGCTGTTGGTAGAGCCAGTTGAAGCTGCGGCGGAACGGGATGTACTCGCCGAACAGAACCAGGTGGATCTTGTCGTAGCGGTTCGGGTCTTTGGTCCCGTCGGGCCGATAAAGATAAGCCGCGTTGTACTGGCCCACGTAGAGCTTGCCTTGGGGGTCCTTCATGATCTCGCCGCCGTAGGCGCCGACCAGCAAATAAGCGGTGTCCTTGGCGTGAGCGATCAAGGCCTCGTGGAAGGCCCTGTCCTCGTTGGGGTCCTCAAAGTAGCGCCAAAGCTCCGGCTGGAGGTAGGCCTGGACCATCGTCTCGGGCCAGGCGATCAGCTCGGCGCCGGCCGCCGCAGCCGCCTGGCTCATTGTCAGCAGCTCGGCAAACAATTCGTCGCTGGCCGCGTGGCTGATCTTGACCGACTGGGGCACGTTCGACTGAAGCGCCGCCACCAGCGGACCGTCCGTGACAACTTCGGCGGCCTGCCCGATGCGCCAGTGTCCGTACAACCACGTCGCGACCACCATTATTGCGACAAAGGCGACCAGTGGCAGCCTCAAACGCAGCTTGGGGGTGGCTCCCGGAACAGGCCATTCCCAAAGCCTTCGGCTTTGAGGCTGCCACACGCCTGCCGTCCGCCATGCGATCCAATCCGCCAGGACGCCGTTGACCGCCGCGGTCAGGAACGAGACGCCCGCGACGCCAAAGAGGTCGGCGATCTGGATCAGCGTGAGGTTCGCGTACTGACTGTGGCCCAGGAGGCGCCAGAAGAAGCCGCCCAGGGGGAAACCCTGGAGCCGTTCGGCGCCGACGACCAGAATGGGCAACGCCAACGCCATTGGGATATTCCGGGCCCGGCAGAAGCGGATTGCCAACGCCAGCAGGGGCCAGAGCAGGGCGAGGTAGACGCCCATCGCCAGCCAGCCGGCAATGGTGATCGGCGCGATCCAGTAGATGTTCGCCAGCCAGTAGATCGTGCCGACGAACATGGCCGCGAGCGCCAGCGTTCGCGCTCGGACCTCCGGCCGGCACGCCAAGGCGAACGGAACCATCGCCGCCCACGCCAAGAACGACCAATCGACGGGCGCTTGGATCACGCTCAGCAGCGCCGCCGAGGCGGCGAGCGGAACGGCCAAAGACAATAGCTTCCTGGTCATCGAGAATCGCCGCCGTCGTTGCTCAGAGTTCGATCGTGCAATTCGATCATGGCGACATTCTATAGCCTCAGGGACCTTTCGCAAGGGCCATGCCGGGATCCGTCGCATTCAACCGGCCGAGAGAACCCTGAAGAAGATGTAACACCTGCCGCCGCCGTCTGTCTTAACCTCTGGCGAAACGCAACACGACTTCGTACGTTGGCAATAGGCGAGAAAGGTGCGGACACACTGGGTGCATACCAGAAAGGAGAGTCTCCATGTGCAAGCTCGTTGATCTCAAAAGTGCCATCATCGGTGGACTGATCGTCTCGCTCGTGATCTGTGCGATCGGCGCCGTGCGTCACGTCTCGATCGATGATTATGGGCGTTTCCAGATCGCAACGAATCCGGACCATGGCTTCGTTTTGGACACCGCGACCGGGCAGGTCTGGACGCTTCAGACGGGGATTTCCACAGGGTTTGTCCGCACCCCGCCGCACACGGAACTGGAGTTCTACGATCCCAAGACCTACGACACTATCGCGGCCGAGCCCAACTGGCCGTGACTCCGCAGTCTGCCCATACATGGCTCCGCCACGGGAGGAAGCGGTTGCCTCGGGAGAAGGCTAACCTGGGCTCAGGTAGTCGAAGAAGACGTTATAAGGGTCGTATTTGGCCCGCAGTTGTCTGAGCCGCTGCCAGTTGGCCGGGGCAAATGACTGTCTGGCCCGACCGGCGCTTGCCGTCAGGTCGGTCTCCCCGACGTAGTGGCCGACCTTGATGGATTCCAGTTGCTTGCTGGTCTGACGAACCCAGTCTCCATTCTCCGCGTCTTGTGCGGCCTCTCGCCAGATTCCATAGACCCCCACGAACGACGAGCCGGGCAATGAGAACGCCATGTCGGGCGGCGCGGGCGCGTCGGCCGGACGTGGCGCGGGCAGCGACATCAGGATGAACGATTCCGGCGATGGGGCCGTCGCTGCTCGGTCACGCAGATGAGCAAGGATCTCCGCCGGCGGCGCATCGAACGTGAACGCGTCCGTCACATAACGGCGGTTGTCCACGAAGAGACTCTCCATCTGCGCGTACAAGTCTGGGAACGATACCTCCTGGCATGCCGCAAGGCGACGGCCCGGCGTCTGCGGCCCGTCTGCGACCGGGGCGAGCCACTGGTCGGCTTCACGCGGCGTCTGTGCAAAGGCGACGGCGCTCACGACGAACGCATGCTCGGTCGGACGCATCGAGGCTTCTTGGCCTTGCGGCCGGACCGGGGCGAAAAAGCAATTCAGTTCCACCTCGGGCCGGAGCGACCGGACCACCTCCGGCAGCCATGCTCCCACGCGGTCGACGTCTTCCAGCCGGTATGTCACGGTGCTCGCTCTCATGACGGCAGGCATCGCCTGAAGTCGCAGGTGGTAGCGCGTGACGACGGCGAAGAAGCCGGGACCCGCGCCACGCGCAGCCCAGAAGTAGTCCGCGTTGTGCTCGGGGTCGGCATGGATCGATTCGCCTTCCGCGTTGACCAGATCGATGGCGGCAACACTCATGCAGGCCGGACCCCACGCTCCGCTGTTCCATCCGATGCCTCCGTTGAGAAGGTATCCGCTCAAAGGCACCGTCCCGCAATGCCCCACGGGAAAGGCCAGCCCGCGCGCCGTCAGGGCCTCTGCCAGGTGGCGGCCTTGAACGGCGGGCTGCTCGACGGCCACCCGCCGCACGGGGTCTACGTCAAGCGTGTTGAGGGCCGACAAGTCGAGGAGCAGGCCGCCCTGGCGCAGGGGCGATCCACAGAAACTGTGGCCTCCTCCCCGGATCGCGACCTTGAGGTGCTGCCTGCGTGCGAATCGGACGGCCTCCTGCACATCCTGTTCTGAGGAGGCGAACACGATGGCATCCGGAAACCGGTCCGGCTTGAGCGTGTTGCGCAGCATCGACTCCCGGGCCCGTTCATATCCGGCATCACGCCGTGAAACGACGCGACCGTGCACTTGCCTTTGAAGTCTATCCCATTCCACGGCCACCTCTGTCGGTCCTGGCGAGGCCCCTTGCGCCGCGAGGCGGCCGGCCGCGAGGGCGCCCGCCGTGCCCGCCATGAATCGCAACGCCCCACGCCGTGTCAACGATCCTTGCGTCTTGTCGCATTGTTGGTTTCTCATATCCTGCTTCTCCACATTCAAAGGAGCTTCACTCTGTTTTCATCCGCTGTGTTCGCGCGGACTCATCGGGCGAAGACCTGCCTTCGCGTCCGAGGTTCTGTGCTGCAAGAACCTACGGATGGGTTCGGGCGTCCGGGTTAGGGAAATTCCTGTAGTATTCACCATGGCCCAACGGCTGTCGCTTGGCGGCAGGACAGGGGCTGGCTTGGTGTGAGGGCGTTGGATATGATGGCGCCGGACAGTGGAAGGATCGAACAAGGCGTCGTTGGTTTGTGGGATTGGCCGGAGACTATGGCAGCAGAAGTGTCGCAGGATGTGGTGGCGCGGTTCGTGGAAGCGTGCCGCGAGGTGGGCCGGCGCGGGCTGGTGCGGTGCAGCAGTGGGAATCTGTCGCAGCGCATCGATGGCGGGCGTATGCTGGTGACGGCGACGCGAAGCTGGCTGGGCCGGCTGACGGCCGACGACGTGTCGCTGTGTCGGATCGAGGACGGGGCGTGTCTGGACGGCAGGCGTCCAACGGTCGAAGTGAACCTCCATGCGGGCATCCTTCGCGCCCGGCCCGAAATGAATGTGGCGCTGCATTTCCAGTCGCCGTGCGCCACGACGTTGGCCTGCCGCGATTCGCGCCACGTGAACTTCTTCGTGATCCCCGAGATTCCGTTCTACATCGGCCCGATCGGACATGTGCCGTATCTTCCACCGGGTTCGCAGGAGCTGGCCGACGCGACTGTTGAAGCCTTGCGGAACCGCAACTTGGCGCTGATGGCCAACCACGGACAGGTGACGGTCGCGCGCGACCTCGACCACGCGATCCAGAACGCCGAGTTCTTCGAGCTGGCCTGCCAGATCATCATCGAAGGCGGTGACAAGGTGACGCCGCTCTCGAACGAAGCGGCCCGTGAACTGATGGCTCTCGGCTCGGAAGCCGCTCGCCGCGCTGTCTGATGTCCAGCGGCAGGTTTGCGAATCGCAGGCACGCCGGATCGAGGACCAGGTCCTTCACTTCGTTCAGGATGACAATCGAGCAGAGCAGGATCGCGGGTCTGAATCGATGTGACGTTCAGTGCGACACGGCGGCCGGACGGGGGCTGGCGTCGACGAGTTCGAGGATGTGCGCGACCAGGATCTCACCGGTTCGCTCTCCCAGACACGTGCGGGTGATGTAGTCGTAGCGGTCGAAGCTGTCGAAGTCTTCCTTCGTCAGGATGTAGCCGAAGGCGTCGTTGGTCAGGCCGAGCAGGAAGTTGTGCCGGCCGTGCATCTTGCGCTTGAGGTAGTAGCCAATGTTGGGCAGCGCCTCGCCCGGGATCGTCACCATCTGGGCGTCGCCGAGGTTCACGACGTGGATCCGTGTGGCTACGCCGCCTTCGTCGTCGAGCTTGAAGCCCAGCGGCGAAAGCTGCACGACGGCGCGCAGCATGTCGTTCTCGACCGGCAAGCGGACAGTCGTGCTTGCGCATAGCAGCGATGGATCGTCCTGGATCGACGCATCGCCCACGATGCGCAGCGCCTCGTCGGCCAACAGATGACCAATTCGGATGCACTCGTCCCACGTCCGCATGTCTTTGCCGTCGGGCCCGCGGCAGTCGGCGGTGACCATGCCGCCCTGCGCGGAGTTCATGAAGAGCCCCGTGCCGCCTCCCTTCGCCTCGATCCGGCCGTACATCGGTCCGACGAAATCAGGGCTGAGAATACCCTGGTCCGAGCCGAGCACTTCCGGGTGGCAGGCGTAGTTGACGAGCGTGGCAATCGGTTTGCGGTCCTGGCCGAGCACCTGTATGACGTGACATCGCGGATCGTAGAGCTTCTCGGCATAGTAGTTGTAGGCGATCCTGCCCCGAGCAGCTCCTGTGGCGATCTTGACGGCCGCCGGCTGGAGACCGGCGGCTGCGGTGTCGATCGCCTGCGCCAGCGCCGAGCAGACGCTGTCGAGATAGGCCAAGTCGCACGAGGTGTTGCCCGCGGCATCGGGGAAGCCGTAGCAGTCTGGGGCGCTGTGCGTGTGCGTCGCGCCGATCAGGATGTTGTCGGCCGGCACGCGCGAGACCTGCGCGCGGACCTTCTCACACAACACGCCCGGGAAGCCGAGGAAGTCAGTGCTGCAGATCGCGACGCGGGTCCCATCCTGCTCCAGCACCAGCGCGCGGACAGTCAGCTCGCCCATCTTTCTTGTTGTGGGATCGGACGGCCCGACACCGCCCGAGACCGGCAGCAGCGGCTCGGGCGTCACGCCGCGCACCGCAATCGCCGCACGGAATTCGCCTGTTGCCGTCCCGGCCCACAGCAAACTCGCTGCCACTGTGACGCACGCCGCTCGCAAGAATCGACTGCCGTTCATTCGCGCCTCCCTCATTGTGATTCTCAGACCTTCGTCAGGTCGAAGCCGTCGCGGTACTGGGCCTCGACGAACGCCTGGGCTTCGGGTGCGTTGGTCACCTTCATGTTGGGACCGTCCCAGAGGATCTTGCGGCCCGCGCGGATGGCGACGTTGCCGAGCAGGACGAATTCCGTCAGGCGGGCGGCGTAGCGGAAATCGCTGCACGCCTTCGGCCCGCCCTTGCAGGCATCGAGCCAGTCGCGATGGTGGCCCTTGCTTCGCGGCAGCACCTGCGGCGGCCGGCCGTACGCGCGCATCTTCGATTCGGGGATGATACGGGGCGAGTGACTCCAGCCGCCGCCCATGATCGTGCCCTTGTCGCCGATGAGCAGGATGCCGTTGCTGTCTTCGCCCAGCCGTCGGCCTTCCTCCAGCTCCTTCGGGCGTGGCGGCGTCAGATCCCCGTCATACCAGTGGACTATCACCGGGCCCCGGTCGCCCTCGGCGTCGAACTGCCAGACGACGTGGTTGTTGCCGCCGATGACCTCGGAATCCACGAAGTCGGTCTTGAGGGCTTCGACACTGACGGGATGGCCGAGCTTCAGGGCGGCGAACGCCGGGTCGAGGTTGTGGACCGACATGTCGCCGACGGCGCCGGTACCGAAGGCCCACCAGCCGCGCCAGTTGTACGGGGCGTAAGCGGGGTGGTAGGGGCGGTCCGGCTTGGGACCGAGCCAGAGCTTCCAGTCGAACCCCGCCGGCACTGGGGGCCTGCCCGTCGGGCGACCTCGACCGCTTGACCAGCCGCCCGTATTGCTCCAGGCGTGGACCTCGCGGACCTTGCCGATCGCGCCGTCCCAGACCATCTCGCAGGTCAGACGGTTGCCGTCGTCGCTGCGGCCCTGGTTGCCCATCTGGGTGGCCACGCCCGCTTCAGCGGCGGCTTGGGCGACGGTCCGAGCCTCGTAGATATTGAGCGTCAGCGGCTTCTCGCAATAGACGTGCTTGCCGCGATGCAGCGCCGAGACCGTCACATAGGCGTGGACGTGGTCCGGCGTCGCGCACAGTACCGCGTCGATGTTCTTCTCCTTGTCCAGCAACTCGCGGAAATCGAGATAGTCGTTGCACCGGAAGGCCGGATTGCCCTGGCGGTAGTGCTTCTCGACCTCGGCCTTGACGGGCAGGCGCCCGGCGACGCCTTGATAGTAGTACTGGCTGTAGTCGGCGCGGTCCATCGGATCGGCCACCGCGACGATCTGCGCATCGTCGTGGGCGAACAGCCCTCGCGCGTTGGTGCGTCCCTGGCCGCCGCAGCCGATGACCGCGATGTACACCTTCTCGCTGGGCGCGACGAACTTCGGGCCGCCCAAAACGAATCGCGGCACGATGGTGAATCCCGCCGCCACACCTGCCGCCGAACTGAGAAACTGCCGCCGCGTGAGTTTCGATCGCCTGTTGCGCATAATGCCCTCTCAACGATTGAAGGGTGAACCTGTGTGCCAATCGGCGATTATCTTACATCGGGCGGCGTTCGCAAACAAGCGCACCATCCCAATCCCGATGTGCGTCGGGACTGGCTGCTGCCCGCAGGGGAAGGGCGAGGCGTGCCTCGCCCCTGCCAGCAGATGCGCGAACAAAGGGAGGTGTCCGTGTGTGTTTTCCCTTGCCTTTGGGGGCGGATGTTGGCATAGTGTGGACGAGGCGCGGGGCACGCTCAAAAATATGAAGACCGCATCAGGCGGAGATTTTCATTTTGAGGTGTTCAGGGAGTGTTGCAGCATGCGAATTACGGCGTTCAACGGCAGTCTGAGGAAAGACCGAGGCAGCACGCACAAGATGGTGGCGGAGTTTCTGGCGGGGGGCTTCTGACGTTGCCAATCCCTGAGCTTCGTCCGGCCGTCGAGGCCTATGGGCGGCTGCTGCGAGACGCCGGACGCCAGGTGGTCATCGCCGGCCGGGTCTCCGAACAAACGGTCGCCCAGCTCGAAGAACCTCTGGCTCCCATCCAGGCCGACGTCACGCAGTACATCCAGCGCGTCAATCAGATGGGGGACAGCCGGCGTCCAAAAGCGTGCCATCCGTCGTGAAGCTCACGGTACACTCCGTCAGTCTATTGCCATCGGCAGCGCGCCGGGTTACGATACGCGCGTCAATTATGAAGTAGCCGTCTTGATGATGTTGAGTTGGGGTATCGATGTCTCACGGTCTGCGTGTCGTTTTGCTTTGCACGTTGTCGGTGTTTCTGCTTGGCGCGGTCGGGTGCCGGCAGACCGTGCGGTTTGCCGGGGCGGCGGTGCGTCAGAATCCGCTGCGCAGTATCGGGCCGTCCGGCGACTGGACCTACGACGGGCTGGATGCGCGGGTGCTGCCTCGTCTTCGGCCCGGCTCCTATGCCACCGCCACGCGCGGGGTGCGGTTCCTTGGCGCCGCCGACCTGGGACCCCACAGTTACCGGTTCAACGCCTCCGAACAGAGCGGCATCGTGTACACCTGCCGGGCCGGACACGTCGATGTCTCCCACGTTCGCAAGGCCGCCGACTGGACGGGCTACCTCGCGGCGGTCGCGCTGGAGAACCTGGAGAAGGGTCGAACCGCGTTTCAGGTCAAGCAGGTCGAGCCGTCCCTGTACTACATCGAGCTGACGTATCCGGAGAACTGGAACAACCTCGATAGCGCGGAACGCGAACGGATCGCACGCGAAGTGTCACAAGATCTCGGTCAGTATCTCGCATGGACGGGACTGACCTGGCACGAGATCCTCACGTGGTTCGGTTACCGGTTCAAGGTCTGGCAGTCCGAGTTCCCCTCGGCATTCTCCTGGGAAGACAACTATTCCAATCTGCTCGGGACCCACATCGCGGTGGCCGCTCTCCGGGACCAGACCCGTCCGTTCAGCGAGACGGTGACACGTTTGCTTGGGGCCCGGCTGGCGGAACTCGGAGTCCAGCCGGCAGAGATGGCCAGCGAAACTACCGAGGCGCTGAGCGGCCGGTGGTTTTCGGCCCAATGGCACTACACGTGGATTTACGAGAGGAACTTCGACGTGGGGATCGACGACGGTTTTGTGACGCCGCGTCTGGTCCCGTCATTGGCCGCCTGCAAAGAGCCGGAGCCTTGGCCTTTGCCGATTCCTGCTCTCGACAGCCTCACGCGGCAGGGGTTCGCGATGCGGCTGGAGATCGAACCGAGGGTGTGGGAGGAACGCCGCATCATGGCGGTCGTGTTCCCGCAGTACGACGGGAGTATGAGGAGGCTTGAGCCCGCGATCCACTTCCCGCTGCTGATGAGCCACATCGAGCAGGATGCCATTGCGCGAGGGATGTCTTGCGCGGGCGGCGATGCCTTCGGGGGATGACGGTTCCGTTTGGCGGTGTATGTATGGTCGTAGGGGGTATAAGGATGCGAGAGCGAGTGGTCCGATTGGGATTGGCGTGCCTTGTGCTGACATCGATCCTCGCGCAAGGGGCAGGTGCGTCCGCGTCCAAGCCGGTCGAAGCAGTCCGCTATGCGATCGTCGTCACCGGCGGCGAGCTGCTTTCAGGCGCCTACGCCGATGGGCACACGCATTTCCTCACGCGGACGCTGTATCCGCTGGGCCTGCACTGCGTCGGGTCGATGTGCGTCGACGACAAGCGAGACGATCTGAAGGAGGCTCTGCGTTTCGCCGTGGGCAAGGCGCCGCTGGTGATCGTCACGGGAGGGCTCGGTCCCACGGACAACGACGTGACGCGCGAGGCGATCTCCGAATTCACGGGAATCTCGCTGGCCGAGCATCCGGAGCTGGTTCAAAGAATGGCGAGACGCTTCGGCGTCGCGCCCGAGCAGCTTCGTGCCAACCTGCGCCGCCAGACGCAGACGCCGGTTGAAGGATCGTACCTCGACAACGCTAACGGCACGGCGGTCGGCTTGGTCTTTGGACTCACGAGGGGCGCAATCGTGGCGCTGCCGGGCCCGCCGGGCGAGTTGCAGCCGATGGTCCGCGATGAGTTGATCCCTTATCTGAGCCGGCGTTTCGGCACGCGGCTCCCCGGACGCTCGCTGATGCTGCGCTTCGTCGGACTCGGCCAATCCGAAATCGACCAGCGGATCAAGCAGCACGTGACATTGGACCCGGACATCACGACCGGGTCGCAGTTCCAGGGCGGCCGTGTCGATTTCACGTTCACGCTGCCCGACGACACGCCGCGAGAGAAGGAACGACTCGATGCGCTCAAGCAGAAGATCGTTGCGCACCTGGGCGAGTACATCTATGCCGACGACGAGACGTCGCTGGAGCAGGTCGTGATCGGCCTGTTGCGGGCACGAGGTGCGACGCTCGCGCTGGCGGAAGTGGGCAGCGGCGGGACCGTGGCGGCCGCGCTGAATGGCGCCGAGGGCGCGGGCGATGCCGTGCTCGGCGCCTATGTTGCGCCAACCATGGAGCGACTGCACCATTTGCTCGACGTTCACGACGCGAACTGGGCTCAGAGTGCATCCGGCCGGGATGCCGTGGAGCGGTTGGCTGCGGCTGCCGCTCGTGCGGCGGCGAGCCGGTGGGCGGTCGCCGTCGGGCCGTTGCAGGAGGATGGCTTTGTGGAGGTGGCGTTCCGGCGACCGGCCGGAGCGATTGAGAGCGAGCGCGTCGCGTTTCGCGGCGTCGGCGAGCTGGCCCGCTCGCGGTTCGTCACGCACGTGCTGGACCGCCTCCGCCGCAAGATGCAGCCGGCAACCGAATCAAAATAGAACCTGTGCGGAGAAAGAAGAGTGAACACCATGAGCGAGAACGGACACGAGCTGGTGACGTATTGTGGCCTGTATTGCGGACTGTGTACGGTCCGCGCGCGAACGCCTCGCCAGGCCGAGGCGCTGCGGCGCACGATGGCCAAAGACGGCTACGAATTCTGGGCCAAGGACATTCCCGGGTTCCAGGAGTTCTGGGCGTTCCTGACGCGACTGAGCGACCTGAGCAAGGCCTGTCCGGGCTGCCGGCAGGGGGGCGGCCCTCCGTTCTGCGGCATCCGCAAGTGCGCCGAGAAGCGAGGCGTCGATGTGTGTGTGGACTGCAAGGACTATCCGTGCCATCGGATCGAGGCCATCGCCAAGGGCTACCCGGCTCTGATCGCCGACGGCAGGCGGATGAAACAGATCGGACTCGACGCCTGGCTGGCTGAGCAGCGCGAACGTGCCGCAACCGGCTTCGCCTACGCCGACATCCGCTGCCACCCCTACGAAATCCCCCGCGAGT
>CAZNSM010000109.1:0-16568 GCA_964575615.1 uncultured Pirellulales bacterium | reverse complement strand
ATGCCGGCGAACCTGACACCAGACTACTTCAAAGCGGAGCAGTGGTACCGCAGCGCCTCGACGAACGAGGAGAAGATCCTCGCGCTGGAGCAGATGCTGGCGGTGATGCCCAAGCACAAGGGGACCGAGCATCTCCAGGCAGACCTGAAGCGAAAGCTCAGCCAGCTCAAGGACGCCAGCGCACAGCAGAAGAAGGCGGGCAAGCACGTGGACATCTTCCACGTCCCCCGTTCCGGGGCCGGGCAGGTGGTCCTGCTGGGGACGCCGAACTCCGGCAAAAGCGCCATCCTGGCGGCCCTGACCAACGCGAAGGTCACCGTGGCGGAGTTCCCGTTCGCCACGCACGCGCCGGTGCCCGGCATGGTGCGGTACGAGGACGTGCAGATTCAGCTCGTGGACATGCCTCCGATCACCGCCGACTACACGGCGCCGGGCCAAGTGGGCACGTATCGCAACGGCGACCTGATCGCGCTCGTCGTCGACCTGTCACAGGACGTGGAGGAGCAACTGCTGATCCTGCTGGACTTCCTCGAATCGCGAAACCTGCTGCTGGACGAGAAGACGCCGGCGACCGACGGCCATGGCAACGCTCTCGGCCGCAGGGCCTTCTGCCTGTGCACCAAGGCGGACATCGCGGCCGACGGCGCGTTCGAGCTGGCGAAGAAGTCGTGCGAAAGGCCGCTGGAGTTCGTGAAGATCTCCGCACAGACCGGCGAGGGCCTGGACGCCTTCGCGAAGTTCCTGTTCGAGACACTGGCGATCATTCGCGTCTACGCCAAGCCGCCGGGCAAGCCCGCCGATATGAACGACCCCTTCACGCTGCCGGCCGGCTCGACCGTTCACGACCTGGCCCGCACGATCCACCGCGAGCTGGCCGAGAAGCTCAAGAGCGCCAAGTGCTGGGGCGCCGGCGTCCACGACGGCCAGAACGTCCACCTCACCCACGTCCTGCACGATAAGGACATCGTCGAGCTGCACTTCGGGTAGACGTACGCTCAGGGCCTGAGACGGAACCTGAGACGGAACCTCCATCGCCAAACACGACCGTCGTCCGGGTCGATTACCTCACCGATACACTGCATGCCGCTCTTCTCCAGCACGCGCGTCGAAGCGTTGCGCTCGGGCAGCGTGTGAGCGACGACCTCCCGCACTTCCTGTGATGCGCGAGCCATTTCGAGAAGCTGGCGGGCCATGGCGTGGCCACGCCGCGACCCTCAAAGGATGGAAACGTGAAGTAGGCGATCTGGATGACACCGTCTTGGTCGGGTCCAGTCTTGAACGCGCACGTGCCGACGACCATCTCGCTGGGTTCGTCGGCGGCAAGATACCCAACCCACGGCGCAGGCGTCGGAGCCGCAGAAAGCATTGCGAGCGTCTGCTGCACAGCGTCCCGAACGAGTCCAGGATTCTGGCCCAGGCTAATCCCACAGACAGACTCGAATCGGCGCGGGCTGGCCCTCAAGGCGTGGGCAACTGCGTCATCAATCTCAATCAGCCTGACGGTCAGCATGATAGGTTGACTCCGGAAAGACCAGTACACCGATTGAACCGACCGTTCTGAGACTTGGAATCCAGTGTTCGGGACTTTCAGACGACGCAGCATTCCCGTTGGCTACGAGCAGCGTTTGAGGGGCAGGAGAACCGGGGCAGACGATTCGGCATCGAAGACGGTGGGTGCGGCGGCCTGCTCGGCGGTCCGGCGACGCCGGTAGATGAGCCCGCCGGCCAGGGCGGTGAACGGCGCCACGGTGACCATTCCGAAACTGCCGACGATGGTGTTGAGCACTTCAGCGGCCATGAACCCCTTGTTGAGCATGTTCAGCAGAGGGATGCCTTGCCCCATGAACAACATCAACAGGGCGATGTAGCTGCCGGAATAGGCCAGGAGCAGCGTGGTGGTCATCGTGCCCACCACAGAGCGGCCGACGGCCATGCCGGAACCGATGTGTTCGATCAGACCGATATTGGGCTTCTTTTGCTGAATCTCGTGCATGGACGCCGCGATATCCATCGCCAGGTCCATGACTGCGCCGGAGCAGGCGATAAAAACGCTGGCGACAAAGATGCGCGTCAGGTTCAATCCATGGAAACCGGTGTAGAGCAGCGTTTCCGTAAACGGGCGCACCGCGCCGTGCAGCCGGAAGGCCCTCGTGAAGTAATGGGCCAGGACGCACGTCAACACCAGTCCGGCGAACGCACCGACGAAGGTCACGAGACCTTTGCGGCTCAGTCCGCCCACGAGGAAGCTGACGGCGGCCGTCAGAGCAGCCACCACGCACAGAGCGACCAGGATCGGATCCTTCTGCCGCAGGAACAGGGGAATCATCACCTTCCAGATCATCAGAGCCGAGAAGACGAAGGACAGAGCCGCCTTGGCGCCCGTCCACCCAGCCACGAGGAACAGCAGCCCGACAAACAGGAGTACAAGTAGCAATTCAAGTCGCAGGCGGTAGTTGCCCCGCGCCACTGCCGGACCAACACGCCCGTCCCGAATCACGTACTCCAGGAGAATCTCCCTGCCCGGAACCAGCACCTCATCCATCTCCATCTTGCCGGTGAGGTGGTTGACGGCGATGCCCTTCTGGCCCTTGAGCGGACCGCTCAGGAGCTCCACCGTCATGCTCTGCGTGCCGGTCTTGACGATAGCGGCCCGATACAGGTCCGAATCGTCCACATCCAGCACCCGAGCCCTGGCCAAGTGGGAATCCTTGGGCAAACGGTCTTCGAAGCCCGTCGGCGTGAGAGCCAGGCCTACACAGAGCAGTGCGAATACGGACACCAGCACGATGTCCTTTCGGTTCGACGGTTGTCCCAGCCTCTTCATCTGACAGGCTCCCGATAGAGAACATGGGGCGGAATCGACAAGGATTCCGCCCCGTCATGTGACATGTTGCCCAAGCTCAGTCGAGACTGACGCCCATCACCTCAGCGAACTTCCTGGCCAGGTCCGTGTTGTCGTAGTAGCCGGAGAATCGCGCGTCGTTCGACATTACCGGGACTGGGGCCGCCGTGTGGCTGTAGCTCGTCCAGCCCAGACCCGCACGGGCGTTGGCCAGATGGGTACAGGTGACAGCCAGAGGCTGATACCCGCCAAACATCAGATAATCCTCCTCAGAACCACGGATCAACTCACCCGTCAACTGACGGTCGTAGGCTTCCTCAAGCTGGGTCTTCTGAACATCGGTCAACGCGGCGTAGTCCAGACCGAAGGCCTCTTTGATCTTGGCGATCATTTCATCATCGTCCGCCAGATCCAGCACGCGGATGTCCGCATCGGCCGGGCCGAACACCTCCAGCACGACGGACATCAGATTCCACAAGCTCAGCGGATCCGCCTGGTACTCGTCCAACCATTCGCTGAAGGCCTGGAACGACATGGTCTGGCTCATCAGAGACTGATAGCCGCTGCCATACATGGTGCCCGCCCAACCCTGGGTCAGACCGCCGGTCTCGTGGTCGGCCGTGACAACGATGAGGACTTCACCCGGATGGCTCTGGGCGAAGGCCACCGCCTCGGCGACCGCGTTGTCCAGTGCGATCGTGTCGTCGATGCTGGTGCGGGCATCGTTGGCGTGGCAGGTCCAGTCGATCTTGCCGCCTTCGACCATCATGAAGAAGCCGTTGGGATTGTCCAGCAGGCGGATGGCCTCGGCGGTGACTTCGGCCAGGCTCCATTCGCCCGAAGCGGCCCGGTCGATCTCATAGTGCATGGCGGCGCTGTCCTGCGTATTCGCGCTGGCGGCGACGCATTTGGCGCCGGCGGGCACAGCCTGAAGGTCGGCCAGGGTATGGACGATCGTATAGCCGCTATTCTCAAACTGCGTCCAGAGATTCACAGCGTTGGGTTCGCCTTGGGCCAGTTCCGGCCATTTGGCCGCGTCCTTTCCGGTGTAGCCGTCGATGTACCTGAAGCTGCCGCCGCCAAAGAAGTCGAACCCGCTTGCAGCCGCCTGTTGGGCGATGTGAAAGTACTTGTTGCGGGTGTCGACATTGGCGTAGAAGACCGCCGGGGTGGCGTGATCGAGCGAGACACTCGACAGGATTCCGACCTTCATGCCCTTCTCCTTGGCCGCCTTGGCGATGCTCTTGTAGCAGATCGTCTTGGTGGAGTCCATCGCGATGACACCGTCATAAGTCTTGTAGCCGCAGGCCATGGCCGTGCCGGCCGAAGCCGAGTCGGTGATCAGGCGGCCGAAATCATAGGTTGTGCAGAACCCCCCGTATGGCAGTCCGCCTGTCATAATCAGTTGAACCGACTTCTGGACGTCGTTGCAGTCGGTATCACCGCTCTGTACTGTGGCCAGGTACACCTCAGCGGAATGGACCTGCGTGAAGCCCATGCCGTCGCCGATGAAGTAGAACACATACTTGGGCTGGCCATTGAGCGACGCAACCTGGGCCACGGCTGCTCCGGCCGCCAACAGCACGATACATATTGACAGAATACTGCGTCTCATGTCTTCATCTCCTTCGTCGATATCTGTGGATGGTTTTGAATGTCTGCCCTTCTGAATACCGCCATCTCTCTTTGCATTTGCGGCATCGCCCTCATCTTCGTTGTCCCCCTCCTCGCGTTTGCCCCACATTCCTTTCTTCGGGAGCCTCTATATCACCTCCTTTCTCATGTCACCGATGGCGGGAACTGCCACCGTCGGCCGATTCGGGCGTCACAGGTTCCGGTGCGGTCGGGGAGAACGAAATCGCCAAGTCGTGACGGGAAAGAAGATCGTGGCGCACCTGCCATCTCTGAGCCATGTGGCATGCGCGCCGCCTGAAGGGACGAAGCAGCATGAGGCGAGCAAAACGAACTTGAACCACACCTCGCCCGGTGCTACAATGAGACACACTGGCTGCGGGCGCAAAACGCCCTTTCAGTCAGGCCACGGTGGACCGGCATGTGCTTACCAAGGCTGCGTGCCGGTTCGCCCCTTTCTTCCCGTGCTGCATCACCCCTTATGCAATTGTTGTGTTCGAACCCGATATCGCACTGCCATACCCCACATCATCCTCTCGTGCGGGCGACTCAACTGTCCGCTTCGCGCCGCTGCGAGCATGATCACGTCGCGCCGCCGATTCCGTCTTGATAAGGAGTCTCTTAATGGACGCCGATTAGCAGACAATTACGAAGATAATAAAACGTCATTAGATTTGTCGCTGCTTCCAAGTGGGGATTGTGGACACGCCCGCTTCCGCCGACGAACGCACAGCGTTCATCACGGACAACAAGACTCGTGTAATCACAGAGACATGAGAGATCACCGCGCGGAGTTGATCTGCGCTGTCACAGGTTCCCTGTGCGGACGCGGGGCAGATAGTCCTCGCGGACCGGGGAGAAGACCTCGATGGCGACGCTGTCCTCGAGCACCTCGGCGCCGTGGATGACGTCGGGCGGGATGCACCAACTGTCGCCGGGGCGCGTGTCGTGCTGCTCGGGTCCTATCGTGAGTCGCAGCCTTCCGCACACGAGATAGCCGGTCTGCTCGTAGGGATGCTGGTGCAGGGGCAGAACACGTCCGCCCTCCAGCCGGAACTCCGTCATCAACGTCCTGGCCCCATAGGCCAGAGTCTTCTGCCGGATGCCCTCGATGGGCGTCGAGTAGCCGTCGTCGTTGCCCTGCACAAACATGCGCTCGCCCCTTTCATGCTCATGGATTCCATGGATGTCACCCGGACATTCTTAGCACAGACGAAGGGTCCCGTCAATCCCCTGCCTGCATCCCGCCATGCAAACTGCCGAGTGCGTCACGAATCTCCGCCGGGCTGTGACAGGTGCGGTCGGGCTTCGCGGCGGCGAGCTCCTCCATGCTGCCGAAGCCATAGGTCACTGCGACGGTGCGCGTTCCGTTGGCCTTGCCGGCCGAAATATCGCTGGCCCGGTCGCCGATCATGATCGCTCGCTCCGGCCGGATCGCTCGTTCGCGCAGGATGTGGGCGACGAGTTCGCCCTTGTCGTCGAACCGGCCGTCCAGGTCCGGCCCGAACACGTCTTCGAAATACTCCGCCAGATCAAAGTGATCGACAATCCGCCCGGCATAGACTGCCGGCTTAGACGTGACGACGAGGAGCCGAAGTCCCCTGTCGCGCAGCGCCCGAAGTGATTCGGGAATGCCGGTGTAGAGTTCGTTCTCGAAGAGGCCGACGTCCGCATAGCGTCGCCGATAATGCTCGAGCGCGGCATCGACCAGGGTCTTGTCGTCGGTCGCCAGCAGGCGAGGGAACGTCCATCGCAAGGGCGGGCCGATGTACTGCACCAGTTCGGCCTGCGGCGGAACCGGACGGCCGAGCTGCGCCAGAGCGTATTGAAGACACCGGGTGATCCCCTCCCTCGGGTCGGTCAGCGTCCCGTCCAGGTCGAAGAAGACCGTCGTACCATGCCCTGTCCAGTCACCCATTCGAGAATTGCTCCGCCAGAAGACTATCGTCAGTTTGGACCTTTGCGTCCCTTGCGCCGCCCGGGACCAAAGGAACTAAAGGACCTGAGGGACCCAAAGGACATCAGGGACCCGCCGGCTTGGCCGGTGATTTGCGGCAGGCGGCGCAGCGCTCGGCGATGATCTGGCAGTAGCCGCAGACTTCCACGGTGTCGCCGAGGGCAGCCCCGGTATAGGTTTCCACGGCGGTTCGCGTCGAGCTGTTCAGGGTGGTCACATTCCTGCACACGGGACAGACGCAGGTCGTACAGGTCAGTCTCGCAACCGGCAGAGCCCGCGTCTGTCTTTTGCAGACCGGGCAGGGCCGACCGGTCCGGGTGGCCTTTTGCAGGCCGTGACAGCCGGACAGCAAGAGCCACAGGACCAGGACAACGGTCAACGAGACAGTCAATAACCTTCTTCGTGAATCCATCCTCATCGAATCTCTCCTTTGCCGGCGCCGGACTGCGGCATACGGCGGACAAGGGAGATTGTCCAGCCATACCGGCGGTTCGTCAAGACGCCAACCCGCAGGGGCGAATGATTATCCGCCCCCACTCGATTTCCCAGTCAGTGGGCACCCTGACAAAGGATTGCATTGGTCGCCATTTGTCGTAAAATAGGACCCTGTGCCTCTATCGCTCTGAAATCAGTCGTTGAAAGGAGACGTGATGAAACCTCGGCAGATTGCCCTGATTGCCTTCGCGGGCACGTTCTTATCCGGTCTGGTCTGTGGTCGCGCCGCGGGTCGGGACTATCCGATTCGCCCCGTGCCGTTCACCGAAGTGAAGATCACCGACGACTTCTGGGCTCCGCGAATCGAAACGAATCGGACGGTGACCATTCCCTACGCATTCGGACAGTGCGAGCAGACCGGCCGGATCGACAATTTCCTTCTGGCCGCCGGGAAGATCGAAGGCGAGCACAAAGGCGATTTCCCCTTCGACGACACCGACCCCTACAAGATCCTCGAAGGCGCGGCGTACGTGCTGAACGTCCAGCCCGATCCGAAACTGGACGCGTACGTCGACGATCTGATTGCCAAGATCGCGGCCGCCCAGGAGCCCGACGGCTACCTCTACACCTGCCGGACCAACAACTGCGAGCGGCTGCGAAACTGGTTCGGCAACAAACGGTGGGAGAAGCTGGCCGGCAGTCACGAACTCTACAACATGGGCCATCTCTACGAGGCGGCCGCCGCTCACTACCAGGCAACGGGCAAACGGAATCTGCTCGACGTCGCGCTCAAGAACGCCGAACTGCTCGATTCCGTCTTCGGTCCCGGCAAGAACACCAGCGCACCGGGCCATCAGGTGATCGAGATGGGTCTGGTCAAGCTCTACCGCATCACCGGCGACGAGAAATACCTGAACCTGGCGAAGTTCTTCCTGGATGCGCGAGGCCCGGGCGGCGATCCGTACAACCAGTCGCATGAAAAGCCCTGCGAGCAGAGCGAGGCGGTGGGCCACGCGGTTCGCGCAGCCTATATGTACAGCGGAATGGCCGACGTCGCGGCGATGACGGGCGACGAGCGCTATCTTCAGGCGATCGACCGCATCTGGGCCGACGTGGTCTCGAAGAAGCTGTACCTGACCGGGGGCATCGGGGCGACCGGGCACGGCGAGGCGTTCGGCGGGCCGTACGAGTTGCCCAACGAGACGGCCTACTGCGAAACCTGCGCGGCTATCGGAAACGTGTACTGGAACCATCGCATGTTCCTGTTCCACGGCGACGCCAGGTACATCGACGTGATGGAGCGGACCCTCTACAACGGCGTGATCTCGGGCGTCTCGCTCGAAGGCAATCGCTTCTTCTATCCGAACCCCCTGGCCTCGCACGGCCAGCACGAGCGAAGCCCGTGGTTCGGCTGCGCCTGCTGTCCAGGCAATATCGCCCGCTTCATCGCCTCGGTGCCGGGCTACGTCTACGCCCAGACCGACGACGAGCTGTACGTGAACCTGTTCGCCCAAGGCCCGGCGACGATCAAGCTGGGCGATCGGACCGTGTACGTGTTGCAGGAGACCGATTACCCCTGGAGCGGGAAGATCAAGCTGACCATCAGTCCCGAGCCGGCCGGCCGATTCGCGGTGTGCGTTCGCATTCCCGGCTGGGCCCAGGGCCAACCGGTGCCGAGCGACTTGTACCAGTACCGGCTCTCGGGCGTGCCCAGTGTGGACCTGACGGTCGACGGCAAGCGGCAGGAGATCGACATCCACAAGGGCTACGTCCGGCTGGAACGCCAGTGGAAGACCGGCGACATCGTCGAGCTGAACCTGCCCATGCCCATCCGCCGGGTCATCACCAACGAGAAGGTGGAGGCCAACGTCGGCCGGGTCGCGCTCGAGAGAGGGCCGCTCGTCTACTGCCTCGAATGGCCCGACAACGAAGGCGGGGTCTTCAACCTCGTGCTGAACGACGACGCTCCGCTGATGGCGACTTGTCAGGACGACCTGCTGGGCGGCGTCACCGTCGTCCGGGGCAAGGCCAAGAGCCTGCGGTACGCCAGCGACGGACAAACCCTGCTGCGTAACGAGCGGGACATCGTGGCGATTCCGTACTATGCATGGGCCCATCGCGGACCGGGCGAGATGGCCGTCTGGCTCGCACGAACGGAGGAGGCCGCCGAGCCGACGTTGCCCGAGGACCTGCTGCGCAACGCCTCGTTCGAGCGATCCAATGGGACGCTTCCGGCAAGCTGGGAACAGCGCACCTACGGAGGCCAGGCGCGGTTTCGCCACACGCGGCCTGGACGAACGGACGAACGATGCGCGATGATCGAGTCCGCCACCGGCGCCGACGCGGGGTGGTTCGCGATGACCCGCGTGCGACCGTTCTCGCGCTATCGTCTGAGCGGCTGGATCTGCACGGAGAACCTCGACGCGGGGACCGGCCGCGGCGCCCTGCTGAACGTGCATGACATTCAGGGCGTTCAGACACAGGCCGTGACCGGAACCGCCGACTGGACGAAGGTCGAAACCGAATTCGATACGGGTCCACGTTCGAGGATCGGAATCAACTGCCTCTTCGGTGGCTGGGGCCAGTCGACGGGCAAGGCCTGGTTCGACGACATTCAACTCGAACGCCTGGGCGAAGCAACCGATTCGCCGGGCCGGCCTGCGATGTACTACACCGACGATTCCTATGAGCGTCCGTTCGCCAAGGACCCGGACGTCGTGCGATTCCAGGGTCGCTACCTGATGTACTACTCGATCGACCGGGGCAAGGACGGCTTCGCCGTCGGCATCGCGGAAAGCAGCGACCTGACGAACTGGGAGAAGGTCGGTGAGGTCCTGCCCGAAGCCGAATACGAACGGAACGGCCTGGCGGCGCCCGGCGCGATGGTCCGCGACGGCAAGGTGCACCTGTTCTATCAGACCTACGGCAACGGACGCGATGACGCGATCTGCCATGCGGTTTCCGACGACGGGCTCCACTTCACGCGCAACGCGAGCAATCCGATCTTCCGTCCTGAAGGCGACTGGAACTGCGGCCGGGCGATCGACGCCGACGTGATCCAATGGAAGGACTTCCTGCTGCTCTACTGCGCGACGCGCGATCCGGCGATGAAGGTCCAGAAGCTCGTCGTCGCCGCCGCGCCCGTCGACTCCGACTGGGGCCGCGACAAGTGGACGCAGCTCTGCGACACATCGATCCTCGAACCGCAACTGCCCTGGGAAGGCCAGTGCATCGAGGCGCCTTCCGTGATCGAACGCGACGGCAAGCTCTACATGTTCTACGCGGGCGCTTACAACAACTCACCGCAGCAGATCGGCTGCGCCGCGAGCACCGACGGGGTTTCCTGGACGCGCCTGTCACGGTATCCGCTGCTGCCCAACGGCAGCGCCAACGAGTGGAACGCCAGCGAGTCGGGCCACCCGGGCGTTTTCCAGGATGATGACGGCCAGACGTATCTGTTCTTCCAGGGCAACAACGACAACGGCGCGAGCTGGTATCTGTCCAAGATGAAGGTGACGTGGGACGAAGCGGGCTTCCCGCTCCTGGTGCGACCGAGGGATGGTCGCGCGTTCCGGATCAAGGAGAGCATCAAGCCGGTGGTGGCCATCGACGCCGGCGCGCGAGGCGAGCCGATCTCCAAGTACGTGTACGGCCAGTTCATCGAGCACCTGGGCCGCTGCATCTATGGCGGCATCTGGGCGGAGATGCTCGAAGACCGCAAATTCTTTTATCCGGTCGGCCATCGGCCGTCGGCGTGGGAGACGACCGGATCGACCACTGGACTCGTGATGGACCGCACCGATCCGTTCGTGGGCGAGCACACGCCGGTCATCCACACCGCTTCCGGAATACGGCAGCGTGGCCTGGGCGTCGCCAAGGGCAAGGCGTACGACGGCTATATCTGGATCAAGCCGCAGTCGGCCTCCGGCGTGAACGTCGAGGTCTCCCTCGTCTGGGGCAACGGTCGCGGGCAGCGCGAGACGAATTTCTTCACGGTCAACGCCGAGCAGTACATCCAGTGCCCCCTGCGGTTCACGCCGGCTGCCTCGACGGACGAGGCGGCATTGGAGATCCGCGTCATGCGCGGCGCTGCGTCCATCGGCACGGTCTCGCTGATGCCGGCCGACAACATCGACGGAATGCGGGCAGACACGCTCAAGCTGCTCAAAGAGCTAGACGCGCCGGTCTATCGCTGGCCCGGCGGGAATTTCGTCAGCGGCTACAACTGGCGCGACGGCGTCGGCCCGCGCGACAGGCGGCCGCCCCGCAAGAACCCGGCCTGGCAAGGCATCGAACACAACGACTTCGGACTCGACGAGTTCCTGCGCTTCTGCAAAGAGATCGGTACCGAGCCGATGATCGCGGTCAACTCCGGTTTCGGCGACGACTTCTGTGCCGCCCAGGAGGTCCAATACGCCAATGGCTCGGCCGAGACGCCGATGGGCCGCTGGCGGGCGGAAAACGGCCACCCCGAGCCCTATGATGTCACGTGGTGGTGCGTCGGCAACGAGATGTATGGCTCCTGGCAGCTCGGGCACATGGCGCTGGAGCAGTACGTGATCAAGCACAACCTGTTCGCCAGGGCGATGCGGGCCGTCGATCCCGACATCAAGCTGATCGGCGTCGGCGCCGTCGGAAGCTGGTCGCAGGGCATGCTCGAGAACTGCGCCGAGACCATGGACCTGATCAGCGAGCATTTCTACCGGCAGGAGCGCGAGCCTGTCGCCGACCACGTTCAGCAGATCCCCGACGCCGTTCGGAGCATCGCCGACGCGCATCGGCGATACCGGGAGCAGCTCGACTCGCTGGCGGGCAAAGACATTCGCATCGCGCTGGACGAATGGAATTACTGGTACGGCCCGCACGTCTTCGGCGAGTTGGGCACGCGGTACTTCCAGAAAGACGCCCTCGGCATCGCCGCCGGCCTGCACGAGATGGCGAGAAACAGCGACCTGTACTTCATGGCCAACTACGCGCAGACGGTCAACGTGATCGGCGCAATCAAGACGACCAGGACCGCCGCAGCGATCGAAACCACCGGCCTGGTCCTGAAGCTCTACCGCCATCACTTCGGGACCGTGCCGGTCGCGGTGAGCGGCAAGCTGCACGGGCTCGACGTCGCTGCGGCGTGGACCGCCGACAAGAAGGCGATCACCATCGGCATCGTGAACCCTACCGAGGCGGCGTATGATGTGACGCTGATGCTGGAAGGAGCGTCACTGACCGGCCGAGGAGGCTGCTGGACGATTGCCCACGATGACCCAATGGCCTACAATGAGCCGGGCCAGTCGCCGAAGGTGAGAATCACAGAAGATTCGGTCTCCGGCCTGTCCGACACGCTGGACTGCCCGGCTTACAGCGTCCGATTGTATGAATTGGAGGTTCGCTGAGACAGGAGATCCGTCATGGGGTCGCGCTTCAGTCGGTTCGAGGAGGCCAGCGGCTATTGTGGCAGATGTCTCAAACAGGTGCCTGTCGGACGACAAAGGTTTCGTCACGGGCCCTATCTGATCGGGACCCTGCTGACCGGCTTCTGGGTGTTCTTCTGGATTCGCGACGCCCGGCGGCCGCGACCGTGGAAGTGCCTCGAATGTGGGGCCGAAGTCTACAAGATCATGAGCGATCCCTTCGCCAGGGGCAAACGGAAGTAGGAGAGACCGGCACTATGGAATGCAAGAAGGACAGGAACCTCAAGAACTGCAACTGCTCCTATCCCGGCTGTGACAACAAGGGCATCTGCTGCCAGTGCCTGAGCTATCATCTCGCCTCGAAGCAACTGCCCGCCTGCTGCTTCCCCGACGACGTCGAGCGGACCTACGATCGCAGCTTCAAGGCCTTCGCCAAAGCCTGGAAGCTGTAGATCCAGCTCGAAGCAACCCTGCGCAGTTGCAGTTCAGATGATACGCCGCAGGAGGGCGGATTGCCGCAGACCGTGAGCCAGCAGGAATGTCAGCGGCACGCTGACGGCTGTCACCAGGACGAACTTGACGAAGGGCGACAGCGGTGCGCCCGCGATAGCGAACTGGACCAGGACCACCACCGCGACGTGGAACAGATAGGCCGCGTATTGACCCTGGGCCATCGCCCTGCTCCAGCGTCCCTGGAAATCGAGGCGCTCGCGAAACAGAACGAGCAGGCCGATGCACATGCCGCAGGCCAGAAACGCTTCCCAGATCGGGTAGATGATCCTCATGGCGTCCCGGCTGATGCGAAAGACGGGCCGGATCCCCAGGCAGTACGCATACCACAGCATTGCGGCAGTCAGGCCGACCGTCAACCACACGTATCCCGTGCGAGCGGGAAGTCCGAGGAACCACCCGCGCCGGTACGCGATCGCGCCGAGGACGAAGAAGCTCAGGTCGCGCGGCACGTCGGCAAAGGCGACCTGGATGAAACCCAGAAAGCCGATCCAGCGGTCGATGGGGTACCAGATTCGGACGATTCCCGACACGACAGCCAGCACAAAGGCAAAGGCGACGACCGCCCAATAGGGCAGCGGCATCGGCTTGACGGGACTCGGCTGCGGCGGGTGTTTCCACACCAGACGCAAGAGGGCATAGCACAGGCCGGCAATGAGCAGGTGTTCGACGTACCAGAGATGGCCGAAATTCGCCTCGGGCCACATGGGCCCCGTCCAGTACGCGGGCCTGGCGCCACCGCCGAAGTAGATGCTACCGTAGTATTCGCGGAACGACAGGGCCGAAGACGAGAAGTGCCCGGACGCCAGGTGACAGAGATACTGCTGCACGGGAATCAGCACAACAAAGAAGAACAGCAGCGGCACGCCCAGCCGCAGAACGCGGCCCTTGACGAATCGCCCGAACCCGTGCCGGTCATACGACATCACCATGAGATAGCCCGAGATCATGAAGAACAAACTCATGAAGAACGAGCGGTTGACCGTGAAGAACGGCCCCAGCACCGCCGCACGGGCCTCCTCCTGGATAGGCCAGGAGCCGCCCGTCGGTCCATAGGCCTGGCCGACGTGGTGGGCGATCACCAACACCGTCAGCGCGATCTTGAGGTTGTCGGCAAAGTACAAGTGCCTCGTTTCGCTCATCTTCGCACCCCGCACATAGACCACCAGCACGTCTGCATCGAGCGCATCATCTTAGCGGGGACACTGGGCCTGCGATAGAGGCGCACAACAGATTCTTCTGCGGGTCCGGCATTAAGGTCCGGGGTGAATCCTATGTGCCGGCGTCGTAGTAGACGAGGTAGTCGCCCTCGTGGTTGCTGGGCGTCAGGTCGCTCCACTTGACGAAGCGGACGGAGCCGTCGAGGTAGCCGACCGCCAGGCCGTCGGGGGCCGGGTGCATCGGCTCGCCGACCGCGTGCTGGAAGGTGCCGCGGATGTGAGAGCCATACCACGCGGGCCAGTTGCCCGATCCGCCGACCGCGTCATAGCGGTTGTAGCAGAAGCAGGTGACCAGGGTGTTGGACGTGGCCTTGTCCGTGGCCTTCTTGGCAGTGATGTACTTGCGGCCGGTGTTCTTGTCGGTCCAGTCGCCGCGATTGCCCCAGTAGATCCAGCCGACCTGCGTCGCCTGGACCAGCGAATGCGGCGAGGGCAACGGACTGAGCCAGCCCTCCTGGCTCTCAAAGTGCTTCCGCGCCGTTTCGCAGGTGGCGTGTTGCTCGGTCAGTCCGTAGCGGCCGAAGGCCATCATCGTTCTGTAGTTGATCAGGGTCAGCAGGTCGGCGCTGTCCCAGTCCTTGTTGTAGCCCGGCGCGGACTTGTCAACGACGTTGCCCTCCGGCAGGAACCCCTCGAAATCGCCCGCGTACATCTGGCCGGCCAGCAGTCCCTGGTGCAGGTTATTCTGACAGGCCACCCGGCGCGCGTGCTCCTTCGCTCTGCCCAGCACCGGCATCATGATCGCCATCAACAGTGCAATGATCGAAATGACCACCAGCAGCTCGATGAGCGTGAATCCCTGCCTGCCTGGCTGTGTGTATCTGTGGATAGACATTCCGTGCCCTCTCTTGCGTGAGTGTTTGTCCTTCGTTGATGATGCTACTGTTCTATGCGCTGGCGGCGCTCTTTCAACTCGCGCCAGGTCGTCAGGACGATGCCTTCGGATTCGATGAACGCCTTGACTTCGGGATCGGTCATCAGACGCAACTCCGCCTGACGGGCCGCGCCCGAGCCCGAGATGTAGGAAAAGACTTCCGTCGGATCGGTGCAGTGCACAATGATCTGCGTGATCCCCGGCTTCATGTCGCGCAGCAGGGTGAACAACTCGCTCTTTCGTTGCTCGTACTCCGGACCCTTCGTCGGCTGCGTCACCAGATCGTCAATCACCGGCAGGCCGGCACGCCATAGTTCCTCGGCCAGTGAACGCAGCAGAGGCTTGAACTGGCCGGCCTCGGCGCTGATGTGCTGCATGTGCCCGCCGAACATCAGGACGGGAATGCCCTTCTCCAGACCGAGTTCGACATAGCGCTGGATGAACTGCGGCTGGAAGCACGTCCCCATGTGGCTGTCGAGATGCGTAGGCTGGATGCCCACGGCAATGGCCTTGTCGAGCTGGGCGCGAATCTCGGCCTCGAATTCATCCGCGCCGGCATGAACCACGACGTCGGCCACGTCGGCCCAGAGATAGCCGTGCCCATCCACCAGACCCGGCACCGCCGACCGGCCGGCGACGGGCCCCCATCGATAATTCTTCCACTCGCTGGTCAGCGTCAGATGCACGCCCGCGTCCACCTGAGGATGGTCCTTCAGCCAGGCGACGCACTGCGGGACCCACGGACAGGGCATCATGACGCTCAGCGACGTGGCGACGCCGCTCTCGATCGCCTTCCGCGCCCCCATGTTGGAGTCGTGCGACATGCCCGCGTCATCCACATGGAAGATCACCGCCTTCGTCCCCGCCGGCCATCCCAGCCGCTCCGCATACGTCCGCTCCTGTCCGTGCATTGTCGTCGATCCTCCGCAGAACATCACCGCCGCCAGCACACCAAACACCACACGCCGTGTGATTCTCGTTGTCGCCTCGCCAAGCTGCATGATCGATTCCTTCTGTATCTGTCTCCCCTGCTCTGCTTACCCGGTACACGGGCGTCTATTGATCCAGGTCCTCAAAGGCGTTCGGGTCGAAGAATTCCTCGGGCTGCTCTGTAGAGTACTCCAGAATGGCGTCCGCCACCTGGCCGTCGCTCGGGTCCCAGACGCGGATGCGTATAGGCAGCCGGCTCTCCCGCAGCGCCCAGATCCGAACCCATTGCGACGTGTCGGGCAGGTCGAGATCGAAGACCACCACGTCCTGGGAAATGACGGCGTCAGGGTTCACCAATGGCGTAACATCGTGCATCTCGCGGCCGAACATGACCCGGATCACGGTCTCCAGCGAGAACACTTCCGCCTCGCCGAGCTTCTGGAGGAAGAAGACGGCCCCACCGTCGGGCTCCACCGGCCGGCGGGACTCGACATCGAACGCCCGAGCGACTTGCCCCCGTTGCCCGAAAACGATTTGATTGCCCCGGCGGACCCGCGCGCGTCCATCCCGACTGATCCAGAGTTCCATCTGCGTCGGTTCAGCGGTCGCGCTCTTCTTCTCATAGATCGTCACCGTACAAAAGGATACGGACTGAAATCGCTGGGCGACCTCGGCCCAGGCGACGCTGCCGCCGGAGAGCATCGAGCCGAACTGGCCGACGAGGACACCCAACGCCAAGAGGATGACGGCTGCCGCCGCC
>CAZNSM010000108.1:0-16654 GCA_964575615.1 uncultured Pirellulales bacterium | reverse complement strand
GACCCAGAGGTATCTGAGATGATCGAGCGAGGTCAATTGGCCGATGGCCGCATCGGTGAAGGCGCGATGCGGCAGGACCACATGCTCCAGATTCGGCATGGACGTGATGCCGGCCAGATCGGCCTCCGTGAACGCGGCGCTGGTGATATCCAGGGCCTTCAATTGCGGCATCGCTCTCAAGTACCCAACGCCGCGCCCGGTGATCTTCTCCAGCCAGTGGACGCACAGTCGTTCCAACGAGCGGCTCTGCGAGAGCTGCCGCAAGCCCTCGTCGGTCACGTTGTGCGTATCCAGCCACAGCACCTTCAAAGAGGGCAGGGCGGCCAAGTACGTCATCGACCGGTCTGTGAAACGTCCCTCCATGCCGAGCCGAAGATGCCGAAGCCCGTGCAGGTTCGCCAGGGCACGCAGACCGTCGTCTGTCATGACGGGATTGCCATACAGTTCCAGGCTCTCCAGCGAAGTGAGCTTGCCCAGCGACCTCAGTCCCTCGTCGGTCAGTTGGTCCCGGGCCACGTGGAGGACTCGCAGCGACGACATCTTCGTGATCTCAGCCATTCCTTCGTCCGTCAGTCCTTCGGGCGTGGTGAGCTGCTCGACATAGGGCAGTTGAGCCAGAGAGGAAAGACCCTTCGGGCTGACGCTGACGCTGGCCAGACCCAGGTGTCGCAGGCCCGTCAATCGGGCGACGGGCGCGATCAGATCGTCCTCAATGTGGACGGGCTGGAGACTGAAGAATTGCAGGCCGTAGAGATCATCCGGGCCGAACGATTCGATAGCCTGGAGGTATCGCTGCGGCGTCACGCCGATGCCCCGAATGCACAGTATGACCCTCTTGCCGGCCGGGATGTGAACCTCGCCTTGGGCGCAACTGAAGTTCTCCATCTCTGCGTAGACATGACCCGGATGGAAGCCCTTGACGGTCTCCGGGACCATGAGGTCTTCGTCCTGGAGGTACACCACGCCAATTGACTGCTCGCTCGGGAAACACAGGGTCCGGGCGGGCGTCGGTGGGCGGTCCTGCCTGGTTCCTTCGATCTGTCGGATTGCACCGCCCATCGCCGCGCCGAAGGGGCGATTGTCCGCCAGGACGCCGAACGGGTTGACGCCGGGCTCGTCAGTCCAGCTTCTCTCCGTTACTGGCGGTTCTGGTTCGGACGTTGTCTGGCCGGCCTTCTCCGCCGGATCGACGGCTATCGCCATGTGGTCGAGGCCGGGAAGCGGCGTGCTGCCACCTGTGGGGGAAACGGGATTGACGCGTAGGGGCGTCGTTGCGGTGGGGGAGGCCGATCGTCCGAGATGCATGTACGCGCCCACCGACAGGACCGCGGCAACAGAGGCTGCAACGAGGACCTTGGCTAGCCCTGCCTTGGCGGTTGCCGTGGCCGCTTCGGTAGCCCCGACCATCGCCATCTTACCCAGCCCATGCAGTGCCGTGGTAGAGACTGCCTGGGAGGCACTTTCCATGAGCATCGTTGCCAGTGCTCCGGCGGCAACGAGCAGGCCCTTGCGGCGGAGGATGCCGCGCAGTTGGGTCAGGCCGGCGCTGATCCGCCGCGAAACGGTGGCCTGGGATGTGGCATACTCACGGGCGATCAGCACCGTGCTCTTGCCCAGCACAAACCGCTCCAACAGCAGTGATTTCGTTGCTTCATCCAGCTCGTCCAGCGCCTGATCGACGTGGCCCGACAGGTCCTGCCAGGAGTTCACCTCGACCGGCTGCGTGCGGGCATAAGCCTCCTCGCGGTGCTTGCGGCTGGCGCAGCGGCGCAGCAAGTCGATCGACTTTTGCGTGGCGACCTTGTGGAGCCAGCCGGCCAGCGATCCGGTGATGCGATTGGCGCAGCGGGTCAGTTCGAAGAAGGTCTCCTGGGTCGCATCGGCGGCATCGGTTTCGTCCTTGAGAACGCGCCAGCAGGTCGAATACACCAGTCCGGCGTAGAGCTGCACCATCTGGGCGAATGCCTCCGCGTCCCCGCCTGTGCTGAACCGTCTCAACAGTGCCGACTCCTGCGGTCCCATGACGAAACCTCCCGCCAAAGCGATCTCATCCTGTATTCTATCAGACAGGACGCAGCCCCAGCCAAAACCATTCAAAAAACCCCGATCCCTGATTGCGACGGGTGGCAGCCTCAAGCGAAGCTTGGGGATGGCTTCTTCCTGGAGACCATCCCCAAGGCTTTGTTTCACTGCGCCTTGAGGCTGCCACCCTCCGCGCCGACGGCGGCGCTGAGTCCTTGACGCGTCGGTTCCGGCGCCGGTAGGATCGGGGCGTTTCGCAAGGACGCATGCGATGAGCATTGGATGCACATCACCAGTAGGGGCGAATCATCATTCGCCCCTGCGGACAGAGCCATGGAAAGGCAAGCGCCGGGGGTTCACGCTGACCGAGCTGCTGGTGGTGATTGCGATTCTGGCGCTGCTGCTGGCGATCCTGCTGCCGATGACGCACCGCGCTCGCAAGCAGGCGGCGGCCATGACCTGCCAGTCCAACCTGCGGCAGTGGGGCATCCTGCTCAATACCTACGTGACGGCCAACGATGGGAAGTTCTTCAACGAGCTGACGTTTGTGGACCGCTGGGCCAAGCCCGAGCCGGCGACCGTCTGGGTGAAGAGCTGGTGGTATATCTTCCTCACGGAGTTCGGCAACTATCGGGATATCTGGCTGTGTCCGATGGCCAGGACGCCGTCGTCCAATGGCATGACCGGCGCCAGGTTCCGCGCCTGGCGGGGTATGCGGGGGGCCGAACGCCTCCCGGAAGGGGGCTGGGGCGAGGTGGAGCGGGAGTTTCTGGGCAGCTACGGCGTCAACAGTTGGGTGGGCCTCGGCCGGCAGCCGGATGAGGCCAGGCCCAATTCCGCCTGCTGGACCACGCCCGACGTGAAGGAGGCCTCCAACGCGCCGCTCGTTTTCGATTGTTGCCGCTCGATCTACAGCGGGACGCTGGACGGGCCGCCGCCGGATGAGGATGCCGATCCGCTCTTGTATGAGAGCAGCAACGTCTGCATGGACCGGCACAGGGGCGGAATTCACGCAGTGTTCATGGACTGGTCGGTCCGCAAGGTGGGGCTCAAACAGCTATGGACGCTGAAGTGGCATCGAGAGTACGACACGGCCGGACCCTGGACGAAAGCCGGCGGCGTGCGGCCCGACGACTGGCCGCAGTGGATGAAGAGGTTCAAGGACGACCGTTAGTAGTAGCCCGCCGCGGCGGGCGATTTGTCCACCCTATGCCCCTTCGACTCCGCTCAGGGCAGGCTCTTACGGGCACACTACGAGCTCTCACCATTCGCCGAAGAGCTGGTCGGGGCGGATCATTCCGCCGACGCCCACCAGCCAGGAATCACCCGTGAACTGGCCTTCGATCCAGGCGACGAAGTTCTTGTTCACCTCGCAGTTGGCGCCCAAGCTCAGGCCGAACTGTGAGTCTTCCTCGACGTCGCCGGAACAGCAGATCCGCCCCTCAGTGACGCCGTCGAAGAGGAACCGCGCGTTCATGTCCAGGTCGCCGTCGATGATCTGGAGGAAGGGACCCGCCCAGACGCTCCAGGCGTCGCCTCGATAGACAGCGGTCAGGCCGATCTGGGTCTGAAGGTAGTCGAGTTTCGCAGTGCCTGCGACGATTTCGCCCGGGTCTTCGGGATTGGTGATCCGGAAATCGCTGTCGTCCGGGTCCAGCCACGTCACCTGGGCCAGGCCGTCGACGCGCCAGGATCCGCACCGGTAGAGCGTCGCGCGGGTGCCCACGCCGGCGCCGAAGCCGAAGCTGCCGTCGAAGCCCACTTTGCCGCCTTGGCCTCCAAGGACGACGCCGGGGCCGGACGCCTTGATGTCTGCATCGGCATCGGACGCGCCCAGGCGGACGAACACGTCCCAGTCCCGACACAGGGCGTATTCAATGCGCCCGAACAGCATATTGGCCTTCATGCCGTCGATCATGAATTCCTGGTGGTATTTCCCGGACAGTCCGCCGACGATGGTTTCCGTGCAGCTTCCGTCGGCTTCGGCATCGATCTTCTCGTACGCATACTCGATTCCGAAGGCCCATTGTCCCTTCTGCATGACGGGCAGCGTCGGTCCCATCGGGGCGCCCGCCAGGGCCGACGGAACACCGATGGCCAGGCCGATGCAGAGGCTAACGAATGTCGTTCTCGGTCTCATTCAAAGCTCCTTATTCAGTTTCGAGTGTGGAGTTTTAAGTGTGAAGTTTGAAGAGTGATGCTTCGGCGTACTTCAAACTTGAAACTTCAAACTTCAGAATGGCCTCTCGGCAACCACGAGCACCGTCCCTTGTCCGACGAATGGGAGTCCGGACTGCAACTTGCCGCCGACGTACAAGGTCGTGATTCCGTTGTCCGGGATGGCATCGAGGACCTCGATCAGATCGAATGTGGCGCGCACCTGCACTTTTCCTTTGACCACCGTCATGGATCGCGAGCTTGCGGCGACCCCGCCGGGATCGAGCGACAGGGTTGCCAGACAGATGTCGCCTTCTTTGATGTCGGCCGGGAACTGGAGCAAAGCGGTGAGCCGGTCCGAGGGATTATAGCCGGTGCGGCCGAGGATCAGCGGGCTGAACGTCAACGCGACGGCCAACGGCGCGTCGCCCACGCAGACTTCCACGTCGGCGTTCACGACCGGCGTCTGAGCGGCGTCGAGACTCACGGAGTTGACCAGGATCTGGCCGGGTGCGAGGTTGTAGTTCAGCCGCACCGTCAACCTCACGCACTGCACCGCCCCGGGCCGCAGCACCGGGTACGCCCAGGTGAACGTGTGAGACGGCGGATCATAGTATCCGGCTCCGCCGTCGCCTTCGGCGCGGACGAACGTTACGCCGTCGGGAAGGTGGTCGACCACGAACACGCCGGTAAGGACGACGTCCTGCGTGTTCTCGATGCAGATTTCGTAGGTGACTTCGCCGCCGGGATGGACGCAGCCCGCGGCGGTCTTGCCGTCCGCAGACGCCACCACCGTCTTGCTCACGAGGGGTGGTTCCAGCTCCACGACGACCTCCGTGTCGACATCGGCGGGCGCGACTTCATTGCACTCGGCCCGGACGTGGTTGGTGATCGTCGATCCGGGACGTGCATCGTCATTGACGCGGACGACCAGCTCCACACAGATCGTCTCTCCCGCTTCCAGCACGTCATAGCGCCACGTATAGGTGTGGTTGGCGCGGTCGTACGATCCGTAGTCGCCGTCCCCGCCGGCGGAGACGAACGTCACCTCGGGCGGAAGGGTGTCCACGACCGCCACGCTGCTGGCCGATTGACGATTGTCGTTGCGCACGCACACCTTGTAGGCGACCTCCTGGCCGGCCGCGACGTACATCGTCCCTTGATCGTCCATCCCCTGGACGCCGCCGGTGACGGTCTTGGTCAGTTGCAGCGGCTTGGGCTTTGCCTGGACGGCGACGGCCGTCACGCGGGCGGTCTGCGGATCGGCGTCGTTGCTGTCGATCGTCACCGAGTTCTCGACGACTGTACCCGGCGTGGTCTCCTCGCGGACGTTCACCGTGATCGTCACGCGCGCGGCGGAATCCGGCAGCAGGGAGGGATAGGACCACGTGTAGATGTGTTTATCCCGGTCATAGGCGCCGTAGACGCCGTCGCCGTCGGCCGCGACGAACGTGACTTCCGGCGGCAGAACATCCACGAGGGACAGACCCTGTACCCGATGGCTGCTGCCGTTGCTGTCGAAACCGATTTCGTAGGTGATCTCGGTCCCGATCCCCACATACAGGGTCTTGCTGTCGTCAGTGGTCGCTCCGGCGCTGATCCGCTTGGTGACGTTGAGGACCCGATCGACGGGTCTGACTGTCACCTCGATCTTGTCCGTGGTCGCTTCGATCTGATCGTTGTCGACGGTCGCCCGATTGACGATCGTGGTTCCGGCCGGGGCGCCTGCCTTGACTTGTGTCACGATCTCCAGGCAGAAGCTCTCGCCGGCCGCCAGGGAAGCGATGGACCAGACATACGTGTGGCTCTGTGCATCGTAGCGGCCGAACTGCCCGTCTCCTTCGGCACTGATAAACACCAATTGGGCTGGGAGGAAGTCGACGAGAGTGATGTCCTCCACCGGCACAACGTTGTCGCGATTCTCGCAGCAGATGCGGAACGTGATGTGCTCCCCGACCTCGACGTACCGTACACCGTCTTCTTTCGGCTCGGTTCCACCGGCGGTGATGGTTTTGGTCAGGACCAGCGGCAGCAACTCGCTCTGCCGGATGGTGATGTCGGCGGTGGCGGTGGTCGGTTCGGTCTCCTCGGTGGTGAGGACCGCCGTGTTGGTGAGGATCGTTCCGGCGGGCACGTCCTCGTGAATCTGGGCCGTGAGAGTGAGGTATCCCGTCGCTCCAGGCGCCAGAGAGGCATAGGAGCAGGTGTAGGTGTGATTCACCGGATCATACGAGGCGGTGCCCGAGGTGCTTTCGGCGCCCACGAACGTCATTTCCCGCGGCAGCGCATCGACGACCGAGACCTTGGTCACCGGATAGTCGTTGGTCTCGTTCGAAAAGGAGAGGGTGTAGGAAACGGTTTCGCCCGCGTTGGCATAGGCAATGCCGTCTTGACGCTGAATACCTCCGGCCACGACCTTGCTCAGGATCAGGGGTTTCCACTCGCTGCCGCGAACCAGCGCATCGACGCTTACGGAGGTGGGCGGAATGACCCGCGTTCGTATTGTGGCGCGGTTGCGGACGCGGGTTCCGACCGGAACCTGCGGATTGACGCTCGCCCGCAGTTCCAGGCAGGTCTGGGACCCGGCCTCCACCGACGGCAGAAGCCACGAGTAGGTGTGCGTTGCGGCGTCATAGTGTCCCGTGACACCATCGCTGTCGGCGTCCACAAAGGTCACTTCGCTCGGAAGCGTGTCCACGATGGAGACTTCCCGCAGGAGGCTCAGATTCGCGAACGTGAGCTGGTACGTGATGGTCTCGCCCAGGTTGACATAGATCTCTTCGCCCTCCTCCGGCTCGATGTCCGTGGCGATGCTCTTGGCAAAGCCGAGCGGGTTGTAGCCGATGTCCCTGGCCGGGATGACGATGTCTGTCGGGTTGCCGATGTCGAGGATCGACGAGACCAGGACGAGGTTCGAGTCATAACAAAGCAGATCGTCGCCGCCGGGCAGGTTGCTCAGGCCCGTGGTCACGTAGACCAGACTGCTGACCGGATCGACGGCAATGCCCATGACGCCGGCCTTCTCATCCACCGGCACCGCTTTGCTCTTGCCCGTGACCATGTTGTACTGGTTCAGCGAGGTGTCGCCAAAGTATCCCGCGCCCGTGTAGATCAGCTCGTTATAGAAGTCCAGGGCGATGCTGATTGCCGATCGATCGAGCTCGATCGTTCGAACAGGGGACCAGGTAGACGTCTCGTAGACGCGAATCGTTCGGTTGCCGCTGGCGGTGTAGAGCAAACCTCTCGCCTCATCCAGATCGATGCCATATGCCGTGGAGCCTTCCAGGGTGAACGGTGCGCCCGGGGACAGGTGGAGTTTTCCTGTCCCGGCGTCCCAGGTATAGACATACAGCTTGTCGGTGCCCCGGTCGACCGTGTACAGCAGGTCCTTCGTCTCATCGTAGACGATCCCTGCGAGATTCTCGGCGCCCGGAGCAGAGGCATTGCCTACGTCGACCATGGTTCGTGCGTCCAGGATCTCCAGGGTGTCGGAGAACTCGTAGGTCACGAAGATGTACCCCGATTCCCAGTCGATGGCCATGCCGACGGCGCCGCCGGCTCGGAAAGGAATCGTCTGCCGAGCCTGAAACGTCAGCGAACCGTCCAGACCGATATCGTAGGCCAGCACGGGAAGCGGTTCGGCGGAGTTCGTGATCTCCGCGATCACATAGGCGGAGCGGGCCTGTACCATCGTTGGGCCGGCGGCGGCCATCACCAGGAACAGATACCCCAGGAAAACGCTGTATCGACGGACGGTGGCTTTGCTTCTTTCGCTTCGCATACCCCACTCCTTATACATCGGGCGACAGTGTTGCCGTCGCGGGGGAGCCCGCGAGCTTCTTCTATCGCGACCACATCCCTGGGAAAACTGAGGAAAGCAAGCACTCTGCCCGCGCGTGCGGCAGAATGCCGCAGAAACCTCCCTTCTCTGCGGGTATCCAGTATATGATTCCCATCGTGGAATGTCAAACCGTATTCCGTAGCGATCGCCGCCACGGCCTCGCCCGGATGGACAGAGATGGGGAAGAGCCAGAGAATGTCAAATGGGCGGGTTTGCGCTGATCGTTCCGGCGCTGCTATGGCCCGATTTCGATGAGAGCCTCGCACCAGTGGCGGAGGTTCCAGCCATCGCAGGCGATGTCGGCGGTAATGACGCAGGCCGATGGGATCGCCGAAGCGGGAACGCCGATATGCACGGCGATCGCCCCCTCCGTCCGAGGTTCGACTCTCAGGCGTGCTGATGGGGGTTCAACACGCACGCCGTCGGGCGCATGAGGCGTCACGGTGTATTCGTGCGACCGGTCCGAGTGGTTCCGTATCCGCACCTCGACCTCCACCGTCTGGCCGGGGCGAGCTGTCTGTCCATAGGGGTAGATCCGAGCCCACTGCTCGTCGATGCCGTAGTTGGCGTCGTCCCAGGGGAACAGTTCTGCCAGGAGGGCTTTGCGTTCGGCGAGCGTCTTGCGCATCAGCGCCAGTTGAGGCGCGTCGAACTGAAAGACCGGCGAAACGTGCTCGTTGACGAGCATGCAGTTGTCGGGAAGGGTGGCCAGGATGTCCAGGCAGCGCAGGTAGCCCTCTCCTTCATGCATGAGGTTGCGGTTCAGGAGGCAGTAGTCGTCGATTCCGGATGGCGTGAAGGAATCACCGAGAAAGAAGAGCCTTTCACCGTTGTCGTGCTCGACGAGCAGGGCGCTGTGGTAGAGGGTCTGCCCCGGATAGTCGTAGAAGGTCAACTGAAACTCGCGCCAACGTCTCGTGTGGCGGTCGGGGACCACGGTGCAGTCCGTGATCGACTCGGTTGTCAGGCAGGGCAATCGATATGCCTGGGGTCGACGCGCGACGTCGGCCACCAGTGGCGTGACGAACACCGGGCAGGGAAAGGTCTTCAAAAGGGCGTTGATCTTCTCGGTGTGGTCGTCGTGGTAGTGGGTGATGAACGCGCCTTCCAGGGAGGTCAGTCGGCCGGCGTCGCGCAGCTTGACGACCTCATCGATGATGGCCTGCGAGCCGCAGTCGATCAGCCAGCCGGCGCCGCTCTGCGAGAGCAGAAGCCGGGAATTTTCGATACATACCATCCAACCCGGCGGGTCCTCGTCGATCGTCGCCAGACGCATCCATGGAACACCATGCGGCGTGCCGAGAACGCGCTCGGCCAGGGAGTCATAGCTGCGGCTGAAATAGTAGCGGCCGGCGCTGATGGCCAGGTAGTTGCGGTAAATCGCCTCGAGCCGGTCGATCAGATGTGTGATGGCTGCCTGAGGATCTCGAACGACCGGGCCACGGGCCGGAACGAGGATGTCCGGCTTCTCGGAGGCGACTGCGTGCAGACTCGCGATCAGTTGGATCATGCGGGCGGCGTATCCGTGGTAGCCGCCGATCCGCAGGTCCGGGACTTCGTCCTGGAGGCTGTAGAGGTCCAGGAGATGCCCATCGCCATAGATCAGGTCGCCGACAAAAGCGTACCGGATGCCATCGATATCCAACAGGTAGCTGACGGCGCCCCGCGTATAGCCCGGCGTGCCCATCACTCGCACGGAGAGGTCCTGCCACTCGATTCTGTCCCCATCCGCCACAGAGCGGTCGATTCGCAGCGGGACCACGGGAACTTTGGTCGTCTGCTGACGGTAGTCGTGGAATCGCGCGCGTACGAAGGTGTTCCAGAACTCCTGCGGTTCTGCGAACGCCGCTGCTTCGGTGGCAGGCACGATAGCCCTGGCGCCGCGTTCGACGAGATCTCGGCCGGCCCAGACCACGTCGCGCCGGCTATGCGTAAACAGGACCACATCCGCCTGTTGAAACCTCCCGGATGAGTCGCCATAGACGACGAGGGTGTGTCCATCGCGTTCGATGCAAGCGCCGTTGACCGGCCCGGGCAGCAGGCGTACGCACGGACTGAGCCGAACGGTCGCTGTCTCCCGGGCAGTGGCATATGAACAGGCGACGAGGATGGCAAGCAGCGCCGGCGTGAGTCTACGCATTGCGATCTCCCTGGCATGGCGAGGGCGTCCCGCCCTTGCGTGTCGCGGGCATCCTGCCCGTGGTTCGAGGGCAAGATGCCCGCGTCACGGTGCAGGCCCCTGATGATCCACGTTGGTGCGTCCTCGATATGGACGCGAGCGGCTACCGATCTCCTACCAGATAGCGGACTTCGCCGGCCGAGAGGGCCCGGTTGTAGATGCGGAATTCGTCGAGCGCGCCGGAGAAGTACGCGTCGGCGGTGTACTGCGAGCGGCCCAGCCAGTTCTGCGTCGTGCTGCCCAGGTCCTTGGGCAGAGTCGCCGTCAGGCCGCTGGCGGCCACGTCGCCGTCCAGATGGAGCTGCACCTGCATGTTCGCCGCGTCGATCACGACCGCCAGATGGTGCCAGCCGGTTTGCAGCGTGGCGGTCGTCTGGATGATCGACTCGCTCCCGCCGGCCGGCGTGATGGCGAACCGGATCTGGCCGGCCGGGATGCGCGGGCAAAGGAACATGTAGCCGGCGGTGCTGCTCGTGCCGAAGTCGAAGATCCGCTGCCAGTCGCCGCCGGTGCTCGAGAAGTTTACCCAGGTGGCGAACGTCGAATCGGTCAGCGCGCTCAGGACCGGACCGATGGGCAGTTCTACGTAATCGGCGAATCCATCGAACTGAAGCGCCTGGCCCTGGCCGGCCAGCGACGGCCCGTAGGTCGGTTCGTTGAATGCCGTGCCGTCGTAGCCGTTGCCGGAGCTGTCCTGGACATTGTTTTCCATCGCGTACAGCGCCACCAGAGACGCCGTGCCCGGGTCCTGGGCGACCACGACCGGCGGAGCCACGCGGTACAGGCGAATGTCGTCGATGTACACCACGCCCGACCCGGCGCCGTCGATGCCGATGCTCAGCTCGGTAACGTTTCGCAGATTGACCCCCACTGAGGCCAGATCGATGTTCCATTGCTTCCACAATGCGGTCGCCAGACTGCCGGCGGCGCCGTCGTACAGAACCTTGGTCCCGTTGATCGTCACGTAGAGCTGTCCGGGGGCGTTGGCCATGTCGCCACGGAAGAACAGCACGAGTGTCGTGGCGCCGCCCGCCGTCCAGTCTGTCACGCCGTCGATTGTGTAGTCGGTCCGCGAGTTGCCCTCATAGAACAGCGGCATCGATTGAGCGCCGCTGTGGACGATGTCCTGCTCCGCGAACGGCGCGTCGAGGTAGCCGACCGTTGAGCCGGTCTCGTTGGTGTAGCCATCGATCCATGCGTCGTAGATCGTCGTGTGTGCCTCGACGTCGTCCGTGTAGCTCTCGAAGTCGTCTACCACGAGGAACTCCTGGGTGGCGAAGCTCCAGACCTCGCCTTCCCACGAGCCGATTGCCTCGGCCTCGTTGACTTCGACGACCTTCCAGAAGTACTCGGCCGCCAAATCCAGCGTGCCCGGATCGTAGCTGCTCTGGCCTGTCGTGCCGACTAAGGCGGTCCCGTCGACTACGGCCGCTTCGTCGGTGCCGAGGTAGACCTCGTGCGACACCGCTTCGCGGCCGCCTCGCCAGTCGAGGACCGTATCGATAGCGACATCGGTTGCCCCGAATTCCGGCTGCGGCTCTCTCGGCTGTACCGGCAGGTAGTAGAACCGGACCTCGCTGAGCCCGAACTGTCCGGTGGGGCCATAGCCGCTGTTGGCGGTCAGCCGTACGTATTTGGCTGCAACCCCCTGGAGGTCCACAGTGGCGCCGTGCGTGTAGGTCGTCTTGCCCGTCGCCTGGGCAAACTGAACGTCGGTGAGCACGGTCCAGTCCGTCCCGTTGACAGAGTACTCCACCGTGACGTCCTTGAACCCGAAGCCGAGCATCAGCTCGAAGACGACGTTGTAGTTCCACACCCAGAGCTCATGGAGCTTGTAGACCCGGTCGAATTCATACTGAATCCACACGGGCTCGGCGCCGCCGGTAGTGGCGGCCCACATGTCCGTGTTCAGAGTCGAGTGCTGGTCGGCGGCGTTGAGGCCGGAGCCGTCGATGGTCTTCTCCGGGCCGGAGTCCGGTTCCGAGACGCCGTTGCTTGTCGCGACGATGTTCGTGATCGCATAGGCGAACGGCTCGGCGGTGAAGCTCCAGACTTCGCCTTTGAAGATCGTATCGTCAGGCGCGGCGTTGACCTCGTCGACGCGCCAGTAGTATGTCTGACTGAAATCGAGGAGTCCGGCGGGATCGTACGTCGTGTCCAACTGCCCCTGGCTGGCCAGCACGCCCATCGGATTGGCGCGGCTGGCGCCCTCGACGTCGGCTGACGAGGTGCCGAAGTAGACATCGTGCGATGCCGCGAGCGCTCCCGGCGCCCAGCCCAGCACAACGTCGCGAGGCACATCGACGGCGCCATTCTTCGGCTGAGGATTGCCCGCGGTTTCTGCCTGAGGCATGCCGTTTTCGAAGATGTCCGCGATCTCGCCCGCCGACAGCTCGCGATTGTACATGGCGACTTCGTCGATCGTGCCGAAGAACTGCTGGCCACCGTTCGAGCTGGTCTCTCCGGCGATCATGATCGGCCAGTCGTTCGGATTGATGTCCACCTGGCCGACGGACTGGGCCTGGCCTTCCATCTGGCCATCCACGTAGACGTGAATCGTCTTGTTCCCGAAGGTGCCTGCGATGAAGTGCCATTCATTGTCGATCACCACGGTCGTCGCGTCCGCCAGCGAGGTGGTGTTGTTGACGAAGAACTCCAGCCGGGGCAGGCCGACGTTCTGAGTCAGGACCAGGTCGAAACCCGTGGTCTGCCACTGGGATTTGTCGATGACGCGGCCCCAATTCGGCACGGTCGTGGCCTTGACCCAGGCCAGCAGACTGACCTCGGCGGCTACGTCGTACTCGGGAATCTCCGGCACCGTCACGTGTGAGCCGGCGACGAACTCCAGCGCCGTGCCCTTGTGGCCTGCGACCCAGGCGGCATTGCCCACGACGGTGCCGGGGTTGTTGTAACTGGAAGCATCCCTGGCGGTGGTGCCGGCGCCGTCGTCGAAGGGCAGGTACAGGACCAGGGACTTGTCAACAGCCCAAGCCTGTGCGGCCACCAGGCCCAGAGCCAACAGGATGATCAATCGCGATTTGCTCATGGTGAGACCTCCTTCCAACTCTGCTTGTGTCAGTGTGCCGAGGACCTATGGGGCTCCGTCGCCGATGTGGTTCGGGCCACCCGGCGATGCCGGACCCGTTCGACCTCCATTTCGTCTACCTCATTATAGAGCAAGTCCGCTTGGGACCCATAAGGAAAATCCCTGGATGCCGCGAGAGCCGAGGCCGACGACGCTATGGGGCGGCAGGAGGCTCCTTGTTCACGTTCGCCTCGGCCATCCAGTCGGACCACATGATGTGGCCATGCAGGGGGCCCCAGCTTCCGTCGGAGTTCCGGTCGTTGGCCAGGTGTACGCCGTGCAGGTAGACTTTGCCGTCCGCTCCCTTGGCAGCCGCCTGCGCGGTCATGAATCGCGTGATCCGGTGCCGCAGTTCCGTGCGCGTGGTGTCCGTCCATTCGAGCACGCTTTCCTCCTGCCAGTTTTTCGCCGGCAGCGTGATGCGAAGGGCCTTTCCCGAGGCGGACTTCTCGTTGGCGATCTCCTCGACCTTCTGACGCAGCTCGTCGATTCCCTCGCCCTGGAAACGGTCCGGGGTCATATAGGTCCGCTCGGCGCGCACGGCGCGGTTCTTCTGGTCCAGCTCCTTGATCTGGCCGAGTTTCTGCTTGAGGGTCGCCAGCTTGGCGTCGTCGGGTCCGACGGTGCCGGCATAGCGGTCGATCGCCTGTTGCAGAGGCGTCACGTCGCGCTCCATCACGAGATTGGGCTTCTTGGTCGGGTCGCTCTGCCAGCCGGTGTCCTGGTTCAGCCAGCCGAGGATGCGGTCGAACTCTTTCTCCATATCCGCCGAAAGCAGGGCCCGGCTTCGCTGGAGCACTTCAGGCATGTCGTGCAGACGCTGCTTCATGGTCTCTTCGAGGGACAACAGCTCCGCTGTCTTGCCATGTGGGAATTCGGCCTTCTGATATTCGGGCCAGAGCGCTTGGGCCTCGCTCAGCAGGGTGGTTCGCTCCTGGATGTCGGATTCGCTGAGCGTGACGCCGTCGATCAGATACTTTGGACTGCCGGCGCCGACGTCGACATAAGGACGCAGCTTCTCGATCCACGGCCGGCAGGCCTCTTCCTGACGGGCGCGGACGGCGCCTTCGTTATAGATGGCCAGCTTCCCGACCAGTGACTGCTCCTGGTAAAGCAGTTCCTGGGTTTTGCCGTGTGGGAACTCGGTCTTCTTGTAGGCGGCCATCAGCTCGTTGGCCTTGGCATAGGCCTGACGGCATTTTTCCTGATCGGCCTGCGAGGCGCTGTTGAAGGACGACCCGATGAGCAGGTACTGGTCGCTCTTGGAGTCGAAGAAGGGAGCGAACCTGGCGAGCCATTCTTTGGATTGAGTCTCCTTGTGCCGGGCGGCTTCGGCGGCTGCCGCGGCTGCGGCATCGGCGGCCGACTTGGCCTGCGCATACTGGGCTTCGACGGCGGCCAGCCGGTCGGTGGCGGCCTTGAACTCGGGGTTGCCGGCAGGGATCTTCTGGCCGTATCGGCTCTGGATCTCATCCATCAGCTTCTTCGCCTGCCCCAGTCGCGTGGTCGCCGTCTGCAACTGATCTTTCTCCAGGGCGGTGACCAGGGCATTGAGTGTGTCGTCGAGTCTCTTGAGCTGCGAGACGACGGCGCTGGGCAGGTCTGATGATGCCGGCTTTGGCGCTTCGGCCGGCTTGGCTTCTTCCTTCTGTTCCGCACTACCGCCGACGGGCCGTCCGAGCCGCCTTTCCAGCTTCGTCGTCAGATCGTCGGCCTGTTTGGCCAGGGTCGCGAGCTTGGCGTGATCCGGCGCCGCCTCCTTCAGTTGGGTCAGGAGGTTGCGTGCTTCGAGCAGTTCCTTCTCCGCCCGGGCCGGCTCGGTCGCGATCCTCCGCTGGACGCCGGAAAGCGTCTGCTCGATCTTCCTGGCCAGGTCGTCCGGCCCGGCCGCCTCCACTCGGGCGGCGCCGGTGATCAGGGCCAGTGCCATCGCGCAAACCCAACCACGTATCAACCTGCTACGATCTCTGTCACGCCGCATTCTCTGCCTCCTTCTCATCAGCTTCTTTGTCATGGGCCAAGCTGTCGCACAGGGTCCGAACCTGCCCGACGCCCTATAGCTGTGGTCCGTATTTTACCGCGCCCCCGTCGGGTATCTCAAAGAGAATCCGTCGTAGATCATCAGTCTACACAACGCCGCGTGACAACCTCGATGGTGAAAGTGGAGATCGCGACGCCGGCGGACGCTGACCTTGCCTGTATGGCTGTCCTATGGTCGGCACAGACACGATGTGTGTGTGACGAAGGTTCTTCTTTGACGGGGGCGGAAGGCGGGGCTATGATCTGGGCAGATGCCGGAGTTTCTGGTGGAAGGCTCGGATGGCGATGCCCAAGCTGCAACTGCATACGAAGATCCTGATGGCGATGGTCCTCGGAGCCGCATTTGGCCTGTTGGCGAATCGCCTGGATTGGACTTCCTGGGTCGCGACATATATCGAACCGCTGGGCACGGCCTTCGTGCGGCTGATCGGCATGGTGATCGTGCCGCTGGTGTTCGCCTCGCTGGTGGTGGGGACCACGAGCCTGGGCGACGTCCGCAGTCTGGGGCGCATCGGGGCCAAGACCATTGGTTTCTACCTCTGCACGACCGCTGTGGCCATCAGCATCGGGCTGCTGCTGGCCAACCTCGTGCAGCCGGGGTCGGGCCTGGCGGAAAACGCCAAGAGCAGGCTGATCGAAGGGGCCGCACAGCAGGACGCCGCCGGCGAGACACCTCGTGAATCGGCCTCGATCAAGGACGTTCTGTTGAACATCATCCCAACGAATCCCATCCGGGCCTTCGCGGAAGGGCAGATGCTCCAGATCATCTTCTTCTCACTGCTGACCGGCATTTGCCTGACGCTGATCGGCGCCGAGCGGGGCGGGCCGGCAATTCGCTTTTTCGAGGCCGTCAACGACGCCATGGTGATGATGGTGCACCTGATCATGAAGGTCGCGCCGTTGGGCGTCTTCGCCCTGATCGCGGCGGTCGTCGCTGACTTCGGTCTGCACATCCTCCTGGTGCTGGCCAAGTACAGCGCTGTGGTTGTGGCCGGGCTTCTTCTGCACATGCTGCTGGTCTACTCTCTGGCTCTGAGGTTGTTCAGCAGGGTTGGAATGGGTCAGTTCTTCCGAGGCGTCCGTCCGGCCCAATTGATTGCCTTCAGCTCCGCTTCGAGCTCGGCCACGCTGCCCGTGACGATCGAGTGCGCCGTAGAGAACCTCGGGGTCTCCCGGCACATTTGCAGCTTCACCCTGCCTCTGGGGGCAACGGTCAACATGGACGGCACGTCGCTTTACCAGGGTGTTGCGGCCGTCTTTCTGGCCCAGCTCTACGGGATGGACCTGAGTTTCGCCCAGCAGTTGACGATCGTACTGACGGCCACGCTGG
>CAZNSM010000107.1:6003-16680 GCA_964575615.1 uncultured Pirellulales bacterium | reverse complement strand
GCCCGGCGGGCCGCGACGATGGCCTCGGCCACCGCGCCAATGTCACGCGCCGTCGGCTCGGGCACGTCGAGATTCAGCGCATCGAGCCCGCCCGGAAACACCAGATCGCCAAGCGTGACTTTGTTGCTGCGGCCTTCGAGCGGATACGTTGCGATCCGGCTCGAATCGAATGCCTTGTATCTGCCTTCGTACTCCATCGCCGTCGTCCGCTCAGAGACTCGCCTGCAACTTTTCCAGGCGTTTGATGCACTCGATCATGCAGCGAATGGTGTGGTAGTTGACCTTCCACGAATGGCTCATGTGCGTCCAGATGGGCTGACCCTCGCGCGTGGTCAGCGGCCACCACTCGCCGACCGGGTGGTGAATCATCTTGTCGAAGACGAAGCGATGGACGTTCACGTACGCCGGCCAGTAGACCTTCGGCCCGAACCGCAGGCAGCCCTCCAGCATGCCGATCATCACCTCGGCCTGCTGCCAGAATTCCTTCTCCATGTCGTAGACGCCGCCGGCGTGCGGACCCTCGGTGTAGACGCCGCCAAGCTCCGGATCGATGCCGTTCTTCCGCCCGTGGTCCATCGCCTTCTTGATGATCTTCTCGTACTCGTCCCAGCCGGAGCCGAGAACGTCGGTGGCGTGCGCCAGCAGCCAGGCGAACTCGACGTTGTGTCCGGCCGACGTGTTGTCTTCCGCGTGGGCCTTCTTGCCGCCCTCGGCGAAGCGGTCCCAGCCCCAGACGATGTCGAACTTGATCTGCGGAGCGACCTTCCAGTCCGCGGTGAATTGCGGAATCCCGGTGGCGTACCTCGGGTGCAGGATGCGCTTGCGCAGCAGGTCGATATCTTCGAGCAGGGTGCGGCGATGGATGCTCTGACCGGTGCATTCGAGCATGTTCGTGAAGGCTTCCATCAGGTGCATGTGTACGTCGAGGGTCTTGCGGTCGCCGCCTTTCGGGCCGGGGCCGCACAGGTCCCAGTTGCGCTCGAACATCTCCCAGTATCCGCCGTACGTCGTCTCGGCGCAGTGCTTCTTGACGAGGTCGAACGTTTTCTCGGCGTACTCCCGGCCGCGCGGGTCGCCGGTGGCCATCGTGTATTCCGCCAGCCCGTACATGGCGAAGCTCAGGCCGTAGAGGATCTTCTTGTCGATCGTCACCTCGCCCTTGCGGTTGGTCATCCAGTAGAACCCGCCGTACTGCCTGTCCCACATCTTCTCGATGACGAAATCGACGCCGTGCCGGGCGTACTCGGCGCAGCGGCCTTCGCCATAGCCGGCGCGATGGGCCGCCGACATCGAATAGACCGTCCGCATCTGGCCCAGCATCGACTTCTCATCGGTTCCGGCGTCCCTGCCGTCCTTGTCGAAGTGCGTGATGTACCCGCCGTTGACGTCGTCCTTGCACCGGTCCAGCCAGAACGGCAGCAGCTCCGTCGTGAAATGCTTCTTACACTCGTCCAGACAGCCCGAGATTTGATCGCGGTCGATACGCATTGCCGGTCCTTTCACCGAGTCGCCGATAGCACCAAAACTCGCACGCAATCCGGGCATTCTATGCCCCCCCGCCGCAGCCGTCAACAACACCTTCGATCACCGCTCGCGAAGGGTCTGTGCGGCTTCTCGGACATCGGCATTTCTACGCCCTTGATGCGTCCGTGTGGCAGCCTCAAAGCGTAGTGCAACGGAGCTTTGGGGATGGTTCTTCGCATGGGCAACCTTCCGGTATCCACCGAGCGTCTGAAACCACCATCCCCAATCCCGATGTGCATCGGGTTTGAGGCTGCCACACGGTTGCCAGGATGTCTTCACACACACCCTGCGAAGGCAGGCGATTGAGGGTTGCAGGCGAGTTCTGGCAAAGTGGAGCACTCGACTTTGTCATTCCGACCGGGGCAACGCCTTCAGCCCTGAGCGAAGTCGAATGGGGCAGCGGATCCCGATGTGCATCGGGATGGCCGCGAATGCGGTGCATGCCCGGTCTCTGGCCAGATGTTTCGATCCCGATGTGCATCGGGACTCAACATGACAAAAACGCCAACTCAGCGTGAACCAGGCAAAACCGCCGGCCTAAGGAAGCCTCGCAGATTCCCCCCAATGTCACCCGCCGTAGATCCTCAATCCGGTTTCTTCGACGAGATCATTGAACAGCGACTTGCGGGACAAATCCACGAGGTCGACCGGCTGCGACAGGTGCTTCACCAAGTCGGCATAGAACCGGAAGAACCGCGCCGGGTCGATCCCTTTGACCGCCAAATCCACGTCGTGGGGAGTCTGCGTGGGGTCCAGAGACGAGCCGAACAGGACCACCTCATCGACCTGGTATTCCCGGGCATAGTGCAGAATGATCTGTCTCTGGGCCTCGGTTATCATCGCATCTCTTCCTGCCGGCTACAGGCACACAGCGCAAAGCAACCTATGAGCATTGTACGGCGCAATGCCGGCAGCGTCAACGGACCACAGAACGTAATGGTGTCTATTCAACCCGCTCCGCCGTGCCTCCCCGCGTGGCGAGGGCGTCCCGCCCTTGCATACCCCCCCTCCCCGTCACCACCCCCGCAAACCCAACCGCCCACCAGCAACCCTCACACCACCAGAAGCCATCGCGAATTGCGTAAGGCGTCCCCGGAATTCCCCCTTTTCGTACAAGGGGGCCAGGGACTCGGGGACCGAGTCGTGCGTGACGGCCTCGTAGGGTGTGCACCGCACACCACTCCTTGTTCCACCTCGAAGGGTAATGGTGGGCGGTGCCCACCCTACGGCTCTCGCCGATCCGCCGGAGCGTCATGCCCTGCGATTGCAGGTGCTTGACTAAATCGGCCGACAGATTCGCTTCAACCTGTTTCCTCTGTTCGTCCAACGCATCGCTCCTGTACGGATTCTCGTGGGCCGAATGCCGGCCGTTCTCGCGTGAAGCGTCGTATGTGAAGCGTGAAGCGTCGGCCACCCTACGCTCGGACGCATAAACGCTTCTACGCATCTACAGCTTTGTCTCCGCCTCGGAGTTCACGCGCGCCTGCGGGCCTCAGGACCATTGCCATTCTACAGCGGACTGAGGTTCAAGAACAGGGAAAACGCGCGAGGGCGCGCGGGAGCGTCTGGGTGGCAGCCTCAATCCCGATGCACATCGGGATTGGGGATGGTTTGAAAGGCAAGGGCCTGGCGCACTGCATCTGCAAGAGCACGTTGCCATCCCCAGGGCTCCGTTTCACTACGCCGGGAGGCGTTAGTTTGTAGTGGCGTCGTGAGACGCTATTCTTGTCTCATGTATGCCCTTACGAGCACACTACGAACGGGCTTAACTGCGGGACTGGTCGAGGATGAGTTCCTTGACCTTCTGGCTGGGCAGGTTGAGCGCGCCGTAGGCGGCGGCCGCGGCCGCCCGCAGGTCCGGCTCGGTCTCGTCGGAAGCGGTCAGGCCGTAGATCTGATCGACCGTCGGATCGGGCAGAAGGTTGCCGTTGAGCTTGGCGGAATTGGCCAGGGACGCGAACGCATCGACCCGCACTGCCATGTCGTAGCCGTCGCTCAGCGCCATCTCCGCAATCGCCCGCTGTGCATCGGGGCTGTTGAGGTAGGCGAGCGTCTGGCCGGCGAGGACCTGGAGGTCCTGCTGTTCGCCCCGGGTCGCGCCAATCAGGGCCGCCTGGGCCAGGGAAAGGTTGATGACCGGATTGCGGGTGACGCCCACCTTCAGCAGGGCCTGGACGGCCCGCAGGGCATAGTCCTCCGCCAATTCGGCGGTCCAGTCACCGCTGATGGCGTCAGGGTTCAGGGCCAGCGCCTCGGCCAGGTTCTGGACGACCAGACGGCTCTCGTTGAAGGGCTGTCGGGGTCCGGCGTTGGCAATGGCAATGGCGGCGGTGTAGCGCACCGCGCGATCGGAGAAGGACAGGGCCTGAAGCATGGGCTGGGCGGGTCCGACGGTGTAGAGCAGCGAGTTCTCGCCGGCGTTCGTCGCCAGGGCCTCGGCCGCACCGAGAGCGACCGCCGCATTCTTGTCGTTGAGCCCGCGGAGCAGAGTCTGCTGGAGGTACTCGGGGCCGGCGGTCTTGGCATAGGTCAGCGCCCCGGCATGCTGGGCGCCGAAGTATTCCGGCATGGCGACGCCGGTCGCCTCCGCCTTGAAGAACGCCGCCAGCCACAGTCCGATCGACAGGCCGAACTGATCGTCGGCCTTGAGCGACCATTCGCAGCATCGCATCGCCATCAGCTCGTTGAAGTACGCCCGATCCACTTCCTCGCGGACCAGCCGATTGGCGTCGGCATCCCAGAACCAGACATTGGCGAAGGACGGGCCTTCCTGGGCGGCCAGTGACTCGTCGTGGTAGTAGTACTTCTCTGCCAGTTGGAAGAACATCGCCGCGGCGGGCGCGTTGCTCATCTGCGGGTCGATCTTCTGGATGCTCTGGGCGGCGAGGCTGCGAAGCTCGGTCGAGGCGTCTTTCTCCGCGACGTATTTCAGATACGGCAGCGACTGAGGATAGCCGATCTGACCCAGCGCGCGGATGACCTCGGCCTTGACCGCATCGTTGTTCATCTGAAGGGAAGCGGCCAGCGGACGGATCGCGTGGCGGCCGATCTGCGGCAGCGCTTCGAGGAGGTTGTCCAGTTCGCTGCGGCGGGCGGGGTCGGCGATCGCATCAAGCATAAACGGGATCGCGTACTCGCCCGAATTCTTCAGGCGCGAGATCGCGTTGATCTTGCCCCGGATGGTGGTGCTGAGCCGCCGGATCTCGTCGACGATGACCTGGGGGTCGGACCGCAGCTCGAAGCGCCCCTGCTCGATCACCGCCAGAAGCTGCTTGGCCACGGACGCCAGCTCCGCGTCCTTCGATCTGTCGACCACCTTCATCGCCAGCTCGTAGCCCTGCGGATTGGCCTGCGTCAGCTCCAGCAGCGCCACGGGGTCGGGGTTGCTCTGAAGGATGGCCTGGCCGTAACCCTTGGCCAGATCGAACCGCCCGATCTTGGTGAAATGGAGAAAATCGTTCCAATCGTTGGCGAGCGTACGCTGCTGCGACAGACCGCTCCCGACGACCAAAACTGCGAGACAAAGAACCACGGCAACGGTTCGTCCGTTCAACATCGAGATGTCTCCAATACCCCTTGCGTCGCGTTATAGGACCGGTCCCGGCTGCGGAGAACGCGAGGAAGTATCATGAATACCCCTACCTCGCGGTCTCCCCAGTCGGGCGGTCCATCCCTTTCGAAGGCGGTTACGACCAACAAGCCGTCGTAGTAATCGGCCTTAACCACTTGATTCTAAACCGAAAAGGGGCCTCTGTCAACAAAAAACCCCTTTCCCAGGCTCCCCATTTCCATCGCATTCCCAGCATGGGCGACCCTGTTTTTCCCTATTCGGCTCAGGCTGCGGCCCCAATGCGGGGGGCGAGACTACAGGCCGTGCAGGCTCTGTCCCACCGAATCCGGGAGCGATCGATCACCCGCGATCCGACCTCTTGCCCCACCCATACCACATCGCCTTCCGAGACGCCGCCCGGTTCGGCCCACCCTGGCAGAGGGCTCTGCCCATGACATCTGAGGGCAACCCGGGCCAGCCGCCTGTTAATGTGGCCATTATAGGAGATTTGGCTTGACGTCGCCTCATGGGACTTGATAGATTGGAGTCCTGAGCAGCCTACGGCGATCCCGTCGGGAAGCGCCGGTGCTGGAGAAGGAGATGGCAGGTGAAGTTGCTGCAATACCCTGGAACGGTGCGTTTCACGTGTTTTCGGACGACCGGTCCGATCGGAAGGCCAGGGTTGCGCTGAGAGAGAAAGGAAGGAGGTGATCGAGCGGGCGGCGCCATGTTCTCTCCGGCGACGTGCAGCGATGCAAATCTACACGTAGAACCACAGCATACAGCAATGGGAAGATTCCGGCGTGCCACCACGGGGGGGCGAGCGGGCGCGTTGCCCCGGCACGATGAAATTCTGTTCAGTTGAAGGAGGACCGTCATGTGTAAGAAAACGTTGTTTCTTCTGGCCGTGTTGGGGCTTGTGCTGAGCTCGGCGGTCCAAGCCGCCAACATCACGGTCGTCACGGAGAATGTGGACCGCGAGCCGGACGGAGTCGTCGACGACCAGGGCCTGATCGACTGGCTCGTGGCCGCAGGGCACGCGGTCGATGTACAACGTGACTATTGGTGGACCCTCGACGACGCCAAGATCGCGGCGCTGAACGCCGCCGATCTGGTCATCATCAGCCGCCTGTCCAACAGCGGCAACTACGATGACGGCGCCGAGGTGACGCAGTGGAATTCGATCACCGCGCCGATGCTCCAGTTGAGCGCCTATCTCGTCCGCAACAGCCGCTGGAAATGGATGGACACAGGCACCGCCAGCAACAACACGACCGACACCGTGATGGAAGTGCTGGACCCGACCCACGAGCTGTTTGCCGGCGTGACGCTCAGCACTGCGGATCCTAACGACCCGAACGTCGTGGCGAACCTCGTCTCGGTCATCGACCCCAACGTGGGCACCGGCATGACCTCCTTCATGGGCACCCTCGACCCGGGCAACGGCACCCTGCTGGCCACCGCACCGGCCTCCGGCATGGCCTGGATCGTGGAATGGGACAAGGGCGTCGAGTACTACGACGGCGCCGGTCAGTTTGCCGGCGGGCCGCGCCTGTACTTCGCGGTCGGGACGCAGGAATCCGGCGCCACCCCCCAGGGCGCCTGGAACCTCACGGCCGAAGGCGAAATCATGTTCGCCAATGCGATCAACTATATGCTGAGCATTCCGTCGCGCTACGCCTCGGCGCCGAGTCCGGCCGAGGGAGCCGGCGATCTGCTGCGCGACGAGGTAACGCTGGGCTGGACGGCCGGCACAACCGCCGCGACGCACGATGTCTATCTGGGCACCAGCCTGGAGGCCGTCGCCAGTGGAAGCACCGACAGCAACGACACGACGGGCACGCTCGTCAGCGCAAGCCAGACGGGCAACAGCTTCGATCCCGGCCGGCTCGAATTCGGCCAGACCTATTACTGGCGAGTCGACGAGGTGGGAGCCGCCCCCAACTACAAGGTCTACAAGGGCGACGTCTGGAGTTTCACCGTTGAACCGTACAGCGTTCCCATCACGAATGTGACCGCCACGGCCTCCAGTTCAGAGGGCGACCTCTTCGGACCGGAGAAAACCGTCGATGGGTCCGGCCTGGAGAATGATCTACACTCGGCCAACGGCACCACCATGTGGCTCAGCTCCGGCGACCCGGACGAGGTGGTCTACATCGAGTACGCGTTCGACAAGCCCTATCGTCTCGACATGGTCTGGGTGTGGAACTCCAACACCGGCATCGAGTCCATGTACGGCTACGGCCTCAAGGACGTGACCATCGAGACCTCGATGGACGGCGCCACCTGGACGACTTTCGGCGACGTCGAATTCGCCCAGGCCCCCGGCGACTACGGTTATGCCCATGACACCGTGGATATGGCCGCCACCGCCGCCAAGTACGTCCGATTCGTCGCCAACAGCAACTGGGGCGGCGGGCCCAGGTACGGCCTGAGCGAAGTCCGCTTCTTCGCGATTCCCGTCCGCGCCAGGGAGCCGCAGCCGGTTTCCGGACAGGTCGAAGTGCCCGTCAACGGAACCTTGAGCTGGCGGTCCGGTCTGCTCGTCGGCTCGCACCAGTTGTACCTCAGCAGCAACAAGGCCGCCGTCGAGAACGGCACGGCCCTCGTGAAGACCCTGAACACCAACAGCTTCAATCTCGAGTCCCTCGGGCTGAACATCGGGACCACCTACTACTGGAAGGTCAATGAGGTCAACGACGTGTTCTCGCCCAAGGCCCTCGACGGCGACGTCTGGAGCTTCACCACGCAGAATTTCTTCGCGGTGGATGATTTCGAGAGCTACACCAGTGCGAATATCAAGAACACCTGGGTCGATGGCTGGAAGAAGTCGACGGGCGTGCGCAACGCCTCGAACGTCAATCCGGTGATCGATCAGGAGGTCGCCAACAGCGGCAACCAGTCGGTGTTCCTGGCCTACGACAACTCGACCTCTCCGTATCACATCGAGATCGAGCGGACCATCTCCGGCCGGACCAACTGGACCAACAACGGCGTTCAGAAGCTCGTGTTGTTCTTCCATGGCGATCCGGGCAACAACGCCAGTGACAAGCTCTATGTGACCATCAACGGCAAGACCGCCACCTATGGCGGCGACCTGTCCAAGCCGTGGTGGAGGAACTGGAGCATCGACCTGAACTCGATGAACATCAACATCCGCGACGTCAAGCTCCTCGCCGTGGGCGTGGGCGACGTTTCGATGCCGACGGGCCGCAAGGGCAAGATCTGGATCGACGACATCCGCCTGTATCGGACCGCTCCGTCGGTGCCGACCATCGTGGACGCCGCTCTGGCGGTCAACAGCAGCGGTGACTTCAAAGGCCAGTTCGACACCCTTCTGGCGGCGATGAGCAAAGCCGATCCGGCGATTCTCGAAGCCCTGTCGAGCGAAGAGGACTACACCGTGTTCGCGCCCACCGATGATGCGTTCGCCGCGATGGGAATCAACGCGGGCAACGTCGGCAGCCTGGATACGGGGATCCTGAACGAGATCCTGCTGTACCACGTGGTCGCCGGCAAACTGGCGTCGGCGGACGTTCTGGCCGCCAGCCAGATCGCCACGGTCCAGGGCACGGCGATCCGGCAGGCCGACGGCGTGCTGACCGACGGCGTCGGACGGCAGGCCAATCTGCTGGCCGTTGACGGCGTCGCTTCGAACGGTCTGATGCACGTCGTGGATGCGATGATGCTGCCGTTCGAGATTCGCAGCATCGTCGAGATGCTGGTCGCGACCAACAGCGCGGGCGACCTGGCCGGACAGCTCGATGAGCTGATCGGCATCGTGCAGAGCAACCCGTCGCTGATGGCGCTGCTGACCGGCGCAGACAAATACACCGTCTTCGCGCCGACGGATGCGGCGATCGCAGTGCTGCGGCTGGCCGCCGATGAGAATCTGTTCCTGTACCACATCGCGCCCGGCTCGCTGCTGGCGGCGGACGTACTCGCGGCCGAAGAGCTTACGATGCTCAACGGCGGCACGCTGAAGCAGGCAGGCGGCGTCCTGATCGATGCCGCCGGGCGGCAGGTGGCAATCGTCGCGACCGACATCCTTGCGGCCAACGGTGTCATTCACGTCATTGACGCCGTGCTGCTGCCGGTGCCGGTGATCGAGAACGCCAGCTTCGAGCTGCCCGGGACGGAGAAGCAGAAAGGCTTCGACGCCGTGCCCGGCTGGGCCACGGACGCGAACGTCGTGGACTCGGGCGTCGAGACGGGCTACACCGCCACCGATGGCGAGTGGACCGCGTACCTGATGAGCGGCGATCCCTCCGTCTGGCAGATGACGCCCCTGACTCTGGGGCAGGGCGACTTGTTCACGCTGAAGGTGGATGCCCGGATCACCTGGGCGGCCACGACGATGCGCATGACCCTGTACTATCTGGCGGACGGCGTCCGCGTCCCGGCGGCAACCGCCGACGTGGCGCTGACCGATGCGATGCAGGAGTACGCCCTGGAGCTGAACGCCTACCTGGCGCCCGACGCGGTCGGCAAGACGATCGGGATCGAGTTCGAGAATGTCAGCGAAGGCGCCTCGTGGATCGGCCTGGACAACGTGCGTCTGGAAGGCCCGACGGCCGCTCCGGAGCCCGAACCCGAGCCCGAGCCCGCTGCGGAGCCCGAGCCTGAGCCGGTGGTTGTAGAGTAAGATCGAGAAAGGCCGCCCAGGTGGTCTGACTCGCCAAGTTCATCGCGGGGTCCGTATCGGCAGGATACGGGCCCCGTTTTCTTATGCGAGAAGATCAGCCACGCGGATCGGGAACGGGACGGACGAAAAAGGTTTGGGGTTCCCCTTCTGTCTGTCAGACCGCCCAGACAGTTCTGCGGAAATCGACCGGCCTACAGAACAGGCCTGTCAGTGTTTGTAGCGCTGCGGGATGTCGGAACTAAGCCCTTTTCCCATCGCCGACAGCAGCAGCAATTCCGCCGCAATCAGCAGATAGACCGGGCCGAGCAGGAGGCTGCACACGATGGCAAACTCCCGCGTCGGACGATCCCATGAGCCTTTGGCGCAGCACCGCGCCGCGCCTTCCGTGCAGAAATACGCCAGCACGGCCGAAAGGACCCACAGCAGCACCCATACCCCAGCCATACTCTCATCCTCCCAATGCGGGACAATGACGGCTCCTCAAGGTGCAGGACAAAGGATGCGACTCGAAATGCCAAAGATGGCCAACCACCCCTATTATACCACGCCGCACAATAGAAAACGGCTTGCGAACCGTTTTTTTTGTGTGCGCAGATTTCCGGGGCGCCGCCATTCGTCAGCCCGGAAATCTGCACACGCACTGCGAGCGACGAGATCGGCCTTGCGGACCGGCGACGGATGTGGTATGGATGTCGCGTGCGGGATGGGGAATCGGCCTTGCATCGAAACTGAAACTGACAGGGGTGTTGCCGTTGGAATCGAAGCAGATTGAAGAAGGACTGGAGTTTGTGCCGAAGTTCAACGCCGAGGGCCTGATCCCGGCCATCGCCCAGGACGCCGAGACGGGCGAGGTGCTGATGGTCGCGTGGATGAACCGCGAGGCGCTGGACCACACGATCGCGACCGGCCGGGGCACGTACTACAGCCGCAGCCGCAAGAAGCTCTGGAAGAAAGGCGA
>CAZNSM010000107.1:0-5903 GCA_964575615.1 uncultured Pirellulales bacterium | reverse complement strand
CCGGCCGGGGCACGTACTACAGCCGCAGCCGCAAGAAGCTCTGGAAGAAAGGCGAAGAGTCCGGCCACGTCCAGCAGGTCCGACAGATCCTCGTCGACTGCGACCAGGACTGCCTGATCCTCAAGGTCACCGTCGACGCCGGACAGTGCCACGTCGGCTACCAGTCCTGCTTCTACCGCGCCCTCAAGAGCGGTTCCGCCAAGGACCTCGAACTCATCGCACAGAAGACCTACGACCCGAAAGCCGCCTATAAGAAGTAGGGCCAAGAGCCACACACGGTCTTGACAGCCGCCGGCCGGCGGGGTATGCATGGGACAAATCAACCTTTCCCTTTTTGGAGGAACGTAGCATGAGACGCGGAACGTTTTCCCAAACCACCCTGTATGCCTGCCTGCTGATGACCCTGCTGACGGCGCCCGTGTGGGCCCAGCCGCCCGGCGGACGCGGCATCTGGGGCGACTGGCAGGTCAAGATCCCCTTCGGCGAGCGCGAGATGAACGTGATCCTCTCGTTCACGCGGACCGGTCCCGAAGGCGAATGGGCCGGACAGTGGATCAGCGCATTCGGCATGAACGAATTGAAGGACATCAAGTTCGAGGACAACACCCTGCGGTTCGTCCACGCCGCCCGCTTCGGCGACAACGAGTTCATCTCGACGTTCAGCGGCACCATCGACGAGAACAAGCTCTCCGGCGTCCTGTCCAACGACCAGGGCGAATCGGACGTCACCGGCCAGCGCAGCGTGCGCATGAGCCCCGCCGCCGGCCGATGGGAGATGAAGTACAAAGTCGGCGACCGTGACGTCACCAGCACGCTCGCCGTCACACCCGACAAGGAAGGCCGGCTCGCCGCCAAGTGGGAGAGCGAGTGGGGCGAGCACGAGATCAGCGGTTTCTCGTACGAGCGGCGCGCCCTCAGCTTCAAGCGCAAGAGCAAGATGCAGGACCGCGAGTGGGAATCGACCTTCAGCGGCAACATCGACGGTGACACGCTCACCGGCACGATCAAGTCCGAGATGGGCGACGTCGAGGTCCAGGGCGCCCGCCAGGGCGCAGCCGCCATCGGCACCTGGCTGCTCGACGTCAGCACCGAATGGGGCGACATCAAGCAGCGGCTCGTCGTCAACCCCGACCTGAGCGCTCTGTATGGCACGATGCCCGTCAAGAAGATCGAGTTCGCCGACGGCAAGCTCACCTTCGGCATGGTCGTCCCGTTCGGCGACGACGAGTTCAAGATGGACTTCGCCGGCAAGATCGCCGACGGCAAGCTCACCGGCCAGATGACCACCTCCCGCGGCACGCAGGAGATCAAGGGCGCCAAAGTCGTCCGCCGGCGTCCCGGCCGCTAACGCAGAAGACTGCATTCGAGCCTGCCGGCGCCACGGCCCGGCAGGCTCGTTTCATATCTCGCTGTTCGTATCTCGTATCTCGCCGCCCACGTTCCGAGCGACCAGCGACGAGGGACGAGCGACATGCCCTACAGCCTCCGGCCTCCAGCCTAAAGCCTGCTTTCCTCCGGGAAGTTCAGGTACGCGTACACGCCGAACAGCTCGCGGGCCTTGCGGTCGTACGCCCGCGCCGCCTCCACCTCGTCGTCGAACGAGCCGAGGTAGATCGCCTTGCCCTCGTAGCCGATCGTCGCGACCCACTTGCGCGTCGCCTTGCAGAAGTACACGCCCTTGAACCGCGAGCTGGTCCAGCGGCTGGGCCGGCGGTTGTGCGAGTTGCGCCGCTGCGTGCACACGCGCAGGTTCGCCCGCCGCTCGTCGAGCCCGTTGCCGTCGATGTGATCGACCACCATCCCCTTGGGCGGCTGCATGATCGCGCGGTGCATCAGCAGCATGCCCTGGCCGACGCGCCGTGCGGCGTAGAACCCGCGCCTCTCGTTGCCGGTCGCCAGCCACTTGTGCTTGCTGAGCCATTCGTAATCGGCCGCATCGACGATCGCGAACTTGCCGCGCGTCAGCGGGATGTAGCGGATCGCGTCGTTGGGCGGTTCCGGCGGCTCGCCCCGCACCACCGGCTTCGGCCTGGCCCGAAAGTTCCGGCACGTCCACGTCGCCACCACCTCGTGCAGCTCGCCCGGCGCCTCCGGATGGTTGATGCACGTCAGCAGTCCCGGCCACCGCGACTGCATCACCCGATGCCACCGCCCCACCGCCCGAACCGCATACACACAATTCGCACAAATTCGATCGCACATAGGCTCCTCCTTTCGTCGTCGCTGTCGACGCGTAGAAGCGTAAAAGCGTAGAAGCGTTGGTCGCGTCTTGCGGTCCGCAGTCCGCCCCGCTTCAAACCTCAAACTTAAAACTTAAAACTTCAAACTTAAAACTACTCTCTATTTCCTTTTCAAAGCGTTCCGGCCGGCCGGAACGGGCGGAAAAACATCCGCCTCTACAAAAGGACGGTGTTGCACGTTTGGGACGAAAATTTCGCCCCTTTTCGGCCCTCTCGCGGCCGCAACCCCTTGCCCCGCCAGCAGTAAAAAAAATCTCGATGTCCCTCGCATTTTGTCGCCGGACCGTCGCGCGTTTGGTCCGAAATCGCCCCCATCCGCCCAGCGTGAATCAGCCCGCAAAACACCGTATTCCGTCGCTGGTCGCTCGTCGCTCGGGGTAGATGGGTAGAAGCGTGGGAGCGTAGAAGCGTTGGTCGCGCTTTGTGACCCGTGATCCGTGGTCCGTAGTCCGCCGACTTCAAACTGCAAACTCGAAACCCAGCCCTCCGGCTACCGTATCTCGTATCTCGCGAACCGGGAACCGGAAACTGAGAACTGCCAACTGCGGCCTCCCCCAGCCGGACGCCTTTTCAGTTTTTTTTGGCTTGAGCCGGCCGACGAAATCGCCGATAACAGCTATGCAACTGCGACGATGATATCTGAGCGTCGATCTCTGGTGTGATACCAGTGCGTTTGGCTGAAGCTTGGTCCCTTGGGAGGAAGAAGGGAACTAGTGCCATGCAATGAGAGTAGAAGCGAGCGAGGCCGGAATGTACGAACAGAAGGACAGAGCGGACTATGGCGGTGAGGTAGAACAGGAAACCTCTTGCGATATCATCCTCGCATACCTCATGTGTCCTCGAGACGCTGCAGGAGCATATCTGGGCGCCCTCATGCTCACAGATGCCAGGACCCGTCCACAACACTTCTCCTTTGTGTCGCCGATAAGGCCGACGAAGATCCAGAGAATTCTATACGGTCCCACACTTGATGAGCATCTAAAGGTGGATGTTATTGCTAACAAGCTCCTGAAAGACCTGCCTCTCACGCCTGAAATCCTCCTCGTGGAAGCAGAGGAGTTGATCGCAGTGCGCCGAGTTGCCCAGGTGCCGACCGCGTTCCTGACGAGAGCCGGCGACGGCGAAAGCGAACCCGGTAGACTCACATCCCTCCGGTACGACACCGGCGCACACACGGACGATCAAGAAGCAGTCGGTCGAGTGTTGGCATTGTTGGAGACGATGGTTGATCTTGTCGAGCCATTCAATCGTATGCGCGAGGCTCTCAAGGAGGCAATCAAGACGGGCGACGTGAATGGGTGACCGCCATGCATTGGCGCAGCCGATACAGAGAGAGGACGCTTGAAACATGCCAGACCGTAGCGGCTCTCATGGAGATGGACGCCCACCTTCGGTTCGACACGGAGACGTGTCAGCACAGCAGGGAGAAGCTAACCGTCAGCATAACGAAGGCTGGTCTGGAAACGCTCTTCAATGTACCTGACCGCTACGAAACGGCGGTGAGTATCACTCGTGCCACGTCTTGGGCCTCACCAGTACGACTCACTGCGATACCTGTGAACGGACGTCTGTTTGCCCGTGACGATCTGGCGGTTTCATCGGTGGCTATAGACGACTTTCCCTGCCCGATTTACAGGTTCTCCTTTGCTAAGAGACGGAAGGAGCCTGGGACGTCCTTGTTCCAGGAACGCCAGGGTAAACCGGCTCCGAGAGTGGCAGCCGTGCCGAGACCTCCAAGACCTCCTTCGGCACAGAAGCTCGATCTGGAGGAAATACTTCGTTGGATACTTACGCCCCCAATCCACGAGATACTGTCCGATCCGCAGTTGTGTCTGCCAGCCAAACCTTATCCATTTCAGACATCCGGCATCAAGTGGCTCTACGACAGAGACAGTGCTCTGCTCGCGGACGAGATGGGCTTGGGTAAGACGATGCAGGCAATCATTGCCGCACGCCTTCTCTGGCGTGAAAGGCTCTTGGATCAGATACTGATAGTTTGCCCGAAGACACTTATCTCAACCTGGACGGCCGAACTCAAGATGTGGTGGCCGCAAATCGGCGACAACGTGATGCTGCCGGGCTGTGATCGGCAGTTCTTTCTAAGGCTGGGCACCCCGAACGTCGTGGTGAAGATCATCAACTATGAGGCCGTGGCCCGCGAAGCAGAATGGCTGAAGGACCAAGCTTTCTCCCATGATCTCATCATAATCGATGAGGCTCAGAGAATCAAGAATGCCGACACAAAGACCTCGCAAGCAGTCAAAGCTCTCAAGGCTACTCGCCGTTGGGCTCTCACAGGTACGCCTCTCGAGAACAAGGTGGAAGATGTCGTTTCCATTCTTCAATTCGTGCAACCGGGGTTGCTCAAGAGCGACGACCAATGGTCTGTCACTCAGCGTATTGGCCCCTACATGCTGAGACGTCGCACGGAGGAAGTCAGGGACGATCTGCCTGACAGAAGTGACCAGGATATACCGATCGAGCTTGATGCAAGCCATCGACGAACGTATGACCAAATGGAGCGAGAAGGTGTAGTTGAACTGAACGCCAAGGGTGACAACATAACCGTGACTCATGTGTTCGCCCTCATCAGCAGGCTTCGACAAATCTGCAACTTCGATCCCGTAGACGGGAGAAGCGCAAAGCTTGAACGACTACTTGAAGATCTTGAAGAGGTTCGGGAAAGCGGTAGAAAGGCCTTGATTTTCTCACAGTTCGTCGATGAGCGATATGGTCTCAAACGCTTGTCGAAAGACCTGGGTGATTCGGGCTATAAGGTCTGCCAGTTGCATGGTGAAGTGAGACAGAATGCCCGGGAGGCAGTTCTCAAAGCGTTCAGGACCGATCCCACCATCAACGCTTTGCTACTGAACTACAGTGTAGGAGGTGTTGGGCTCAACCTTCAGGTTGCGAACTATGTCTTCCTGTTCGACCGGTGGTGGAATCCCGCTGTAGAAGATCAGGCAGTGAAGCGTGCGCATCGAATAGGTCAAGCGCAGAAAGTCTTTGTGCGACGCTTCTACTGCACCGATACGATTGAAGAACGGATACTGAAGAAGCTGGCCGAGAAGCGTCGGCTATTCCACAGCGTGATCGATCAGGCCCATCCTGAGGCGGAGAGTCTCGGGTTGACAGAGGAGGAAATCTTCTCGCTGTTCAACCTGTCTGTTCGTCCCAAGAAGGCCGTGTCCGCTCCGACGTCAAAGGTGAGAGTGAACCTTGATGGCATGGATCCCACTCAGTTCGAGGAATTGGTGGCTCAGCTCTATGAGAAGCAGGGTTATGCCATCCAGCTTACAGGTGGAAGCCACGACGGCGGGATCGACATCCTGGCCGAACGCGATTCAGGCGGCGCACGTGAGCGTGTGGTTATTCAGTGCAAGCATCAACAGGCGAACGTCGGGCGTCCCATTCTACAGCAGCTCTGGGGAGTTCTAACGAGCGACCACAGCTTCACACGTGGTGACTTGGTGACCAGTTCGAGTTTCACAACTGAGGCAGAGGTGTTCGCGGCCGGAAAGCGCCTCGGTCTGGTCGATAGAGTCCTCCTAATGGACCTGGTCAGACGGTTCGGGGTCGCGGAGTTCGCCTGATGGGGCATCCAGGGCCAGCTAGTGTAGTGTTTCATTCTGATGTGACATTAAGCGCGTCCCAGGCGCGGGC
>CAZNSM010000106.1:0-16731 GCA_964575615.1 uncultured Pirellulales bacterium | reverse complement strand
GCGCCTGCGACGGCCTGGGTCCCACGCGTCCGGCGATGCTCAACCGATTGCACCTAGCCTTGCCGGAGCCGCATCAGCCGATGCTGTTCGATCTCTATCCGGATCGCCTGGCAGGGCGATTGCCCGATTACGACCGGATCGCAAGGCTGAAGGCGGAACTGGACATCACGGGTATCTCCTTTGGCCTGCATCCGGCGACGTTGCTGCCGGCCGGATACGTGCCGGCGGTCCAACTGCAACGCCTCGTCGGAAAGAGGACGACCGTCGCCGGTTTCGTGGCGACCGCACGGCGCGCCAGGACCAGCAACGGCCGGGTGATGGGCTTCGTCACGCTGGAGGATTCCACGGGGCTGGCCGAGGTCAGCTTCTTTCCCGATCAGATCGGGCTGTATCGGAGTATTTGCTCCTATGGCGGCCCGGTGTGGGTTCGTGGCCGGGTAACCGAACACTTGGCCTCGATCGTACTCGAATGCGCTGCGTGCGGCAAAGTGGCGTAGGCCGTTCCTATGAACTCCTGCATTGTTGTGCCGCTGCGTTCATGGTAGAATCGTCCGCGTTATGGCTGGGGCTTCTGACGAAGGCTCCCCAGCGATGTCGATGTGATCGCGTGCTGCAAATTCGGATTGAATCTGACAAGGGGGATACACCATGGAAAGACGCACATTCCTCAAGGCCGTCGGGACCGTCGCGGGCAGCTACGCATTGGGCGCCGGCCCGCTTTCGCAGGCTCGGGGAGCCGACTTGGCTCAGGATTCTCTCGGCGTGCCTCGAAGAGTGCTGGGCAGAACGGGCGCAAGAGTATCGGTGGTGGGATTCCCCGGACTGGCCCTGGCCAACTACGACCAGGCGCAGGGCACCGCCGGATTGCACAAAGCCTTCGATCAGGGCGTGAACTACTTCGATGTTGCTCCGGCCTACGGAAAAGACGGCGATGCAGAGATCAAGATGGGCATCGGCCTGCAGGGCATCGACCGCAGCCGCATCTTCCTGGCCTGCAAGACCAAGATGCGGGACAAAGAGGGGGCACGCCTGGAGTTGGAACGCTCGCTCAAGAGGCTCAAGACGGACTACTTCGACCTGTACCAGATGCACGCCATCTTCACAGAAGACGAGGTCAAGCAGGCCCTGGGGCCGAATGGAGCCCTCGAAACGTTCCTCAAGGCCAAAGAAGAAGGCAAGATTCGCCACTTCGGCTTCTCTGCTCATACCACGGCGGGCGCCGTGGCGGCCCTGAACGGCTTCGCGTTCGACTCGGTGATGTTTCCTCTGAGCTTTGTCGACTACTTCGAGTCGGGCTTCGGCAAACAGGTAATCGAGCTGGCCGGCGAAAAAGGGGCGGCGGTCATCGCCATCAAGGCGCTGTCCAAAGGGTCGTGGCCACAGGGAGTCGAGCGAACGAGAAGATGGTGGTATCGCACGACGGAGGAGCAGAAGGAGACGGACCTGGCGGTGCATTTCACCCTTTCACTGCCTGGCGTCGTTGCGGCGATCCCGCCCTCGTGGCTCGATCTGCTGGACAAGGCCGTGGAAGCGGGGCGTTCCGTTCGTCCGGTTACCGAGGCCGAAATACTGGAACTGCGACAGATCGCGAAGGATTGTCAGCCCCTGTTTCGCGGGGAATCGCGCGTTGCGGCCGGGCGGCTCTCCAACCACGCCGTCCATCATGGCTGTCCACATGGAGTCGCTGTCGTAGGATAGCCATTCGCACGGCACGAATTTCCCGGTAACCATCAGGAAGCTGAGCAGGTCGCCTCCAGAACAACTCCGCTCAGGTTCTCGGGCCTATCCCGGCTCTGATCGCCTGTCCGCAGAAGGGCGCGAGCGGAGCAGAACTCCGCCTCTCCGGCCAGTGGGCTGGACACTGCTCCGAGGCCGGCAGGAACGTGACACCGAAGCGCGGGCCGTCATCCGACGGCCGTTCCTTTTCGTCGCGACATGAGCCACAGCGTCCCACTGCAAATTACGTATCTTCCACAATAGACAATGACCACGCACGGACTATCATGGCATTTGGTTTGCGCGATATGGATCGTTGACAACCTCGCTGGATGACGACCGACTCGTTGCACCCCAGCGGTCGGGAATCTCTTCAGGGAAGGTCTTGGGAACGGAGTATGGAGACGTGATCACGGAGGAACCACAGTGAGCGCGGCAACGGAGGCCATCGTAGGTTTGGGGGGTAGATGCCTGCCACCGAGAGTTGGTCCACTCTTGTCGTTCCGGCAGGAGCGGGTAGCCACGCACCGTATTTGTGGCCGCGCCGGGCGACAGGTCTGCGCACACGAGCTGCGTGCGCGGACCGTCCGCGTCCATCCGCTGACGGGCTCTGCGAGGCGCCGGCCGTCTGGCATCCATGTGCTGACTCTCATCTGTTCCGATGACATTGGGGGAAATGACGTTGCCTTTGACGACTTGTCGAATCAGGGACTGCCTGTCAAGATGCGCGGTGGCGAACTGCGGCAGGTGTCCAGGGCAGAAGCTAATCGGAGGACCCTCCAGGGAGGAGGGTAAGAAAGGAGGACCTGATGTTGTGCGGTCAACAGAGATGTGGTGCCGTCCTGGTGATGATTCTGGCGCTGCTGGGCCAGAGTGCGGCAATCGGATGGACCCCGGAGGAGGCCGTGGATCTCATCGCCGGCCGCTTGGAACAGGCCCAGATTAAGGAGGGTCCCGACGCGGGGTTGTGGCCACAGGAAGTGCCTTTCCTGGGGCCAATCGCAACGGGCATGGCCTCGGTCTACGAATGGATGGGGAATCCTGCGTACCGCGACTCGGCCGATCTGGCGGGGGCCTGGATTCTCGACACGGCCGTCGCACAGGGCAACCTGTTGGGCGATGAGGCTTATGCGTTCGTTTGCTTGAGCGAGATATCCGACGATCCGGACCACAATATCTGGCAGAACGCTTTGGTTGATTTCTTCCTGAGCCCTCGGAAGAACCACGCCGAGAGGAGCACACAGGAGTATCTGCGGGCGTTCGCCGGGTTGGAGCCGTCCACGGCGGTCTTCTATCTCGCGCACTACCTGGTTGCGGCCGATTACGTGCAGGACGAGGATACGGATGTGTATCGCCAGGAGTTGATCAGCCATCTGTCCCGAGTCGATGACGAGGCGACCTTCCCCGTCATGGCTGTCGGCGTGGCGACGTGGGCCCTGACGGCGACGAACACGTCGGTGGACAGACCCATCACTTCCTACGAGTTGCCGCCGCACGCCCTCTGGGACGGACTGACAGTGGGCGACCTGCCGGCCATGTTGGCCGGTCAGCAGGTTCCGGAAGGCGAGCCTTTTGCAGGCAGCTTCTATTGGCGCCTCGATCATACGGATGGCGGAACGGGAGGCGTGATCGCCGGGTACACGGAGGATGCGGTGTTTGGGGCTCTCGGGCTGGTGGCCGTGGCGTCGAACGACGCCGACGGTGGGAGCGAAGAGACCCGTGAGGCAATCATCGCAGCCCGGAGCGCCTTGCTCGATGGAATCGACGAAAACGGGCAGGTGTACGAACACCTGGCGCGCCAGGGTGCAATGTACAACACGTTCTCCGGAGAGATGCTGCAGGTTCTCTGGAGCATCGAACAATATCTGGCCGGCGGCATTGTGATGGACGCGGAGCCGGAGACTGCGGCGGAACCGGAGTAGAGGGGTTCTGCTCCGGGCCTTCGGTTGAGGTGACCTGTGCAAGGGAACATCAAACCTCTGGTTTCGAACGGGCACTTCGCTGGTGTCGGAAGAGACGGTTGGGCGAGGAGAGCGACCGGCATGGTGCTGATTTGCGTCGTCGCAGCGCTGTTGCCTCGGCTGAGTCAGGCAGAAGAGGCCTCTGGCGCCGTGGATGCATTGCGCGCGGCGGCAAGTCGGCTGGTGGCCGGCCAGGTGCAGGGAGGGCCGTTTGAGGGATCGTGGTCCGGTGAAGAAGCGTACACAGGTTCGATCGTTGCTGGTCTCGTACACGCCCATGAGGTGACATTGGATGACGAATGCCGGGTTGCGGCGATCGTGGGAGGGAATTTCATCCTGCGTGCGGCGGGGGGCAACTACTATGGCGACGAGGCGTATGCTTTGATGTGCCTGAGCACCATGTCAGGGGATGAGTCCTTGAACATGTGGTGGTATGCGATTGACGATTTCTATCACAACGTGTCACACCGGTCGCAGGAAGGAACTGACGGGTACGTTTCCCAGTTTGAAGAGGTTGACCCGTCCATTGCGGTGTTTTATCTGGCCCATCATACTGTTGCCGCGTTCTACGTCGATGCGGAAGAGAAGGACGTTTGGCGGGAGGCCCTGATCGACTACCTGGTCAGAGTCGACGACGACTCGTCGGAGGCCCCGGTTATGGCTCTGGGACTTGCGACATGGGCCTTGGCGTCGACCAGGCCGCTCGATGATTCCCAGCTCGATCCGGACGCGCGGAAGGCATCTTACTGGTACGCGCGAACGTTCGCCGAGCTGCCGGAGCTGTTGTTGACCCACCGAATCCCGGACGGTGAGCTTGCTGGGACCTACTACTGGCGGTTCGATCACCGCAGTGCGTACGTGGCAGAGCCTGCGGGAGGGTACACAGAGGAGTTGGTGTCCGCGGGCTTGGGATTGGCCGCTGTCAGCGATCTCGATGACGATCCTGAAATGATCCTGGCGTGCGCCCAGATCCGGGACCACCTGGTCCGCAGCATCGATGTGGCAGGCGGCGTTCGACAACACTGTACCCTCGGAGGCGAAGCGTACTACTCGGAGGCGGCTGGTGTATTGCGGGCCTTGGCGCGTCTGACGGTGCCGGTAGATGGTGGAATCGACGAGGCTGGCCTGGCCGATTCGCGCCGCGTAGTCCCCTGGGGCAAGAGAGCTAACTGGGTCATGAAGAGTGCCGGAGTCGATGGCCCGGACGTGCGGATTCGGTGAGCGGATAATGAAGCATGAGTCTTTAGTGAGTACAGGAAAGGAGGCCATGTATGCTTGAGAAGAGGAGGAAGAATGTGTTGTTGGCCGTGCTGGCTTTCGCCATCGTGGCCGGGCTTTTGACGCCGGCGATTGTCGCGGCGCCGAAGGCGGATGATTCGTCGTCCGGCAAGCAGGCGACCGTGTTTGACCCGTTTGCCATGCAGACGGTCGCGCTGGCTGGCGACAATGCGACGGCCCCGGTGGAGCTGAAGCTGACACGGCAGACCATCCGGATTCCGTTCCGGCCGGGTCTGCGGAGCGCCTTCAAGCCGGCTTGGTAGGTAGTGCGGAATCGGGGCCGGAACTGCTGCGTCATGGAAGGCGGTTGTGTGGGTTTCGATGCCATGGGGTGTGACGGGTCTCCCACCCGGTGTCGGTGAGGAGAGAGGTCGGTCCCATGACGGCTTTGACGTGGTAGAGCAGGTAGGTCTTCGACGCGGTTTTTTGCTGCCAGGGAACTTCGTTGAACGCGCGCATGCGACTGCGGTAATGCCTGTACCGCCGTGGCGTGGCGCAAAGCGCAGGTCTTCAGGATAATCCCGGAGCAGGCCGGTTGCGGCAGGCGGGTCGAGCGGTTGGCGCTGGCCCGCGACGGCGGTCGTGTACACGTGGCCGCACCTTGTGTTGTGCCGTGGTGGCTTGTGATGTGAGGGCTCTCTGATCCGGGGAAGCTTAGGGTCTGTCCTCCCATGCCGTTGATCTGCTGTCCGAGGATAGTCTGTGCGCACCCGCAGGCAGCAGCGACGGTTGCCTTGGGATACAGGCCCGGGCGGGCTTGGTACACAGGAGGAGTGGAGCTTCGCGCAATGAGGACCATACGATTCATCATCAGACGTATTCTATGGGTGGTCGTCCTGATCGGATTGTGTCAGGGTCCGCTTGGGTGTGGCGATCGTGCTCGCCTGCCCTCGGCGGAAAAGCTGGCCGCGTTTCAGAACGCCGGTCCGAACGGTCCGGTAGTGGACATGGATAGGATCGTCCAAGCCACCGTTGTGAAGGGGCCGTACCGCGTTCAGGTCAACGATGTGCTCGAGTTGCGGCTGCCGACATTTCTGTACTCAGATGTCCCGCAAAGAGGGCCGGGAGAAATCAGCACGAGCGTGCAGCTCTGCCGAGTCAGCGACAGCGGCACGATTACGCTTCCGGATGGACGTCTGATCCAGGCCGCGGGAAGACCGCTGACGCAGATAGAAAGCGACATCGTGCAGTCCTATTATCCCGAGCTGGTCACGACCAGGCCATCGGTCTACGTCCAGGCAGTGGAGTACGCCAAATCGCGAGTGCGGATCATGGGAGCGGTCCGAAACCCTGGGCTCTATGAACTCCGATACGACCAGATGTCTCTGGTGGGATTGCTGATGGAGGCCGGAGGGATCGTGCAGGAAGGCGCTGCCGTAATCAAGATCGTACAGGGCCAGGCCGGGGACGCGTCGCGGGCCGACGGGCCAGACGCGATGTTGTCTCAAGCGGACGACACGCCTTGGCATCGGACCGCCTCTGGCTCGGGCATATCCGGCACGGTTCCCCGGCACGGGCTGCTGGCGGCGGATGTGTACCTGTGCTTCGAACGGGAGGGCCCCCTTGAAACCACAGGATGGTTGTCGGTGAGGTCTGCCGGTGAAACGACCTTTCGCCAGTGGCTCGACGTCGGCAGTGCGCGCCAGAGATGGGACGCTCTTGAGAAGATCGACACGATCGTCAAAGTCAAAGCGATGGCGGAGGCGAACCTGAAGCTCTCGAGTCTGGCGCGATTGTTGACCACTCGACCGCCCGGCAGCCGCGTTCACCTTGCCGCGTACGAGGCCGGTGGAAGCTGGAGCCAGGGCGGCGGGGACGTCTTCGTGACATCGCTCGATGTGACGGAACAGCAACGTCAAATCGATTCTTCGTCGGCGTTACCGGAACCGGGCGCAGCGTCGGAGACGGCGGTGGTCTTGCCGGTTAAGGGGATGAATATTCCCTTTACGGACGTGGCCCTGCGGGAAGGAGATTCGGTAATTGTCGAGCGGCCTGAGGTTCAGTATGTCTCCGTCCTCGGCCTGGTCCGTTCGCCGGGCAATTTCCCCTATCCCGCCAACACCGAGTTCACACTTGGGGAGGCTCTGGCATTTGCCGGGGGGCTGGATCTTGTCGCAGACCCCCGGTACGTGTGCGTCTATCGCCTGCAAGCGGACGGCACGGTCGCCAGTGCCACGTTTCGGCTGATCGATCCCCGAAAGGCGGAGCAGTTTACAGAAGCTCTGGCTCTGAAGCTCAAGCGGGGCGATGTCGTCGCCGTTGAGAACACGCCTCGGACGCGCACAAACACATTCTTCGACCGGGTGTTTCGAATCAGCCTGGGCTTGTACCTGAACCCCGATACCATCTGGAACAACTGATGGGCAACAGACCGATGAGAGACCACATGGACAGCCGAGACAGGATGGGCAATCGCTTCGAGGCTCGAATGGCGCAGCCGCGAATCGGGGTCTTCCCCGCGAGTTCGCTGTCGTTGGCCACGACAGCAGACGGCTTGCTTGCCGTGCTGTGGCGCAGCCGGTGGATCGTCGCCCTGTGCATCGTGGCCTCGCTCGGCTTCGGCTTGCTGTATATCCAGACGGCCACACCGCGTTACACGAGCACCGCCCGACTGTATCTTGACTACACGGCCTTGCGCATCAGCAGTCCCTACGACGCCAGCGGCAGGCCCCAGACGGACAAGTACCTGTACACACAGGCCGAGATCGTCAAGTCCATGCCCAACATCACCGCGACCATCGATACTCTGCTTCCGCAGCGGTTGCGGACGTTCGCCGACATAGACATACCGAGCGCCTATCTCCAGAAGCACATCGTTGTGGATGTGGGCCGACGCGATGAGATCATCAGCGTTGCCTTTTCTTCGCCGTATCCGCTCGAAGCCGCAGCCATCGTGAATTGTGTTGTCGATACGTATATGGCGTCCCGATTCGAACGTGACAAGAAGAGCTCGGGAGAAGTCCTGAAAATTCTCCAGAACGATATGATACTCACCACCAAGGAATTGGAGGCAAAACGCAACGAACTGGTCACGTTCCAGAAGATGCACATGCCGCTGTCGTTGGGCTCAGACCAGAGTGGCGGCTTCATGCAGAGTCTTCTGCTGCTGGAGAACCAACTGACGCAGGCTCGGATGAGGAGGATAGAAGCCGACGCCTTCCTGAAAGGGATCCAGGCGTTGACGGAGGATCCGGCGGCGCTGCAGCAGTACCTGCAGACAAAAGGCAATTCGAGCTATCGCAGCGGCGTATCACTCGACCTGACGCCGCTGGAGAATCGGGTCGTGGAGCTGGAGCTCCAGAAGGAGATGCTCTTGCAGCGGTTTACGCGCGATCACCCCCGGCTCGCCGATCTGGATACCGAGCGTACGCAGATCGAGAGCAAGCAGGAGGATTTGAACCGCCGATTCGTCGCGGCCGTGCTTTCCACAGCGGCGCAGCAGTATGAGGATGCGAAGAGCGCGGAGGAGGAAATTGCGGCGTTGTACGCCGAGCAGCAAGAGGTGGTCAAGAATGCCAACACGGAGATCGTGCAGTATCAGCGGCTCCGGTCTGAAGTGGACAGATTGACGACTTATTTCGAGACGCTTGACGAACAGATTCGGGAGATCAGAAAGATCGTGGGGGAGGACGTCGGCCGACTGAGAATGGCGGTTCTCGAACAGGCCGTGGCCGCCGATGAACCCTCCGAACCACAGAAGGGCAAGCTGATGGCGGTTGCTCTGATATGTGGGGTTCTGCTGGGGGGCAGTGTGGCTGTCGGAAGGGATTGGCTGGACCAGACGTTGCGTTCGGCCGACGAGATCTCCGCCCTGCTTCGCGTGGCGGTTCTGGGCGCGGTGCCGGCGATGTCCCGGCGGCAGAAGCTGCAGGAGCGAGGCCAGAAGGTCCTCCTGCAACCGGACTCTCACGAAGCCGAAGCGTTCCGGACCATACGCACTGCCGTGCTGTTCGGCGCACCCAAGGAGAAGGCCAGGACCATGTTGGTCACTTCGCCGGCGGCCGGGGACGGCAAATCGACGCTGGTCAGCAATCTGGCCATTGCCATGGCCTGTGCCGGGCAGAAGACCCTGATTCTCGACGCGGATTTCCGAAAACCGACGCAACACCTCATATTCGAGTTGGATCATGAGCAGCGATGCCTGAGCGAAGTCCTTGCCGGCAGGCTGCAACTGGCGGCGGCAATCCAGTCGACCGGAACAAAAGGGCTTCACGTTCTGCCGTGCGGACATGCTATCCTCAACCCCGCCGAGGTTCTCAACGGACAACGGTTTGGCCGACTCCTGGAGTGTCTTACGTCGGCATACGACCGGGTTCTGATCGACGCGCCGCCGGTCACGATCGTCACGGATGCGCAGATCCTCGGAGCGCTGTCGGATATCACGGTGCTGGTCGTAAAGGCCAACAAGTCCACGAGGAGAGTCACCCAACGGGCGCTGGACGCTCTTCAAACCGTCGGCGCGCATCTCATCGGAGTCGTGATCAATGACGTTCAAAGAAGCGGCGACCACTACGGTTACTACTTCGGGCAATACCAGCAGTACGGAGGTTCGGGTTCAGGCAATGGCCGGGCGAACAAGACCGGCAGAGGTGTGACGACCTCCTTGCCGTCGCGTGGCCTGCCGCTCCAGGCGACCTCCGAAGAGACAAAATCGTGACAGGACACCCTGCGTTCGCCGGTGGAGGCAACGACTCTGGCCACAGCGCTGTGTCTCGTGTGCGGATGGGTCCTATGGATACATACAGTTATTGTCGACCGAATGCTGACGACGGCTCTGAATCCACGAACGTGGCGGCCGATACCCGCGGGCACCGGGCTCAGGCGTCCGGGGCGAAGGCATTCGAAGCGCTCACGGTTGACTTCGACCGCATCGTGGAGTGGCTGGTCATCATCTTGTTGCTGTTCATGCCGTTTGCCTTTGGTGCGGTGGAGGCGTGGAGCGAGGAAATCGTCGTGGCGATTGCGGCGGCGATCTGCGTGTGCCTGTGCATGAGGATGGTTGTCGCCAGGGGGCCTTCATTGCCGTGGACCTGGGCGTATCTGCCCATTCTCGCATTTGTCGGGCTTGCCGTCATACAGTTGATCCCGCTGCCGATGTCCATTGTCCGGTGGCTCTCCCCGAACACGGTGGCGCAGAAGATGAAGGTGCTGGTGGATCTTCACGACGCCGGCTCTCTTGCGACGACAACGGAGTTGAGCTTCTATGCTCACGCCACGAAGCATGATCTGCGTCTTCTGTTGGCCGCCGGGAGCGTGTTCGTGGCCGTTGTCGGTGTGTTTCGACGGCCCGACCAGATCGTGCGTCTGTTGCTCGCCGTGGCGAGCATCGGCGCGGCCGTTGCTCTTCTTGCACTGGTGCAGGACGTGGCCGGAAACGGGAAGATATACGGATTTGTCACGAGCCCTCACGGTACGGCATTCTCGGGACCCTTCGTGAACCACAGCCATTACGCTCAGTTCATGAACCTGTCGATCGGCGCCGCTCTGGCGCTGATCTGCGTCAAGACCCATCAGGCTTTGGGAGGCCGCAAGACGACCCCGGCTGCTGTCATGGAGTATCTCAGTTCGGCCGACGGCAGGCTGATCTGGGGTCTCGCGGCGATGATCGTCCTGGGGGCTGGCACGATCTTCGCGTCGTTGAGCCGTGGCGGGATGATCAGCCTGATGATGGCCAGCGCCTTTACCACTCTGGTTCTCAGTTCGAAAGGCTCATTCCGGGGAACCGGCTGGGTCATGGCCATGCTTGCCTTGGCGGCATTTGTGTGCGTGTTGTACATCGGCTTCGACGCCGTGTACGACAGGTTAGGATCGCTGCGCCAGTTGCACCACGCCCAGGGTGGACGCTGGCAGATTGTCCGGGACGTCGCCGTCGCCTGGACCCGGTTTCCCATCGTGGGAACGGGCCTGGGGACTCATGAAGTCGTCTATCCGATGTTCGACCGCTCCACGGTGGCGGCGCTCGCGTCTCATGCGGAAAACGAGTATGCCCAAGCCGCTGAAGAGACGGGCATCATCGGCATGGCGGCGCTGGTCGCATTTGGGGCTTTGGTGTGGAGCAGCTACGCGCGTGTGATTCGCAGGGCGCGTTGGCCGATTCATTCAGCGGCATACGGTCTTGGCTTCGGGCTGGCGGCGATCATGATTCAGAGTCTGAGCGACTTCGGCCAACATCTGCCTGCCAATATGTTCCTGTCGGTTATCTACTGCGCACTGCTGCTTCGCCTGCCGCATATCGGAGCCGGCGATTCGAATGAGGTGGTCTCGTCGCCTGGGCGCGTTCGCCGATACTGGCGCGCCGCTCTGGCGGTTTTGGTTCTTGTGTGGAGCGTAGTCTTGTTGGACGCCGACCACGCGCGCCGTGGCCAGGCACACTGGCAGAAGAGCTTGGCGGCCGAGGGCAGCCTCGTGGAGCGGCACTGGCAGGGCAGCGACGAAGAATACGCATACCTGCTGGGCCACGCCCGGAAGGCGGCGGCCCATCAGCCGGACAACGTGCTGTACCGGCATTGGCTGAACGTATACCGCTGGCGCGCCATAAGCCGTACCCTCGATCCAAACACGGGAGAGATTGTCTTGTCGGCCGAGGCGCTTCAGTTTGCCCGGCGGATTGCTGCCGAACTCAACCGTACCCGGATGCTGTGTTCGACATTCGGAGCGACATGGTGCGTGCTCGGGCAACTGGAGCGGCTTGTTCCCGACCAGGCGGAACTGGGGGCCAGGCACATACGGGAAGGTGTCCGTCTTGCGCCTTGTGATCCCACCGCTCGTTTTGTCGCAGGATTCCTCGAGACGGAGGAGGGTCGTACGGATGAGGCAGTGAACCACTTCGCAAAGGCCGTGCAACTCGATGAGAAGTGGTTCAGGGAGGTGGCACTGCACCTCATCGACCAGTTGGGTCGATCTGATCTGGCCCTGGAGATCGCCCGCGGCAGGGTCGACCGCCTCATCACGATTGCCGGCCTTCTCGAGACGTCGGGCGGACGAGAGGCTGCCGACGAGACTTGGCGCGAGGTTGCGGTGCTCCTCGAGCAGATATGCCGGGAGCCGGATGCGCCTGCCGCGGCATTCGCCAGACTGGCGTGGCTTTGTCAGAGAAACGGAAGGATTGCAGACGCGATCCGGTACTACGGCCAGGCTCTTGTCTCCGACTACAGTCAGGTTGAATGGCGGCTCAGCCTGGCCTTGCTGCTGGCGGAGACAGGGGAGGTTGGGGCAGCCATAGAGCAGGCAAACGTCTGCCTGCGGTTTCGGCCGGAGTTTGCGCCCGCCAGAAGGCTGATCGATCGGCTTTCCCTTGACCCGCGGCTTGGCAACTGAAGGCGACTGCTGCCCGAAAGACGGGTGGAGGTGGAGCGTCAGGCGTACCGCCACACGCGGAGACGCCAGGGCGCCAGTGGGTGCGCTGGACAAGGTGGCAGACGAGGGGGACGTATACCCACGAGGACGGAGTCTGCGCGGACCGTGAGTTTGTCTTACGCCAGCGCGACGTACGGATGAGACATGGATGATCGTGGAAGCAGTGACTTCTGCGCCGCGACCTCTCTCCGGATGTGTCACTGACCCAATGTGGGCGGCAGAGAGCCGGTATCACGGGTCCTCACGGCCGTGTGCGCTCGACGCAGCCGCGTGTCGCCAAATGCCCCGAAATCGAGACAGCCTCATGTCCCAAGTGATGGAGAAACGCGTGGTTGCAGCCGCTGTTGCTCCATCGGAGGCCCCATTCAAGCATCGCCTTTGGGAGCTGCTCCTTTCCCAGAGCAGGAATCTGCAGAACCTTTCCGTTCTGGTGCTGGTCAACTTCCTGGTGGCGGGCGTGGGGTTCTTGACGCAGGTCAAGATTGCCAACACGCTCGGCAGAGGCGGGTTTGGCCTGCTTGCCTACGGCCTGGCGATCGCCGCCTACGGCGGCGCGGTCATACGGTTCGGTCTGGACAGAACGCTTGTCCGGGACCTCATCCACTATCCCGGACGGTTCGGCGAACTCGTGGCGGCGAGCCTCGTGCTGCGATGGATGCTGTTCGCTGTCGTGGCCATGGCCCTCATCGCGTGGAAACTCGCGGCGGGGACAGGAAGTGATGCATCGTGGGGTCTGTTGCTGGTGATCGTGGCCAACTCCATGATGTCAATGGATCTTCAGCCGGTGTACGATAGCTGGCATGCGATGAGCAGACATGCGGTCTACAATCTCATCCAGCGGTGTTTGTATTTCGCCGTGGTATGGGCCATCATTGTGGCGGCGCCGGACCGGCTCAGCCTCTTGTCGATCGGCGCGGCCACCGTGGGTTCCGTCATCTGCTACCTTGCGTTGCAGCACAGTTGGGCGATGGCGAGGATGACCCTTCCCGCGACGCGGCGCGCGGTATTCCGCGCAGCGCTCCGAATGGCCAGGGGGAACCTCACGATATGGCTGGCGACGCTGGGGGGGCTCTCGTTCGGGAGTCTGAACCAACTCGTGCTGAAACACTACCGGGGAACAGCGGAACTTGGCGGCTACGCGGCGGCCTGGCAGATGGTGAGTCTCGCGATGCTGCTGCTGAACCAGGTTGCGCGCATCGGGAATCCGATGACGGCGCAAGTGACGAGAATCGGCGTGCAGCCCAGGGAGAGGATGCGGTTCCTGGGGAAATACGTTTCCGTCATGATTGTTACGGCTCTCCCGATCGCGCTGGCCGCGATCTGCCTGCCCAGGCTCATCATGAGGATTCTGTTTCGCCCCGAGTACGTGTCGGCTGCCGGCACACTGAGGATCATGGGGGTGTTCATACTGGTCTATTCCGTCGGGCTGGTGGCGTCGCAGTTTGTCGTCTCGACCCGGCTGGAAAAGACATATCTCGCCAGTGTCGTCGTCGGTGGCGTTCTGGGGGTGGCGGCATGCATTCTGCTGATTCCTGCCATGGGGGCCAATGGCGCCGCGATAGCCCTCCTGGTCTCCACTTCGGCGGCGATCGCGTTGTGTTGGGCGGCAATCACCATAGGATATGGAAAGCGAGGAACCCCCTCATGCGGCCATTAGACCGTCTCGTGTCCAGACTCTACTGGTCGATTCACAACAGAGTCAAAGGCACATACGTAGCCAGCCGCAACGTCTCGTGGAAGACATCGATCGGCAAGCACTGCTGGATTCGAGAAGGCGCGGAAATCCGCGGCAAGGTCATCATCGGCGACCACAGCTATATCATTGGCCCCAACACCTTTGTGGATGAAGCGGTTATCGGGAAGTTCTGCTCGATCGCCAGAAACGTGATCATCGGCCCGCCCGATCACGACTACCATTGTGTGTCCACCCACCCGTTCATTCACTCGGCGTTCTACCGGTTCATCGAATCTGACAGACCCGCGTCTCAGAAGCGCGTTCCTATCATCGGACATGACGTGTGGATCGGGATGAACAGCGTGGTGCTGAGGGGCGTCAAGGTTGGGCACGGCGCCGTCATAGGGGCCGGGGCCGTCGTGACGCACGACGTCGAGCCGTACTCCATCGTCGCGGGGGTTCCGGCGCGACACGTGAAGTACAGGTTTCCCGGGCCCATTCGAGAGGCCTTGCTGGAAATCAAGTGGTGGGATTGGGATGAAGATCGACTGAGAGACGCCATTCCCTCTTTCTATGATGTCGGTGAATTCGTCCGCCAGCACGATGCGCGGATTCCCGCTACGGCGGCCGACGAATGTGACCGTTGTGTCGTGAACGATACGGGGAGTCCGGTAGCCCGCCGGCACACGGTGGCATGACCCGCAACCGGGGGGGGTCGTGCCGGGCCGCGGTGGAGACAAGAACGCCATGGGGCCACAGTGGGGCCTTTCTGGCGGACACGGGCATGCGTCTGAGAGGCGGCACGCCACGAAACGAACACGGGGAGGCATGCTGAGAATGTTCCCGGGTCCAACCTTCCGCGAGTTGAAGAAGAACTTGAAGAGAGATTGTGCCGGTTTCACCCGAGTGAAACTGGCTGTCCTGGGGGACTCCGCCACACAGTTGCTGGTGCAGGCGATTCGCGGCGCCGGATATGACCAGCAATTCGAGTTGGTTGTCCACGAGGCCGACATCAATCAGGTGGACAGGCAGATACTCGACCTTGGCTCAGAACTGTACTCCTTCGGGCCGGAGATCGTGGTGATATTTGAAGCGGGCCACGAATTGTTGCAGAAATACAACAAGACGCCGGTCCGTCAACGAGCCGAGTTCGCGGACATTCAACTGGCTCGCCTGCGTCGGCTGGTGGAGACTCTGCTGAGCAGACTCAAGACAAACGTGATCTGCTTCAATTATCCGGAAGAGGACGATGCCGTCTTCGGGAGCTTCGCCAACAAGGTGCCCTCGTCGTTCATCTATCAGCAACGGAAACTGAACTACATCCTTGCCGAGTACGCTGCGGCAACGTCCGGTCTGTTCGTCAGCGATCTCTCGGCCATTCAGAATGCGGTGGGGCGCTGTCAGTTGTTTTCTCCTTCGCTGTATGTCAACAACCAGATGGTCTTGAGTATGGATGCGCTTCCTGCGGTGGCCCGATCCGTGGTGAAGATCGTCTCTGCCGTCCGAGGCAGGAGTCTGAAGTGTCTGATCCTCGATCTGGACAATACCGTGTGGGGGGGCGTGATCGGAGATGATGGGTGCGACAGGATTCGCATCGGAGGGCTGGGCATCGGCAGGGCCTTTACGGAATTCCAGCATTGGATCAGGAAGCTGCAACAACGCGGGATCCTCATCTGTGTGTGCAGCAAGAACACCGCTGCCATTGCCAAGGAACCATTCCAGAAGCATCGCGATATGGTCCTTCGCATGGAGGACATCGCGGTGTTCATGGCCAACTGGGAGAGCAAGGCGGACAACCTGAGGCGCATTCAGCACATACTGAACATAGGGTTCGACTCCATGGTATTTCTGGATGACAATCCCGTGGAACGCGACATCGTGCGGAGGAGCATCCCCGACATAACGGTGCCGGACCTGCCCGAAGACCCGGCAGAGTATCTGGAATACCTGTATGCCCTGAATCTCTTTGAAACCGCCTCTCACTGCTCGGCGGATGTCGTCCGCACCGCGCAGTATCAGAAGGAGTCGGAACGGGCGCTGGTGCAGCAGGCGTGCGCCAGCGAAGAGGAGTTCCTGCAAGGATTGAACATGGTCTCGGATGTGAGGCCCCTTGATGCGTATTCGATTCCTCGCGTGGCGCAACTGTCGCAGCGAACCAACCAGTTCAATCTGCGGACGGTGCGCTACACGGAGAACGACCTTGAGGACATGGTCCATTCGGGACGCTATGTCACATTGGCTTTCTCCCTCGAAGACAGCTATGGCGACTATGGGCTGGTCTGCGCGGTCCTCCTGGAAAAGACGGCCCCCTCCGAGTTGTTCATCGATTCGTGGTTCATGAGCTGTCGCGTGTTCAAGCGGGGAATGGAAGACTTTGTGATGAATGCCATTGTGGACGTCGCCCATCGCATGGGCTGCCGGATCATTCGGGGAGAGTATATCCCGACGGCCAAGAACGTCATCGTGAAAGACCTTCTCGCCCAATACGGGTTTGTCCGGGATGGAGCGCGGTGGCGTCTGGACACGTCGGGGTATCGACCCAGAGAGTGCTTCGTGTCGCCGGCGTTGCCGCGATGGGAAGCCGGAGCCACGTCGCCTGCATGCGACAGGAGATGACGCCGGCCACGGAATGCCCGTCTGTCCGCTCGTTCCGCGGGCGGAAGCCCTGCCGGCATATTGCGGAACGAACCAGCCGAAACACAGAGATGCAGACCGCCGAGATTCTCAAAAGGTGCAAGTGCCTGG
>CAZNSM010000105.1:13852-17098 GCA_964575615.1 uncultured Pirellulales bacterium | reverse complement strand
CCGGCGGCACGGGCACCGTCTACATCGACGACGTCGGCTTTGGCAGACCGGCCGCCATGGAATGACGTTCCGACGCACGACATTGGCTTCCGTTCTATACACTTGTCGGCGATGAAACCGCCATGGATTCTCGCCGTTCTTTCTGTCATCATACTTCTGCGCGCAGAGTCTGTGATGCCAGCCCAGGATAGTGTCCGGGCTGAACGGGATTGAGGTGTCCTCCAAGAACAGCCGTATGTGTGTTCGCGATGAGGTGACAGCCGCATCTCGCGCCATATTCCTGCAAGAGTCCTGTTGCACGCCACCTCACCCAGTGTTAGGGTGTGTTCACCTGTGTGCATTTGTGGTGTTAACAGGGGTGACCGATTCCATGGTTTTCTGCGGGATCGACATAGGAACGACCAGCACCAAAGGCATCGTGCTCGATGAGAGGGGACGAGTCGTCGATGAGGCGACCCTGCCGACACCAATGGCTTCAGCAAGGATCTACTGGTACGAGCACTTTTGCCGAACCATGCAGCTCTTTGCAGAACGGGGCCAATTCGCCGACCGGTCAGTCGCGTGCAGCGTCACGGGGCAGGGAGGGAGTTTTGTTCTGCTCGACGCACAGTATCGACCGGTCGGCAACGTGTGCTGCTGGACGGAACTGGCTGAGGACACCATTGTCCAGGATCTGGCAGATGCATTCGGCCAGACGAATATTACCACGTGACCGGCTGGCCGCCGCACGGCTGGTTGGCTGCCGCCAAGCTCAGGCAGATGGTCGAGCGTAAGCAGGTGCCGGAAGGTGCCTGCCATATGGCCACGGTGCCCGATCTTATCTACGCACAGTTCTTGGGGGAACTCCGGACAGATGTCACCGGCGCGCAGATCACAGGTCTCGCGGATTTCCAGGGGCGGCGACGGAGTCCAGCGATCCTCGACTGGATCGAGATGGATGAGAGTTGGCTGCCGAGCATTGTGCCGGGACTGGGCGTTCTGGCGGAAGATATCGAGAGCCCGTGGGGCAACCTGACTCTGGTCACGGGCTCGTATGATCAGTATGCGGCGATGGAAGCGGCGGGGCTCGACAAGCTGCTGAGACATTCTGGTCTGACTCAGGCCTTCTTGACCGAGCTCGAGACCGCTTTCGCCGGGATGAGCGCGCCGGAGAGACCTGTACGGGTCAATCTCGATGCTGGCGAGGTGGAACCTTCGGGAGATGCTGCAACGTCCGTAAGGCGCTATATGGCGTGGGCCGGTTCCATGGTTAGCCATGCCCTGGAGGTGTGTGGCCTGAAGCATCCTCTCGAGAGAATCGTAGCGACCGGCGGGGCCATGGCAAGCCGATTCTGGCCGCAGACGATTGCCAGTATCTGCGGCCTGACGCTGGAAGCAGTTGATTGTGCGTCCTTCACGGCGTACGGCGCGGCGCTACATGCCCGGACAGCGTTGCTCGGGCCCGATAGATCGCACCGGTTTCCCGACACGACGACCGTCAGGACCTACACGCCACAGCGGCCGCACGAATACCGGGAGTGGTATTGCAGACATCAAAAACCGCTACTGGACTGGCAAGGCGACTGAGATCGGGAGGGCAGCATGGATACGACGTGTCAGACAGACCATCTGCGGATCGGTCTTCTGCTGCCCGTAGCCGACTTGTACCATCGGCTCTGGCCCCACATTGACGCGGCCCTGGAGAGTCTGGGCGAACAGGTGGCCGGGAGACTCAGGCGGGTGGGACTGAATGTCCCGTGGGGTGCAAATAATGTCGCCGTGTTTCTTTTCGTGCTGTGGCTCGATGATTCGATTGTGGCCTTGGTGAATTCGCTCGTGATGATAGTATTGGAGACACTCGGACAAGACATGACGCAGTTGCTCTTCAGAGGAAAGGTCAGTTGGTTGAGACGTTCCTCTTTGATGGACCGGACGAATCGCTCGGCGTAGGCATTAAGGTCCAGACTTCGCCCTGGAAGTTTCATCGGCTTCACACCCGCGGCTTTGAGAATGCCGTCGAACTTGTCCGTGCAGAACGGATCACGATCACGGATCAAGTACCTTTTGCCGGCAGGAATCGCTCCCCACCGGTTGCATTGTGAGCGATCTGCTCCATCCAGGGCCCGTTCGGTTGTGACCGGACGCCGAGGATCTCCACGTTGCGTGCGGACAAGTCGATGGCAGAGAGCACCATGCAGCGGGTGAGCTTGCCTTTGACCAGTGGTTCAGTCGAGAAGAAATCACGTGCGGCCAGAACGTTCTGGTAACTACTGTGGTCAAGGATCGGGCAAAACCAGCTATTCGGATCGGGTTCAAAACCAGCCACTTGAGCATACTCCCTGCCTGCCTTGTAAGGCGGCCAGTGTTCTTCGCTTGCATGCGTGCCCGACTGTGGCAAAATCGGTGATCATCATGATCGCCATGGTCGACATGACGATTTCGTTGACTCCTTGTGCGGCAGAGAGAAAAGCGTAAATCGTTGATTTGAAGAACGTTACAAGAACCTGGGTTGTCGGGCCCATCACCCGGAGGTCGGACGTTCGAATCCTCCCCCCGCCATTGAGGCAACACCTTTAAGGACAGGCACTTACGCCTGTCCTTTTCTATTTTGGGTCCGCTGCGGCGGAACAGGCGTATCGCGGGATCGGGCCGGACAATCGCATCCTGCCAAGGCTTGCCGCTCCCGATGATTTCCACTACGATAGAGACGGCGGATGGCCTGAAGGAGTATCGGGAAGGGGCCAGGATCGGACGAAACGCATCACTGGAATACCGTACGTGGATTGCGTGGACGGGGTCTTCTCCGATGGGCAAACCAAGATCGCGCAAGGCTCAGACGGCGGCGCCGGCCGGTGACAGGACGGCTCGGGCGCTCCGCGAACGCGTGAAGGAACTGAGTTGCCTGTACCGAATCAGTCGGGTATCTGCGAGATCCATCGGGTCACCCGACGAGGTGTTTCAGGGTATTGTTGAGCTGATACCACCGGCATGGCAGTACCCGGAAATCGCATCGGCCCGCATCACTCTGGATGGAAAGCACTACCAGACGGCCGGTTTCAAAGAAGCTGCCCGGCGACAGGCGTCCGATGTGGTCGTCGCAGGCAGATGTCGCGGTGTCGTGGAGGTGGTCTATACGGAAGACAGATCATGCCCGGAGGAGGAACCCTTCCTGGAAGACGAGCGGAGTCTGCTGGACGCGATCGCCACGCAGATTGCCGTGGTCGTGGAGCACCAGCAGGCCGAAGAGGAGAGGGCCCGGTTGCAGAA
>CAZNSM010000105.1:0-13752 GCA_964575615.1 uncultured Pirellulales bacterium | reverse complement strand
CTCATCGTCCAGACTCATCTGGAAGATGGACATGTCGTCTGCACCGTCGAAGACACGGGAGTGGGAATGACCGAGGAGGTCCAGAACCGCTTGTTTGTGCCCTTCTTCACGACGAAGGAGGTGAACCAGGGGACCGGCTTGGGACTGCCGGTGGTCCACGGGATCGTCACATCGCACGGGGGGACGATTGAGGTCGCCAGCGCGCCGGGGAAGGGAACCACATTCACTGTTCGACTGCCCATTGACTCTGCCCCTTACCGAGAGGACCAGCCGCAATCATGAATTTGCCCGACAGGAGAGAGACAATTCTCGTCGTTGACGACACGCCCAGCACCCTGGAGGTTCTCCAGAGGAATCTCACGGCTGAAGGGTACACGACCTATGCGGCTCCCAACGCTGTCGATGCCCTCCGCCTTCTGGAGGGGACACGCGTCGACCTGGTGATCACCGACCTGAAGATGCCCAAGCTCAGCGGCATCGATCTGATCCGGCACATCCGGGAGAACTACAAGAACATCGCGGTGATGATGATCACCGGGTACGCGACTGTAGAGAGCGCGGTGGAGGCGGTCAAGAGCGGAGCGGAGGAGTACGTATCGAAACCGTTTACCGATGCCGAGCTCCTGGCCGCGGTCCGCCGGGTGTTGGAGAAGCTCAAGCAACGGCGTGCAGCGGCGATCCGGCCGGCGCAGAGGCCGGAGCGCGCCTATGGTCTCATCGGCGAATCCCCGCCTATGCAGAAGGTCTTCGCCGCGATTCGCAAGGCGTCTTCGACCTCCGCCACCGTTCTGATCACCGGCGAAAGCGGCAGCGGCAAGGAGCTGGTCGCACGCGCGATTCACTACAGCAGCGCCCGGGCCTCTGCTCCGTTTGTGCCGGTCAACTGCGGCGGTATTCCCGAGAGCCTCCTGGAAAGCGAGCTGTTCGGCTACGTCAAAGGAGCGTTCACCGGCGCTCATGAGTCGCGCGCCGGGTTCTTTCAGACCGCCGACGGCGGAACCATCTTCCTCGACGAGATCGGCGAGACGAGCGTTGCCATGCAGGTGAAGCTCCTGCGCGTGCTTCAGGACAAGGAGGTTCGCATGGTGGGCGATTCGCGCGGGAAGAAGGTGGACGTGAGGATCATCGCCGCGACGAACAAGAATTTGCCGGGCCTCATTCAGGGCCGGATGTTTCGGGAAGAGCTGTATTATCGAATCAATGTCGTCGCGATCGAGGTCCCGCCCTTGCGTACCCGAGCCGGTGACATTCCGCTGCTGGTGCGGCACTTCGCAGAGAAGTTCGCTTCGGAGCTGGGCAAGACGGTTCCGTTGTTCTCCGAAAAGGCGATGGAGGCACTCCAGAACTACGCCTGGCCGGGCAACGCGAGGGAGCTGGAGAACGTGATTCAGCGGATCGTGGTCATGAACGACGACCAGATCATCGAAGTTCCAGACCTGCCATCGTCGGCGCGATTCTCCGCGCTGCGCGTCACCGGCGTGAACCGGACCCTGGCGGAAGTGGAGGCGGACCACATTCGCAACGTTCTGGCCAACACCGGCGGCAACAAGACGCGAGCGGCCCAGATCCTCGGAATCGATCGCAAGACCCTGCGGAACAAGATCGCGCAACACCGTCTGGACCTGTAGGGGCATGTCGCTTCGCTTTCCCCGCGTCGCCACCGGGGGCGACTCTGCCGGAAGGGTTCTCACCTGCTGTTAGAAAGTGGGGAGAATCTCCCCGGTGGTCCAATTCTCCCCGCCATCATCATGCCCAGCCGATGCACTGGGGGGTGGTGTCTTCGACACGTGAGAGCGTCTTTTTCATAATTTGTAAGACTATGTACAACGGGTATTTACGGCGCATCGGTCCGTCGTGAAGTCGAATCCAGCCGGGGGTGGCACGGCCATTGCTAAAAGGGTAGTGATCCGTGTCAGAACCCACTGTGCACGAAGAAAGGGAGGTTGCCGCGATGGCGTTGCGAGAACGATCTCTGGGCCTTTGCCTGACGTGCAACAGCAATCCCGTATGCACCCGACGCAAGAACATCAAATTCCCCGTCTTGATGTGTGAGGAGTTTGACGACTCAACGCCGTTGGAGGCGGCCAGGCCGGCGGCTCCCGTCGCAGAGGAGGAAGAAACCGCCCTCGATGTGGCGATGGGACTTTGCTGCGATTGCGCGAATCGTGACACCTGCACGTTGCGGGGTTCGCCCGGCGGCGTGTGGCACTGCGAGGAGTACCGTTAGAGACATGTCCCCGCCGCAGGGATCGACATTCCCCACTGACAAGAGGTCCCGATGGATGACCACATAGTTGAGGAGATCGTCGCACGGCATCATGGTTCGCTGGGAGGCATGCTGTCCATTCTCAGCGAGGTCCAGGCGAAGTATGGGTATCTCCCTGAGGAGGCCTTGCGCCGCATCGCGAAGGCGACCGGCGATTCTCTGACCGACATCTACGCCGTCGTGACGTTCTACAAGGCGTTCAGCCTGAAGCCGCGCGGCAAACACCTCATATCCGTGTGCCTCGGGACCGCCTGTCACGTTCGAGGCGCGCCCCGGATTGCGGAGGAGTTCAGCCGCCAGCTTGGCATCAAGCCGGGCCAGACCACGGCGGACAAGGAGTTCTCTCTGGAGACGGTGAACTGCCTCGGCGCCTGCGCGCTGGGGCCGACCGTGGTGGTGGACAACCACTATTTCCGACATGTCACGACCGCCAGGGTGCACCATATCCTGGAACAGGCTCGCAATGGCTTGCCGCGATCGGGCGTTGGCGTCGATCACCGGATGTTCCCCATCAGCGCCGGCTGCCCCTTCTGTGGTCACACCCTGATGGATGCGGGACAGATGGTCGATGGCCGTGCCTCCATCAGGCTGAGCGCGTCGTTCGCGGGACAAACAGGCACGTTGCGTCTGTCCGCCTTCTACGGGAGCCCCAGTGTGGATTGGGACGGTGAGATTCCCGACGGCGCGCTGACGGCGATCTCCTGTCCGTACTGCGCAGGGGAACTGTCCAGCACATCGCCGTGTCCCGAATGTGACGCGACGATGGCCGGGATGACCGCGGGCAAGTACGTCGAGCTGTATATTTGCGCCCGACGTGGATGTCCGGGACACCGGCTCGACCTCGTGGCGTCGGCGCAGGGCGCCTCCAGAGAGGGGAAGACGGCATGACGGGAAGGATGAAATCCATCGCTGACTTTCGGGCATTCTGCGGCACGGTCACGGGCAAGCGAGACGCCAAGCCCTGCCTGATCATCTGCGCCGGCACCGGGGGGCAAGCGAGCGGCTCCAATGATCTGATTCGCATCATCAAGAGGCAAATTATCGAGCGCGACCTCGGTGACCGCCTCTTGCTGCGGATCACGGGCTGTCTCGGATTCTGCGAGATGGACCCGTTCATCGTCGTAGAGCCAGGACGTGCGGTTTATCCCAAGCTCGAGATGAAGCACGTTCCCCGGATCATCGATGCCGTACTCAAAGGGGAGGTGGTCGACGAGTTGCTCTATCGCGAGCCCGGCACGACTCGCAAGTGTGGTCGCCAGGAGGACGTCCCGTTCTTCAAAGGACAGAAACGGCTCATCCTGGGCACCAATCAGCGCATCGATCCGATCCGGATTCTCGACTATATCAAGGAGGGGGGATACGAAGCCCTGCTCAAGACGCTCGATCGGTCGGATCCCGAATGGATTATCGAGGAGATCAAACGATCGGGGCTGCGTGGGCGGGGCGGAGCGGGTTTCCCCACGGGCAGGAAATGGGAGCTGGCGCGCAAGGCCGCTCCGGCCGCCGGGAAGAAGTTCGTCGTGTGCAACGCGGACGAAGGCGATCCGGGCGCTTACATGGATCGCAGTCTGCTGGAGGGCAATCCGCACGCCATCATCGAAGGTTTGACCATTGCCGCCCTTGCCGTCGGCGCCACGCACGGGGTCATCTATGTCCGCAGCGAGTACCCCCTGGCGATCAAGCATTCGCGGATCGCGCTGCGGCAGGCGCGTGACATGGGCCTGCTGGGCGACCATATCCTCGGATCGGGACTCCGATTCGACATCGACATCGTGGGCGGCGCCGGGGCCTTCGTCTGCGGCGAAGAGACAGCCCTGATCAAGTCCATCGAAGGACGGATGGGCGAGCCGCGACAGCGACCGCCGTACCCGATCACCAAGGGCATCTTCGGCGCTCCGACCTGCATCAACAACGTCGAGACGCTGGCCAACGTGCCGTTCATCATCCGCCACGGCGCGGAGGCCTTTGCCGCCATCGGCATCGAAGGCAACACCGGGACGAAGATCTTCTCTCTGGTGGGCAAGATCCGCAATACCGGCCTTGTCGAAGTCCCCCTTGGCACGCCGATCAAAGACGTGGTCTATGAGATCGGCGGAGGCCCCATCGGCAAGACGCGAGTCAAAGCGGTGCAGACGGGCGGGCCTTCGGGCGGATGCATCCCGGCCTCCATGTTTGACCTGCCGATCAGCTACGACAGTCTGACCAAGGTCGGCTCGATCATGGGCTCCGGTGGCATGATCGTCATGGACGAGAACACCTGTATGGTGGACGTCGCCCGGTATTTCATGAACTTCCTCAAGGACGAGTCCTGCGGCAAGTGCCTGACCTGCCGCAAGGGCACCCAGAGGATGTACGAAATCCTCGAAGACATCACTCTCGGCAAGGGGACGCCCGGCCACCTCGACCTGCTGGAGGAGTTGGCTCTGGTGGTGAAGGACACCACGATGTGCGGCTTGGGGCAGTCCGCCCCGAATCCGGTGTTGAGTACGCTGCGGTATTTCCGGGATGAGTACCGCAGGCACATCGAGGACAAGCGGTGCGATGCCTTTGTCTGCAAGAACCTGGTGGGCGCGCCCTGCCAGGCGGCCTGCCCGGTCGACACCGAGCCGTGGCGCTATATCGCGCTGATCGAAAAGGGGCAGTACGAAGAGGCGTACCGGGTCATCCGCGAGGCGAATCCGTTCCCGGCCGTCAGCGCCAGGGTCTGCGACCGTAAGTGCGAGCATCGCTGCAGCCTGGGCGTTAGCGGCGGCGAATCGATCGCGGTGCGTGCGATGAAGCGGTTCGTGACGGACCGGGTGGACCCCGCCGCGTACCGCGCGGAGGTCCGTTCCACGAACGGACAGGCGAAGAAGGTGGCAGTAGTCGGCGCCGGTCCGGCGGGGCTTACCGCCGCACACGGCCTGTCGCTCCTCGGGCACAAGGTGACCGTGATCGAGGCGGAGCAGGAGTCCGGCGGGATGCTGGCATGTTCGCTGCCGGCCTACCGGCTCCCCAGGCAGATCGTCCGTGACGAAATCAAAACGCTGATGAATGAGAACATCGCCGTGCGGCACGGCGTCGTTCTCGGCAAGGATACGACTATCCAGAAGCTGTTCGCCGAGGGATTCCAGGCGGTCTTCCTGGCCATGGGGGCACACGAAAGCTGGCGCCTGGAGTTGGAAGGAGAAGACCTGGAGGGCGTGTATCCCTCCATGCAGTTCCTCAAGGCATTCAACCTCCGAGGCGAGGAGCTGGCGCACGGGCACGTCGGGATCGTCGGTGGCGGAAATTCTGCGGTGGATGCCGCCCGCGTGGCGCTGCGGCAGAAGAGAGTCACGGGCGTGACGCTCCTGTACCGGCGCACCCGCGACGAGATGCCCGCCTATGAGGAGGAGGTCGAGGCTGCCCTGGAAGAGGGCGTGACGATCGAGACGCTGGTGTCTCCGGTCAAAATCCACGTCCGGCAGGAGGAAATCGAAGCGGCGCTTCGCGAGGGCGTGGAGTTGGAGACGCTCGTGTCGCCCGTGCGGATCTTCTCGCGCGAAGGACGCATGGTGGGTATTCAGTGCGTCCGCAACCGCCTGGGCGAACTGGATGCAAGCGGGCGGCGCAAGCCCGTTCCGGTTCCGGGTACCGAATTCACGCTGCAACTGGACACGTTGATTGTGGCGATCGGCGAGCGTCCGCAGAGCGAGTGCCTGGCCGGGATGGGCATCGAGACGGACAAGGCCGGCCGGGTCAAGATCGATCCGAAGACCTTGGCCACCAGCATCAAAGGCGTCTTTGCGGGCGGGGACCTCGTAACCGGTCCGAACACCGTCATCGACGCGATTGCCGCCGGCAAGAAGGTTGCGCGCATCATCGATCGATACCTGCGAGGCGAGACTCTGGCCGAGCCGGCTCGGGCGAAGCTGCCGACCGTGTTCCTGGAGCCGGCGGTCGTCAGCGAGGAGGAACTGGAGAGTGCGGCCCGGGCGGTCCCGCCGGTGCTGCCGGTGAAGGGACGCAGGAAGAATTTCAATGAGGTCGAACGGTCTCTGTCTGAGGAGCAGGCTCGGGCCGAGGCTCGGCGGTGCCTGCGCTGCGATCTTGCATTCACCCAGGCGCCGCAGCCGGCCGCCGTCGGAGAGAATCAGGCATGATAACGCTTACGATAAACGGACTGGAGGTCACCGTCGAGAAAGGGTCGACCATCCTCGATGCGGCGAAGTTTCTGGGTTTTCCCATCCCGACGCTTTGTCACATGGAGGGTCTGACGCCCTATGGCGCCTGTCGGCTTTGCGTCGTGGAGATCGGCGAAGGTCCCGGCGCCAAGCTCGTGTCCTCCTGCACCTATCCGGCCGAACCAGGATTGAAGGTGCGCACGGCGTCGAAGCGGGTCGTTCGGGCGCGCAAGATGATCCTCGAGCTGCTGCTGGCGTCCTGTCCCCAATCGAAGACCATCCAGGACCTTGCCTCGAAGTACGAGGTGACCAAACAGCGGTTCCGACAGGAGTACGAGGAGTGCATTCTGTGCGGCCGGTGTGTGCGCATGTGCGAAGAACAGATGATGGCCAAGGCCATCGGCTTCCGCGGCAGAGGGCAAAACCGTAGCCTTGGAACGCCGTTCGATATTCCCTCGGACGTCTGCCGGCAGTGCGGAGGCTGTATCTATGTCTGTCCCGCCTGCTCACTGCGGTGCACCTATACGCAGCCGGAGAAGGCGATCTGCGGCGGATGCGCCAATCTCAGTCCGCCGTGCCTGGAGAAGGACCCGTTCGATGACATGATGTGTTACATGGACCCGTGCGTTGCCTGTGAGATCAAGAAACCATAGGACCAAAGGAGGTACCCTGCGATGTCCCTTTCGAGAGTGAACTCGTCCGCCGCCACGCTTACGAAGAACCGTACGGAAGGCTCCGTGACACCGACCTCGGGCATGTGCGTGACGTGTGTGGACGGCTGCATCGGCATGTGCGAGATCGGCAAGTCCGCCTATCGCGGCCATGAGGTGATCTACCCGCAGCCCTTCGGCGTCATCACGACTGCGTCGGAGAAGGTTTACCCGGTGGACTACTCGCACCTGAACATCATGGGGACCTGCGTCGGCGCGCACGGGATCGAGCCGGACAGCGACAAGGCCATCTTCCCCGCCGTGAATCTCGAAGTCCGCATCGGACATGACAAAGGAGTCAAGTTCCGCTACCCCTGGCTGATCTCCGGGATCGGGTCCACCGACATCGCCAAGAACAACTGGGAGGGACTGGCCGCCGGCTCGGCACTTGCAGGGACCGGGCTGACGATCGGCGAGAACGTTGCGGGCATGGACGTCCAGGCCACCATCAAGAACGGTCGCGTTCTCGACACGGTGGACCTCAAGCGGCGCGTAGCGTTGTATCGGGAGTATCAACGCGACGGATACGGAGCGATCATCGTCCAGGCGAACGTCGAGGACACACGTCTGGGTGTACAGGAGTATGCGATCGGCGAACTGGGCGTCGAGTGCGTCGAGATCAAGTGGGGGCAGGGCGCCAAGAACATCGGCGGCGAGGTCAAGATTCGCGACCTGAAGAAGGCCCAGCTTCTGCACGAGCGAGGGTACATCGTCTTGCCGGACCCGACGAATCCTGCGGTCATCGAGGCGTTCCAGCACGGCAATTTCAAGGAGTTCGAGCGGCACTCCCGCGTCGGGATGGTGTCGGAGGGGTCATTCGCTCAGCGGATCGAAGAGCTTCGCCGCGCCGGGGCCAAGTACATCTTCCTGAAGACCGGCGCCTACCGGCCCGCCGACTTGGCGCGGGCCCTGAGCTTTGCCTCCAAGTGCAAGCTCGACCTGCTCACCGTGGACGGCGCCTCGGGCGGGACCGGCATGAGCCCGTGGCGGATGATGAACGAATGGGGTGTGCCGCCGCTGCACCTGCATTCGCTGCTGTACAGGTATGCCAAGCATCTGGCGGACAGGAACCGTTACCTGCCGGCGCTGGCTGTCGGTGGCGGATTCACGTTTGAGGACCTGATCTTCAAGGGCCTGTCTCTGGGCGCACCCTACGTCAAGCTGATTGGGATGGCCCGCGCTCCCGTTGCGGCGGCGATGGTGGGCAAGACCATCGGCCGGGCCATCGACGCGCATCAGCTCCCCGTCTACGTCGAGCGGTTTGGCTCGACGAGAGACGAGATCTTCGTTACCGCCAGCGAGCTGCGCAAGGAGTTCGGCAATGGCGACTTCGAGAAGCTTCCCACTGGCGCCATCGGCCTGTACACGTATTATGAAAGACTGGCCCAGGGCCTGCGGCAACTGATGGCCGGCTGCCGGAAGTTCTCCCTGGAGTATCTGTCTCGCGACGACCTGGCGGCTCTGACCCCCGAAGCGGCCGGGATCACAGGCCTCCGTCACGTCATGGAGGTTGATGAGGGACGAGCGGAGGAGATTCTCGACAACTGATGTGAAGGGTTCCTCCGATAGCCACGGTCAACATGCACAGAAAACACCGCGTGGGATGGGCACTTTAGCGGCCCATCCCACGCGTCTGTTCATAGCGCGGCCGTAGAGGCATCTTGAACGCCTGATCCCGATGCTCATCGGGGTCACGACCATCGGCCGGACACTTCCGGCCTATGCCTGTTTGTATTTCTTCCAGTATTCGGGATAGAATTCTTTGGCCTTGGCCTCCAGCTCCTTGTCGCTGATGGCGGTCAGGCGGCCTTCCTCGTCGTACTGGTCGATGACCCAGCGGGCCAGCTTGTGCACCTTGATCTTGTTGATGCGATCCTCGCCTTTGAGGCCGAAAAACTCGTTGAGCCAGTGGGCCACTCCGTCGGCGCCGCTCTTGTCGGTGATGGCCACGCGCGGCGGCCGGCCCAGCAGCTTCTCCGTGTCGAAGATGTTGTAGATGCGTTCGTCCTGGCGCAGCCCGCCGGCATGGATCCCGGCGCGGGTCGTGTTGAAGCCTCGTCCGGCGAAGGGATAGTTTTCGGGAATCGGCAGACCGATGGATCGCATGTACTCGGCCAGTTCCGTGATGGCCAGGGTGTCGATCCCGCAGGTGTCCCCTTTCAGGGCGATGTACTCGAAGATCGCGCCTTCCAGAGGCGGATTGCCCGTTCGCTCGCCGAAGCCGAACAGGGTCGTGTTGACCACGTCGCAGCCGTACAGCCAGGCGGTCGAGCCGTTGATGTGGACCTTGTGGAAGTCGTTGTGGCCGTGCCATTCGAGCCGATCGCTCGGGACCCCGCACTCGCGATTGAGCTTGTAGATGAGTTTGGGGATGCTGCGGGGCAGTTCAGCGCCCGGATAGCTGATCCCGAAGCCCATGGTGTCACAGAGGCGAATCTTCACACTGAGTTCTTCGGGCACCTGCTCGCTCATCTCCATGAGGCGATCGATGAAGGGCAGGACGAATCCCTCGATGTCGGCCCGGGTGATGTCCTCCAGGTGGCATCGCGGACGCACGCCGGCCTCGAAGGCCGCCGCCACCACCTCGCAGTAGCTGTCGATGCAGGCCTTGCGGCTGGCAAACTTGAGCTTCTGGAAGACGTGGTAGTCCGAGCAACTGGTCAGCATGCCCGTCTCCTTGAGCCCCATCTCCTTGACGAGACGGAAGTCGCCTTTGACGGCGCGGATCCAGCCGGTGCACTCAGGGTACTTGTGTCCCAGCTCGCGGCACTTGTCCAGTGTCGCCCGGTCGTTCTTCGTGTACAGGAAGAACTCCGTCTGCCGGACGACCCCGTTCGGTCCGCCCAGCCGCGACAGCAGGTCGTAGATGCGCACCATCTGATCGATGGTGTAGGGCGGTAGCGACTGCTGGCCGTCGCGGAACGTGGTGTCGCTGATGAAGATCGGCCGGCTCTTGATGTCGGAAACGTCGAATTCCACCGGCTTGCCGTCGATCCGTTCGATGATCGGTCCGTTCAGCCGGATCAGCGGCGGCAGGGTATGCGGAAACATGTCTTCGAGCAGATTGGGCCGCGTGGCGTCGACCAGGGGATGGGGTTTCTTGGCTTTGCCCATGTGAGTTCCTTTCTTCTTGGCGCCGACGTTCTACTCCTCTACGTCCACGCCTTGTTCTTTGCATACGTTCGTGATGAACTTGACGGCGGCCCCGACGGTTTCGACCGACAACGCCGCATCCTCGTCCATCTCGATGCCGAACTCCTCTTCAAACATCGCCACCAGTTCAATGGACTGCACACTCTCGGCCCCAAGATCCTCCGTGAAACTGTGCTCCGGACGAATGTCCTCCGGGGGCACCCTCAGCACTCGCGCGGTCACTGCCTTGACACGTTCTGCTACTGTCGCCATGAACTACCTCCTGTTCTGCACGTCACTTTGCCATCATCGCTCTGCGGCTCTTTTGGATGGCCTCTTTTCGCATGGGTGCGGTGATCTCGAAGATCGCATCCCACATCGCCTGCTCCGCCTCGGTCCACCGGCGTCCGCGGCGGCTCATGGCCATCGCGGCGGTCCCATACAGCGTGCTTCGACCGAAGCCCTTGGTGACCAGACCCTCGACGAACCAGGCGAAGCTCGGGATCGTCTTGGGCAGGGGTTTGCCCGTCGCCATGATGATCGCCATCGCGCCGATGCAGGAGCCGGTGTTGAACAGGGTCCCGATCGAGGTCTTGGCGTGGTCTCCGATCAGCGCGCCGACCTTTGGCGAGCCGGTATCGATGGCGTGTTTGCCGTCCAGCATGACCGAGACCGTGGAATAGTCGTTCTTCAGGTCGCTGTTGGTCGTCAGCGCCCCCAGGTTGACCCACTCGCCCACATAGCTGTGGCCGATGAATCCGTCGTGGTACTTGTTGGAGTAGCCCTGGATGATGGACTCCTCCAGCTCGCCACCGATGCGGCAAACCGGGCCGATCGAGTTGCCTTCCCGGCACTTGGCGCCGAGCAGGATCGACTTCTTGCCGATGTAGCAGGGGCCCTCGATTCGCGTGAACGGATGGATCTCGGCTCCCTCGTCGATGTAGACCGGGCCGTGCTCGGCGTCGATCACGACCATCGGATGGATCGTGACGCCCGGTGCGACGTACACGTCCTTTTTGCTGCCTCGGATCGCGTTCGGCTGCTCGATAGTGCCTTCGATCCCGTGCCTTCCCGCCGCAGCGTAGTCGGCGACGAGTTGCGCCGGATTCGCCAGGATCAGGTCCCAGGTGTAGTTCCAGGTCGCCAGCCCGCAGTTCACATGCGGCAGATTGGCCTTGGCCGCGCCCAGAAACGTCTCGAAATCGTCGTGCGAGAGCCTTTTCGCGTCCGCTTGAGGGATGCGTGCATAGAGGACCTCTCCCTGCTCGTTCAGGCCCACCTCGCCGGCGCCGCTCGCGGGGACGTCGAAGGAGTCCGCCTTGACGCACGCGTCTACCACAAGGAGGTCGTTCCCGGTCAGGGCCGAGGTTTCGTTGACCGGGCACTTGGTCCGGGTCCGGTACGTTGCCGCCAGATAATCCGGCAGGAAGTAGGCGACATCCACGATGCCCGTCTTGGCCTGGAGTTTCTCCCTAAGGGAGGTGATGCCGCACCGAAGCTCCCACAGGGGCCGGCTCAACGTCAGGGGGAAGAAGTGCTCTCTGAATTCCGTGCCTCGGTCGAAAAGGATCAATCGCATAGGAACTCCTTCAGTGTTCTGCATTCCAACGCATGGGCCCGTGGCTCCATATGCGTTCACCGGCAGCGCTCCAGCACAGCCCTGCCATCATATCACACCATGCCGCCGCCGATCAATGTCTCTGTCTGCCGGCCCGCCGGGGATTCCGGCAGGAATCGCCAAAAACGGGCCGGTTTTCCATAGATTGGAGACCATTCCATCATTTCCGCGCGTTCCGGCCCTGTCTTCCGGGTGCCGGCCGCGGAGGGTGGTTTCGCCGGGCAGGCGGAATTCGTCTCCGGAATTGTTGCGGTTACCCCGCGTTTTCTGGTAGCATAAAGGCGTCGTGTGCAGGAGCTCCCTTGTGAGGGCAGAGGGGGACTGGCGGTGTGACAGAATTGGAGCAAGAGCCATGAATATCGCAACGACACGGACAGCGCAAGGCCAAGGGGCAAGGAGATCGCGAGAGACGATGGTCACGATGGGCAAGAACACGGCGGGACGCGGAGCGTTTACACTGATCGAGCTTCTCGTGGTGGTCGCGGTCATTGCGGTGCTGATGGCGATCCTGATGCCGGCTCTGTCGCGGGCGCGCGAGCAGGGCAAGCGGGCCGTGTGCCTGAGCAACGTCAAGCAGTTCGGTCTGGCCTGGGTGATGTACGCCGACGACAACGACCAGAAGATTGTCAACGCCTGCACCGTCGAGAACACCGAGGGCCACAACGACAACGAGGAGCCCTGCTGGCTGTACTACCACGACGGCTGGAACACCGAGCAGCGCATCCAGGGCATCCAGGACGGCGCGATGTGGCCTTACATCGGCCAGCTCAAGATCTACAAGTGCCCGACCGGCATTCGCGGCGAGGTCAACACCTATGCGATCGTCGACGCGATGAACGGCGCGATGGGCAGCACGGCAATCGGCGCGCCCAGAGAGATCTACATCCGGCGGCGCTCCCAGATCAAGCGGCCGGGCGAGCGTCTGGTCTACGTCGACGAGGGCAAGACCAGCACGCAGAGCTGGACCATCTTTTACAATCAGGCCTCCTGGTGGGATATTCCGCCGACCCGCCACGGCGACGGGACGAACTTCAGTTTCGCGGACGGCCACGCTGAATACTGGAAGTGGCAGGACCAGCGTACCGTGAAAGTGTCCCGGCTGGAGGGCAACTACCAGTCCTATATCGCCGTCGGCGACAACCCGGACATTCAGCGGGTTCAACGCGCCGCCTGGGGGAAGCTCGGCTACGAGCCGTAGCCATTCGCACCGTCGTCGGCGGGCGCGCGATGAGTCTTGTCCCGTGTTGCTTCAGAAGCGACGGTCGAGAGTCAGCACCGCGGCCAGCGTCGCCTGCACCGTCATCGCGGCGTTGTCGACGTCGCACGCCTCCGGGATATCGCCCTCCGCGTGATAGTTGGGATCGCCATAAGGCCAGGACCCGATGTTGATCACCGCCGCCGGGTAGCCGGCCAGGACGAACGAGCCATCGTCATCGCCCGGCTGGGACCGCTCGGCCATCCGCTGTTCGAGACCGATCGAGTACCGGGCGTTCACCTCGGCCATCAGCTTGGCCAGATGCCGGCCTTCCGGCTTTGTGTAGGCGGTCACATTGGTCTTCTTTCCTGCGGCCGTCTGCTCGGCGGTCTTGGCGCCGATGCCGTCCAGGTTGAACACGGCGATGATGTCGTCTCCGCGCGATTTGGCCTTTTGCGCTGCGGTCCTGCTGGTCCAGGGCGTGTGCTCCTCGTTGCAGAAGAGGAACCGAATGGTGCTCTCGGAAGGGTATTCCGCGAGGACGCGCGCCATTTCCAACACGCCGACGGTTCCAATGGCGTTGTCATTGGCGCCCGGCGAATCGACCCAGCTCTGCGAATCCTTGTGTGCCAGCACCACGATGATGCGGTCCGGGTGCGAGCGGCCTTTCTTTTCGGCATAGAGAT
>CAZNSM010000104.1:0-17267 GCA_964575615.1 uncultured Pirellulales bacterium | reverse complement strand
CTGCGGCCGGCCCGGCAGGAATGGACGTTGGCTCCCCCACATGGGAGGCTCTGTGATGACAGACCGTGGCGAACAGACGCCGGGGAATGGTTCCCGCCTGGAGCTTCCAGTGGGGGAGGTTCTCACACAGGCGGTGTTGGATTCCCTGGAGTACCCCTTCTACGTGATCGACACGCACAGCTATCAGATTCGCCTGGCCAATCGGGCCGCTCGCCGGGCCGCTGCCGGCAACGATATCACCTGCTACCAGTTGGCGCACGGCCGGGCAGCCCCCTGCCAGGACGCCGGGCATCCGTGCCCTCTCGAGACGGTCGTCCGTACAAAGCAGCCGGTCACCGTCGAACACATCCATCGCGACCCGGCGGGGCATCCGCAGACCATGGAGGTGCACGCCTTTCCCGTCTTCGACGAACAGGGGCAGGTCACCCACGTCCTCGAATACTGCATCGACATCGGCCGGCGTCGCCGAACCGAGCGGCAGATTCGCCGGCTCAATGAGCGCCTCGAACAACGCGTGCGCGAGCGGACGGCCGAGCTGGGGGCGGCCAACGAACGCCTGCGTCTGGAATCCCAGCGCCGACGCCGCCTCGAACGGGATCTGCTCGAAATCAGCGAACGGGAGCAGCGGCGCATCGGCCAGGAGTTGCACGACAGCCTTGGCCAGTTGCTCACCGGCGTCGCCATCCTGACCAAGGTCCTGGAGCGCAAACTCCGCCGCCAGGCCATGCCGGAGGCGGGCGACGCCAAGGAGATCGCGAGCCTGGTCAACAGCGCCGTGGAGGAAACGCGCCATCTGTCGCGCGGCCTTCACCCCGTCGCGCTCGATGAAAACGGCCTGATGTCCGCGCTGGAGTCCCTGGCGGAGGTCACGCAGAACGTGTTCCGCATCTCGTGCGTCTTCCGGTGCCGGCAAGCGGTCCCGGTGCGTGACGCCTCCATGGCCCTGCACCTGTATCGGATCGCGCAGGAGGCGGTGACCAATGCCGTCCGGCACGGGCAGACGCGTCACATTCAAATCGAGCTGAGCGCCCCCGCTTCGCGTGCGCTGCTGACGATCACGAGCGACGGTCGCCGGTTCGAGGAATGGCCCACCGACCACAAGGGCATCGGGCTCCAGATGATGCGCCATCGCGCCGAGATGATCGACGGAACCATCGAGGTGCAGCCCGGCCCCGACGGCGGAACCCGGGTCGCCTGTGCGTTCGATGCGCAGGTACGAGTCAACGAAGGGGAGACGAAGCATGGCCTCAAGGATGCCGGGCAAGACGGAACCATCTGAGAAACGCCGCATCATCATCGTCGACGACCATCCGATCGTTCGACAGGGTCTGGCGCAACTGATCAACCAGGAGGACGATCTGTACGTCTGCGGCCAGGCGGAAGATGCGCATCAGGCCATTCGCGGCATCCGCGAGCTGAACCCCGACCTGGTCATCGTCGACGTCTCGTTGCGAACCACCAGCGGCATCGAATTGATCAAAGACATCAAGGTGCAGTTTCCGAGCCTGCCGGTGCTGACATTGTCGATGCACGATGAAGCGATCTACGCCGAACGGGCGCTCCGCGCCGGCGCCAGGGGCTACATCATGAAGCAGGAAGCGACCGAGGAGGTGGTCAACGCCATCCGTCGGGTCCTGGCGGGCACGGTCTACGTCAGTCAGGGGATGGCCGCCAAGATGGTCAGCAAGATCATCGCCGGCCCGGGCGAGAAAGGCGCCTCCCCCGTCGACCGGCTCAGCGACCGCGAACTCGAGGTCTTCCGCCTGATCGGCGAGGGCTACGGGACGCGCGAGATGGCCGAGAAGCTGTATCTGAGCGTCAAGACCATCGAGACCTACCGCGCCCACATCAAGGAGAAGCTCGATCTTCAGGACGCCAACGAGCTGCTCCGCGCCGCCATCCGCTGGGCCAACGCGCAGCGGTAGCCGCCAGGAGGCAATCGCCGCCGGCGGTTGACGCAGATGGTTTGATTTGGTCTAATGTCATCAGAGCGCCCGCTCGTGGAGGAGGATACCTCCGTGCTCGCGGCAGTCCCGGATGCCGAACACGGCTCTGTCTCGATTGAAGGCGGCTTTGAGTGACGGAGGTGAAAGATGGCCCGACATGCATTCCTTTCTGCGGTTTTCCTCATGCTCCTGTGCCGCGTATCCACGCCGCTGTACGGCTGGGGATCGGCCACCCATGCGTACATCGCCCACCAGATCGGCGAACAACAGGGAACCTCAAGCCTGAATGAGGTGTACGGCGCGGTGCTGCCGGACATGTTCAACGTGATGTTCGGCGACCCCTACCAGGGCCAGTTGTGGACGCAGACACATTACGAATTCATGAAGCTGGTCGAGAACACTAAGTTCGAGAGCGACCAGGCGCTGGCCTTGGGGTTCGCCAGTCACAATGAGGCCTGGGGTGCAGATCAGACCGCCCACATCAGCTCGATCGTTCATCCCGGCCAGGGCTACGTGATCCGCAAGCAGAACGAGCTGGCGGCTGTCCTGGAGCCTCGCATCAGGCTGTTTCTCCTTCTGGGCGGCGTGTCCAACGTAAACACAGTGATCGACGAAGTGTTGCCGACCGTGGCACATGCCGCGATTGAAACAGCCGTCGATCTGCTGATCAGCCGGAACGAAGACCCCGACATCGGCCGGCGTCTGGCATTGGCGGCCCGCACCAGAGGATGGTCGGCTCCGCTCCTGCTGTGCAAAGCCTATGCGGCCGATTTCGCCGCAACAGCGGGAACCTCGGAGGCCGTGGCCGCCCCGCTCATCGTCGCGGCCGAGAGCGAGTTCAGAATCCAAATGGAATTATACGGAACCCTGCTGAGTCAGGAAGACCCCGTCGCTGCCCTGGCAGAACAAGGCGCCGATCTGGCTTCCCTGCTCCTGGCTGCCGAGCTGGGGGTCGTCGTCGAGATCCCTGCCGATTTGATGGCGGAAACCCTGAACACCGCCATTGAGGTGGTGGAGGACGACTACGCGGCAGAGCTCGCGGCTACGCTCACCCATGTTCGGGCGGGATTGGAGTCCCACGGAGTCACGAAGGCCGCCCCATAGAGGACAATCCCGCCGGACGCGATGTCTGGCCCCGTCCGTCACATCAACTCGTTCGTCTCTCACTTCGGTCGCTGCCGGCCTTTCCACCTGGAACTGCCGAACGCGTGGCGATGCCCTGCGTATCAGGTGGATCGTGTAAATCGTGCAGGTTGCAGACGCCGGAAGATCGAAGGAGAATCCTGGATGCGACGCAGAGAATTCCTGAGGAACGGAACGGTTGCCGCCGGTACGGTGGTGGCGGCTGGAATCCTGGGGCGAAGCGGCGGTGCGGCCGGGGCAGGCGGGCCGGGCGGCGATAGCTCAAACCCTGCGAAGCTGCCGCGACGGTCGTACGGTCGTACCGGCGAGCGGTTGAGCATCCTCGGCTTCGGAGGGATCGTCGTCAGCGGCGCCGAGCAGGAGCACGCCAACCGTGTGGTTGCCCAGGCGGTTGAGAAAGGCGTCAACTACTTCGACGTCGCGCCGACCTACGGGGACGCCGAGATCAAGCTCGGGCCAGCTCTGGAGCCCTATCGCAAGGACGTCTTCCTGGCCTGCAAGACCACGCAGCGCACGAAGGAGGGCGCCGCGGCCGAATTGGAGGAGTCGCTGCGACGGTTGCGGACGGACCACCTCGACCTCTACCAGCTTCACGCGATCACCGACGTGCAGAAGGACGTGGACGCGGCGTTCGGCCCCGGCGGCGCCATGGAGGTCTTCCTCGAAGCGAAGAAGCAGGGCCAGGTCCGCCACCTGGGGTTTTCGGCTCACTCGGAGGAAGCGGCGCTGGCGGCCATGGACCGATACGAATTCGACTCGATTCTGTTTCCCGTCAACTTCGCCACGTTCTACGAAGGCGGCTTCGGCCCGCGCGTGATCGAGGCGGCCCGATCAAAGGGTGTGGCGATCCTGGCCCTCAAAGCGATGGCCAGACAGAGGTGGCCGGAAGGCGACCCGATGCGACAACGGTACTCCAAGTGCTGGTATCAGCCGCTGACCGATCGCCGGGAGGCCGGACTGGGCCTGTACTTCACTCTGAGCCAGCCGGTCACGGCCGCGATCCCGCCCGGCGACGAGTCGCTCTTTCAGATGGCCCTGGACCTGGCGATGGGGTTTCGCCCGGTCTCTGAGCAGGAGCAGAAAACTCTCCGCCAGATGGCCCGTTCGCTGAAGCCCGTCTTTATGCAGAGCGGCCCGCAGACGTAAGCGGCGCAAACCTGTAGCGCCGGAAAGGCCACAGCCTGCGAATGCCGGCCGCACATGTCGAGCGGCAGCTACACGAGAACTCCCTACTCTGCCAGAATCTCAATGCCGCAAATCTGGGGGTTCTCGACGTTCGGCGTGAAGCCGATCACTAACTGGCCATTCTCTACAGACACGCCTTTGTACTCTTTGACCAGGGGCCTGAGAAACCCGACGGTCTTGTACAGGTCGAGGTCTTTCAGCACCTCCTGGCCCGGCACACTGACGGAGAAGACCCTCTCGCCCGGTCCCATGATGCCCTCGAAGGTCTCCGCAAAGTGCAAACGCACGGTGTACTTGCCGTTGGGCACCGTGAACTTGTACGACTCCATGCTGTAGCGTTCGGTCTCGTAAATCCGCGGGATGTCCGTGCCTGTGATCCCCACTTCCGGGCGGTCAATAGTCATGCCGTCGTCCGCGCCCCAGGTCTTGCCTGTGCCCAACTCCTGGTCCGCGGCCCAGATATTGCCGAGCTTGTCCTTGAACGGCTCAAAGGCGCCGCAATCGACCCGCAGCACGAACTTTCCGGCGGCCGCTGCGGGCGCCTTGAAGATGTGTTGCGCGAACAGATACAGGTTCTTGGCCCATTCGGTCCCGTCGTGGCCATGGGAATCGACGTGCCAAACGTGCGGCACGTTGTTCTCTTTGAGATACTGGTGGACGCCCTGGCTGATGCGGATCAGGCCGTCCTGGTTGCCGCAGGCCAGCCAGAGCAGCTTCAGCTTGTCTCTGGCCGCCGCCGGATCGGGCACAAGCTCGGCAGGAGGTTTGGTGTTGGGTGCCGAGGAGAACCCGCCGACCCAGGCGAAAACGTCGAGATGGCCGAGGCCGAAGTTCAGGGCCTGGCCGCCACCCATCGACAAACCGGCCAGAGCCCGATGCTCGCGGTCGGCATGAACCGAATACCTGGCCTCGATGGCCGGGATCACGTCTTTGAGCAGATCGCCTTCAAATGCGGCGAAGGCCGGGGCGGTGGCGAAGACGCTTCCCTCGGCGCGGTCGTTCTTCTGCGCCCGGCCGTTGGGCATGACTACGATCATCGGCTGGATCTTGCCGTCGGCCAGCAGGTTGTCGAGGATGTTCTCCGGGTGACAAAGACGCTGCCATTCCGTCTCGTCGCCGCCGATGCCGTGCAGCAGATAGAGCACGGGGTACTTGCGATCGTTGGAATAGCCGGGCGGCGTGTAGACGAGCATCTTTCGACGCGTCCCGACCGTTTTGGAGTCATATTCCACCATCGTCAGTTCGCCGTGCGGGACATTCTCGCGCCTGGCATTGAACCCGGCGGGCGGGTCATCGAAGGCGGGCTTGTCGTCCGGGCCCAGCTCGATCGGTCCGCCGAATCCGCCTCGCCTATCACCTCCGCGGGCGGCTTGTCCCGCATCGCGTTGGGAAGCCGGAGTATTGTCCCGGAACAGCAGCGGCGCGAACTCGCGCAGGCTGCGCCGCCACGAAAGGAACTCATGGGCCGTGTCCGGGGACACGTAGAACGCACTGTGGATGCCGGCCTGTTGCAGCGCGTCGGCGTTCGCCTTGGGATCGCCGCCACGACGACCCCCACCGAGTTCGCGGCTGCCGTAGCTGACGAACACCAGCTTGACCTTCTCTTTGAAACCAGGCGTGTTGTCGACATCCTCCAGGGAGATGGTCCCGCCGCTGAACAGGCCGATGTGGGAGAACTTGTCGAGATTCTTCAGGGTGATCGTCTTGGTCTCCATTCCTCCCATAGACAGGCCCGCCATGGCGCGATTCGGTTGATCGGAGAGCGTGCGGAAGTTGGCGTCGACGTAGGGGATCAGTTCGTCGACGAGAACCGTCTGGAACGGACCGATATCGAAGTTCCTCAGGCCGCCGAACCGAATTTCGTTGGTCATGCCGTAGGTCATCACGATGAGGAAGGGCCTGGTCTTACCCTCGGCGATCAGGTTGTCCATGATCAGGTTGGCGTGGCCCTGGTTGCTCCAGGCGGTCTCATCCTCGCCCCAGCCGTGCTGGAGGTACAGCACCGGATATCGTCTGGTCAGGTCCTTGTCGTAGTCGGGCGGCGTGTATACAAAGGCGCGGCGTGAGGCGCCGGTGCTCTTCGAAGGAAAGAGAATCTGCTGCACTCGGCCGTGGGGAACGTCTTTGAGACCGTAGAAGTCCCGGTCATGAGCGGGAATCTCGATGCCGCTTTCCCACCGCGTCGAACCGTAGAAGTTCAAAGTGCCGGGATCGTTGAACGTCCCCCCATCCACCGTGAGATGATAGTAGTGAAAGCCTTCATCCAGCGGCTTCTGCGTGACACCCGTCCAGACGCCGTCCTCGCCTTTTTCGAGGGAGAACCCGCCCCGTTCCAGGCCGCCCAGACTCACCTTGACGCTCTGGGCTTCAGGCGCTACGATGCGGAATCGGGCGTAGCGTTGGGAGTTAACCTGCGGATACTCCTGGCCCGGCTGGTTCAGGGTCGAGGGTTTCCAGTCGTTCGCTTCCGCAGGCGGGTCCGTCTGCCCAAGACACAGCGAGCCGGAGAAACTGACGGATAACACAAGTACGATCAGATTCCTTTTCATGATTCTTCTCCTTTAGTCCCTGAACAGAAGTGGAGCGAACTCGTGCAGGCTGCGTCGCCAGCTCTGCCACTCGTGAGCCGTCAGCCCAGAGACGTAGAAATGGGCGTTGATGCCCGCTTCTTTGAGTGCATCGGTGTTCGCTTTGGGGTCGCCACCAAAGCCACGAGGGCCGCCGGCTCTGCGGTTTTCGAGTTCGCGGCTGCCGTAGCTGACGAACACGAGTTTGATCTTCTCTTTGAAACCGGGTGCGTTCTTAACATCCTCCGGGCTGATGCTGCCGCCACTGAAGATACCGACATGGGAGAACGTGTCAGGGCTGGCCAGGGTGATGACTCTGGTTTGCATGCCGCCCATGGACAGGCCCGCCATCGCCCGGTGCGGCTGGTCCGCCAGCGTGCGAAAGTCGGCGTCAATCATGGGGATGATGTCTTCCAGAAGGGTCTTCTTGAAATTGTCGGCCCAGCCTTCCGGGGGCCAGACCGCGCGTCGCCCACCCTCCGCACGCCGGGGCGGGGCAGCCGTGGTCCAGGTGCCGTTGTCCATCACGATGATGAAGGGCCTGGTCTTGCCCTCGGCGATCAGGTTGTCCATGATCAGATTGGTCCTGCCCTGGTTGGGCCAGCCCGTCTCGTCCTCGCCGCCGCCATGTTGGAGGTACAACACGGGATAACGGGTGGTAGTGTCCTTGTCGTAGTCGGGCGGCGTGTAGACGAAGCACCGACGCATGCTGTTGTTGACCTTGGAGTAATACAGCTTCTCGCGGATCTGGCCGTGCGGAACGTTCCTGAGAGCGTAGAAGTCCTGGTCCTTGGCGGGGCATTCCACGCCGCTGCCCCAGCGGCCGGCGCCGTAGAAGTACAGGCTGCCGGGGTCCGGAACTGCGGCCCCGTCGATCCAAATCTGGTAATAGTGAAACCCCTCATCCTGGGGCTTCGACTCGCCGCCGGTCCAGACACCATCCTCGCCTTTGGTGAGAGGGTATCGCACAGCTCCTATGTCGAGCTCCACCTTTTGGGCCTGGGGCGCGGAGATGCTGGTGCGGACCCGACCGTCAGAGGTGACTTGGGGATATTGCCTTCCGGGCTGATTGAGGGCTGAAGGCCTCCAATCGTTCGCGTCGGCCGGCTGATCTGCCTGCGCCGGACACAGTGAACATGGGAACGTGAGCATCAACACCAGTGCAATCAGGTTGCCTCTCATGGCATTTCTCCTTCAGTCCGTGAATAGAAGTCGAGCGGATTCTCGCAGATCACGTCGTCACGTCAACAACAGACCGCTGCTGTCCGGCTGATACTGTCTGTATAACACCGCTCAGAAAGGTCAGGAGTGAAACAAAAAAGGGGAATCTGAGAAAGATTTTCTCACCTTCTCGGCATTTTTCATATCTCGCGTCGTGGTCTATGCCGGTGATAGAATAGGAAAAACGCAACCAAAGACAGCACGGATTGGTCATGGAACAGGACAAACGCACACTGGACTTCCTGGGGCTGTTTGTACGGCACCAACAGGAGATCTACGCCTACATCCTGACCCTGGTGCCTCACGTCAACGACGCGGACGACTTGTTCCAGGACGGGATGACCGTGATGTGGCGGAAGTTCGACCAGTTCCAGCCGGGGACGAACTTCGCCGCCTGGGGCATTCGCATCATGCGGTATCAGATTCTGGAATACCGTCGGAACCTGGCCCGCAGCAAACGAGTCCTGATCGAGGATTCGTTGTTCGAGGCCTTGATGGACCGCATGGCCACCGTCCAGGACGAAATGGCCGCACGCATCGAGGCCCTGCGGAAATGCCAAGCCCACCTGGACGACCGGGCCAGGCGGATACTGAAGATGCGTTACGAACACAACAGCCCGGTCGAGGAGATCGCTGCCTACCTGAAGGTGTCTCGCCGTCACGTCTACCACCTCCTTGGCCGGATCAACAGCGTGCTGCTGCGATGCATGCGCCGGACGCTGGCGGAAGGGAGCCGTCCGGCATGAATGCGCCTCCTTTCCCGGATATGGATGAGCTGATCCAGCGTCTGCTGGACGATCAACTCGAGCCCGACGAGATGCAGCGTCTTGCGAAGGCCATCAGCGAGGACTCGCGGGTGCGGGACTACTACGTCGATAGTCTGCTGGTTTCTGCGGTGATCCGCCGTTCCAGCCAGGTGACCGGGGAGCTTTCCAAGTCGGATCTGATCCGGGCGATCTCAAGCGGCCCAGATCCGGGGCGCCCCGGACACCTGGGGCGGCGCCTCCGTTCGGTTGCGGCGGTCGTGGCGCTGGGAGCCCTGGTCCTGGTGTCCTTCTGCCTGCTCCGCCACAAGGCGCAAGGCCCGGCGGTCGGCACGCTGGCCGAGGCATATGAGGCTCAGTGGCGAGGGGCATGTCCGCGTCCGGGCGAACCGTTGCGCGTCGGCGCCTACGACCTGCGCGAGGGCGTGGCGAAGATGGATCTGGACCAGGGGACGAGCCTTCTGCTCGAAGCGCCCTGCCAGGTCGAGCTGGTAAGCGTTGGGGAAGTGGCCCTGAGAAGTGGCGAACTCGTTGCGGTGGTCTCCTCGGAGGCCAGGGGCTTTCGCGTGCGAACCCCCACGGCCCTTATCACGGACCTGGGCACGGAATTCGGGGTGATTGGCCGTTCCGACGGGAGCACCGAGGCCCATGTTCTGAAAGGCCGCGTCAACGTAGCCCTCGATCCGAACCGATCGGGCCGGTCGACGTCGCTCGTCGTCAACGAAGGGCAGGCCGCAGCGGTGGATGCGGCCGGACGAACGATTCGAGGCGGGCTGGCTGCTCGGGAGGATTTCTTCGCTCTGCAACTGCCCTCGTCCGGCCGGCCTTCCAGTCGCTCCGGGAGACTTAATCTGGCGGATATCGTGGGTGGCGGCAACGGTCGCGGCACAGGCAGATCGAACCGGGGCATCGACTTGGCGACCGGCCAGACATTCAAGGGGCCCGCTACCGTGATTCGACGCGCCCGGCAAAATGCATTCCGGCCGGCGCCGCAGTTCCAGGGCGTTGACGGCGTCTTCGTGCCCAACGGAGCCTTGGGCCCGGTCGTGATCAGCTCCACCGGCTTGACTTTCTCGGGTTGTCCCCGGACGATGGGGAGTTACTATGGCGGCCCGGCAAACAGCGGCAGGTTCTTTGACATCCCAAGTCGGCAGATCCATACCGCCCGGCTCCATGGGGTCAGTTTTGGCACCTCCACGCACCCGGCCCTGACCCTCCATCCGAACGCAGGAATCACTTTCGACCTGAATCGGATTCGCCGGGACAACCCAGGCATCCACATGGACCGGTTCACCGCCGTGTGCGGCATCCCCAAGAACCTGCCTCAGGCGCCGTTCAGTCCCGCCGATGTCTGGGTACTTCTGGATGGCGCCGTTCGCCTGCACCTGCACTATCCTGTCGAGCGGAACGTTGTCGAGAAGGTGGACGTGCCGATCCCCGCCCAGACCCGATTTCTGACGCTGGTCGCCACCTGTTCCGGGCGAGCGGACTATTCCTGGGTCTGCTTCGGCGATCCGTTCCTGGAGTGACTTCTCGTTCAGACGTGAACGTGGCCAGAGATCAAAGCGATCCATGGGACCGAATCAACTGAGGAGTATCATTATGAAAGAGCATCTTCGTCCATCACGCTCCCACGCAGGGAGCCTGACAAAGGCCGATATCATGACGATGCATCTGTTGCATGTGTTCGTATTGACGTGCGTCACTCTTTTGATCGCCGGGCAGGCGCGGGCGAAATCGGCGCGGAATCCCGTCATCTGGGCCGATGTGCCGGACGTCGCGGCCATTCGCGTCGGCGACACCTACTACATGGCCAGCACCACCATGCACATGAGTCCCGGCTTGCCCATCATGAAGTCGAAGGACCTGGTCAACTGGGAGCTGATCGGCTATGCCTACAATACCCTGGCCGACAACGAGGCCCTCCGACTGGAAGACGGCAGAAACGCCTACGGCCGAGGGTCCTGGGCCCCTTGCCTGCGATACCACAATGGGACCTTCTATGCATCGACCTTCTCCAGCACGAGCGGCAGAACGCACATCTACACGACCACGGACATAGAAAAAGGGCCGTGGAAGGAGACGGCGTTTGCACCTTCGTTGCACGATCATTCTCTGTTCTTCGATGACGACGGTCGGGTCTACATGCTCTATGGCGTCGGCAACCTTCGACTCACGGAGCTGGAACCGGATTTGTCGGGCATCAAAAAAGGCGGCTTCAACGAGGTCGTGATCCCAAACGCCAGCGCCGTGGCCGGACCCAATATCAGCCTGCCTGCCGAGGGATCGCAGATGCGCAAGATCGATGGCAGGTATTACGTGATGAACATCACCTGGCCGCGTGGCGGCATGCGCACGCAGATCCTTCATCGGGCGGACAGGATCACCGGCCCCTACGAAGGCAAGGTCGTCCTTCAGGACCAGGGGGTCGCCCAAGGCTGCCTGATCGACACGCCGGAGGGCCGGTGGTACGCCCTTCTCTTCCAGGATAACGGCTCGGTCGGCCGCAGCCCCTGGCTTGTGCCCGTCCGATGGGAGGACGGCTGGCCGGTCCTGGGCATCGATGGAAAGGCGCCCACGACACTCAATATCGACGTGAACAAACAGGGACTTGGGAACCTTGTGGCCTGTGACGAATTCGATCGCAAGTCCGGCGAACCGCTGCCCCTGGCGTGGCAATGGAACCACAATCCCGATCCTCGCTACTGGTCCATCGGCGAACGGAGCGGTTACCTGCGGCTGACCACGGGGCGGGCGGACGGCGATGTCCTCCAGGCCCGCAACACCCTTACCCAGCGGACCTTCGGCCCGGTCAGTTCCGCGACTACGAAAATGGAAGTGGGCAACATGAAGGACGGCGATTGCGCCGGCCTGATCGCTCTCCAGAAACGGTACGGCTTCGTCGGCGTCAAGAGGCAGGGCGACACCAAGTCGATCGTCATGGTCAGCGCTCAATCCAACGCGCCCGAGGAGATCGAGAGCGTTCCACTTGCGCAGCAGAGCGTGTATCTGAGGATCGACTGCGACTTCCGCCAGCGTACGGACAAGGCCGATTTCTACTACAGCCTGGACGGAACGACGTGGACGAAGATCGGCACCACCCTTCCGATGGCCTACACCCTGCCGCACTTCATGGGCTACCGCTTCGGATTGTTCAATTTCGCGACCAGGACGCCGGGCGGGTTCGTCGATTTCGACTACTATCGTGTGAGCGACGAGCTTGTGTCGGCTTCGCCGCAGGCGGTCCGTGCAGACGTCGCCAAGCCGCCCTTTGCCACGCCGCTCCGGTGGAAGTCCACAGGCGCACTGATCAGGCCGATCTCGGACGAGACGCACACCATCGTGTCCGTCAAAGACCCGACCGTAGTCCGCTACAACGACCTTTGGCACATCTACGCGACCGTCTACTCGACGTCCGCCAGGACCTGGAACATGGTGTATCTGAATTTCAAGGACTGGTCCGATGCCCCCAACGCCAAGCTGCACTTCCTCGATCAGAATCCGAATCTGAGGGGATACAAGTGTGCGCCACACCTGTTCTATTTCACGCCGCACGAGAAGTGGTATCTCGTTTACCAGACACAGCCGCCGGCGTACTCCACCACCGACGACATTTCCAGGCCGCAGACGTGGACGGCGCCGCAGACGTTTTTTGACAAGCTGCCCGCGAGCGCCCCGAGGCTTCCGATCGACTACCACGTGATCTGCGACGACACACATGCCTACCTGTTCTTCACAGGCGATGACGGCAACTTCTATCGCAGCCGAACGAAGATCGAAGACTTCCCCAAGGGTATGAGCGATCCCGAGATTGCCATCCAGGACCGCCGAGACAACCTCTTCGAGGCGAGCATCACCTACAAGATCAAGGGCGCCAACACCTATCTGACTCTGATCGAGGCCCTGAGCCCGGCACGGTACTATCGCGCCTGGGTCTCCGACCGCCTTGATGGGGGATGGACCCCCGTGCCGGGCGCCGATTCGTGGGATACGCCTTTCGCAGGGATCAACAACGTCACGTTTGAAGACGGCGTGCAGCCCTGGACGAGGGACATCAGTCACGGGGAGCTGATTCGCGACGGATATGATGAGAGAATGGTCCTCGATCCCGACAATCTCCAGCTTCTTTACCAGGGTCGCGATCCGGCGAGCGGCGGACGCTACGAGCTGTTGCCGTATCAGCTCGGCCTTTTGAAACTGGACCATTCCGGGAGGTAGTGCCTCAGCGAAAGGAGCATGCAGTGAGTAAGCAGAAGATTGTCACCGTCGCGAGCCTGGCGATCCTGTGGATCGGTGCGGCTCCGTGCGCCGGCGGGCAGGATGTGCCGGCGTTGAAGGACGTCTTCCAGGACCACTTCCTGATCGGCGGGGCCCCGAACCGCACCGTGGTGACAGGGCGGGACCCCAATGCCGCCGCCATCGTCGAGAAGCATTTCAACACGATCACCGCAGAGAACGACCTGAAGTGGCAGCTCATCCATCCCCGGCCCGACCGATACAACTGGGAGCCGGCCGACAGTTTCGTGGCCTTCGGCGAGAAGAACAGGATGTCCGTCATCGGCCATTGCCTCGTCTGGCATGCCCAGACGCCTCGATGGGTGTTTCAGGACGATTCGGGCGGCGAGATCACACGGGATGCCCTGCTGGCTCGCATGAAAGACCACATCATGGCCGTCGTCGGCCGCTACAAGGGCCGGATCAAGGGCTGGGATGTGGTGAACGAAGCCCTCGACGAAGACGGCACGCTGCGAAACAGCCCGTGGCGGCGAATCATCGGTGAAGGCTCCGAGGACCAGAAGTACGACTTCATCGAATGCGCCTTCCGGTGGGCGCACGAAGCCGACCCCGATGCGGAACTGTACTACAATGACTACAATCTCGAGACGTCCAAGGCCAAGTGCGACGGCGCAATCGCAATCGTGAAGCACTTCAAGTCCAAGGGACTCCGCATTGACGGCGTCGGCATTCAACTGCACGGCGGGCTGACGCACCCCAGCGTCGAAGGCCTCGAATACGCCATCACATCCCTGGCCGCTGCCGGCGTCAAAGTCATGGTCACGGAATTGGACATTCGCACGCAGGCCCGCGGCTATCGCGGCGCCGATATCAGCCGGGTCAGCCGGGCCAACACGGACGATCCGGCCGCCGCAGCCGCCGAGACACAGAAGAAGCTCGCCGACAAGTACGCCGAGATCTTCTCCGTCCTGCTCGCGCACAAGAAGGACATCACTCGCGTGACCTTCTGGGGCGTCTACGACAAGACGTCCTGGATCGGAGGCTCGCCGCTGCTGTTCGATCGCAACGGCCAGCCCAAGGAGGCATTCTTCGCGGTGGTGAAAGCCGCGCGGCAGCAATGAGCCTGGAGAAGAAGCCGCTTCTCCAAGAGGCAAAGCCCAAACACAACTATGACCTCCTACCGAGGACGAGACTGCAATCGCACGGTGGTGATGCCGAACGCCCTGACGGGTACGGCCACAGCGCTCTCCGCCGACTCCAGTTCAGCCTGATTGACCTCCACGAGGTTCGTCTGCCAGGTCTTTTCGATACTTAAGCCCGGCACGCTGAGCGTCGCGGTCGTCGGCTTGCCGTCGGTCTCGATCAGGCGGACAATTACTCCCTGACCGTCCTCCGCCTGCTTGATGGCAGTGAGCCACACATTCGGCGGCTCCAATCGGCAGAAGCTCGCCTGGTCCTCCAAGGCGCCCTGCCTGGGCCCATCGATCACCACGGCGGTGAGCGGATTGTGGGCAGACCAGCCGAAGTCACGATTCACGCGGTTGGCCTGCGGCCCATCATGGCTGGTCAGGCAATAACGGAAGAGGAGGTCGCTCTGCTGCACCGGCTGGAAGTTCGTGCGGAAGTTGCTGTCCAGGACGAAGGCGTACATGTACCCGTTCGTGAGCTGCTCGGGCGCAACGAAGGGTTGCCCGAAGTCCGGCGCCGTCACACCGTGGTGGGCCTGCGAGACGTAGCAGGGCCACAGGCCGCCGAACTCGATCAGGTGTGACTCCACGGGCGAGAGCGTGATTCCCACATCCGCGTTCGACACGCTCGCCCAGTGCTGCACGGCGTAGTAGTTCGAGTTCGAGCCTGGGAACTGGTCCCGCAGCGGCTCGATCACCGAGTTGGAGCCTTCGAACCGAAACGCGGGCTTGTCAACCTCGAACGGAAACGCGAAGTAGATCTCCAGCAGCGGCGTCGAATCCTTCAGGACGCGGTTGAACAGGTCGATCCGCTTGATCCGGTCGTACAGGACCACCTCCTGGACGATCTGCGGACAGCCCGGGCCGCAGCCGCGGGCGACGAGGCTCGCATAGACCGGCCCTTTCTGCCCAGGCCGGATCTCGGCGCACACCGGGCCTTCGCGATTGCTCGTCTGCACCCACTTGGCTACGAACTGGTTCAGTTTGTCCGGCGCCTGCCGGTCCACCAGCTCGCGCGACAAGTCTTTGTCGTAGAGGCTCGCGATCGCGCCGGTTTGCGGGTCAAGCGTGACCCGGAAGAAGCGATTCTCGATGGTGTTCCCTGTGACGGCCGGCCCACTATCCTCTTCGGCCGCATCCTGACGCGGGACGATGCGATAGGTCTTGTAGCCCATGGAGGGGACTTGCTCGGCGACAAACACGAGATCGAACAGCTCATGTCCCTCGAATTGCCCGCGCGCCCAGCGGTGCGGGGCATAGGGAACGGCCGCCAGCGGGCCGGCCAGCTTGACGACTTGGCAAGGCACCGCCTGCCCGGTGGCCGTATCGATCAGATCGAACGGGCCTTCCACGGCACATTTCGTCACACGCACCACATCGGTCCGGTCGAAGGCCAGCGGATTGAAGACCACGACATGACGCCCGGATTTCTCCAGTCGGATGTTCCGGGCGATGCTCTGCAAGCCCCCTGACAGCACGGACTGGGCCAGCCCGGCGGCGCGGTAGGCGTAGTGGCTCTTTTCATTCCAGGCCCAGTCCTGAAGCTCGCCCGCCGGATAGTCCTTGCCCCAGGTGTGCTCGTCGTAGAGGAGCACATCGTCATACGCACGGGCGATTTTCTGTGCCGGATACGGCTGATTGCAGACCAGCGAGGCGATCGTCGCGGCCTTCTCCGCCGAGAGCAGCTTGTCGTGGGTCAGGCGGTTGATGGTGGTCTCTTTGGCCGTCGAGACCGCCCCTACCACGTAGTCGGTGTGGGGCAGCTCGCCGCGAAACGTGCGGACGTCGCCGCACTGCTTGTCGAGAGCTTTGAAGAACATGGTATTCGTGGCGACGACGAGCCTCGGATATGCCCACTTCTCGTTCCACCGCCTGACGACCTCGCTGATTCTCCTGTCCGGCGGATGGTTGTCCACGCCGTTGTGGATGTACCGCATCACGTCGAACGGCGAACCCCGCTCGTCCATCTCGTCGAGCATGCCGGGCAGCGCCTTCATGACTTCGTCATAGGTATCCGGCCCGATCACGCGGCTGAAGAAACCGTAGCTGCCCTGGTAGTAGACCAGCACCGTCCGGCCGTCCGGTCCCTGCCAGCGGAAGGCGTCGGGCCGGCCGCGACGAAGAATGGCCGCCTCGTCCCAGAACGTGTGGATGTCGTTGCGGCCCCATTCGAAATAGGTGGGCAGCCCGGCGAAGAAGTACTTGATGTCCGCGCCCGAAAGGACGGACGCCAGCCCCCAGCTCAGACCGGGCAGATCGGTGATCGAGCCGACGGAGATCTCGCCGCCGTACTGCTGCACGAACCGGAACGACGGATACATCAGCCGGATTTGCTGCTCGTGTCCGCACAGGCTGTCGATCTCGTTGCCGAACAGGGCGCCGATTTCGATCCGACCCTGCCGGACGTAGGCTGCGAATCGGTCGACCGTTTCCTGGGGCCTGTTCTCGATGAAATGCGCCAGCGACCAAGTCCCCTCCAGCGTGTAGCGGTACCTCGCCTCGTCCGGCCAGTCGCCGGTCTCGTCGCAGAATCGCAGCACGTCGTCGTAGAAGCCCGCGTAGAGGTTCAGGACGTTCTCAATCGTGTCGGTGTAGCCCAGGTCATGGTGCGTGATCGGCACAAAGTAGATGGTCCAGTGTTTGCGAGGCTGCCACGGGGCTCGGTGCGTGGCCAGGACCTTGCCGCCCGCTCGCAGAACAAGCTCCGCGGACGCCGCTTTCCGAACATCCGGCGCCTGGAATCGCCGCGTGGACTCGCCTTGCGGGATCGGTCCGAGACTCACCGATCGACGGGCCGAGCCGATCCGGACTTCGAGGTCGCCTTGGACGGTATCGCCGGCGTTCTGGACGGCAACCTCGACCGTTTGGACCAGTCCATCCTTGTCGCGCGAGAACAGAACCGTCGGACGCACCGAGACGATTCGGATCGACGAGCCGCCCGCCGGAGCATTCTGGGCCTCCGCACAGAGAGAAACGGCGGCAAGCAGAACGACGCAGAACAAGACACGCATCGACATG
>CAZNSM010000103.1:0-17625 GCA_964575615.1 uncultured Pirellulales bacterium | reverse complement strand
CCAGTAGCATTGGCTTCGGGTGACGGTTGAAGCCGCCCCCCGGCGGCGAAAGGTATGTCCAGGGGCCTGCACACCAAGGTGCAGGCCCCTTTCTTGTTGGTCATCCACGAATGCTCTGCCCAGTCGGCTACGTGATCCTCTTGAGTAGCCAGGCCATGTTCTGGCCGAGGGTTCGCATGGTTTGCAGGCCTTCCTCGTCCCGCTCGACCTCGCCAGCGGCACGGCCGATGCCTATGTTCCAGTAGCTCGAGCCGGGTACGATCATCTGGCCGATCAGGAAGAAGTGGTTGATCGTGTCGAAGGCGTGGATGGAGCCGGCCCGCCGGACGGCTACCACCGCGGCACCCACCTTGCGTCGGAGCATGTCGCCGTTGGCGCGCGCGACGAACCCGGCCCGGTCGATCAGGGCCTTCATCTCCGTCGTCACATCCGCGAAATAGGTCGGCGACGCCAGGATGATGCCGTCGGCCTGGACCATCTTCTCGATGCAGTCGTTGGCGACGTCGCTGTCGACGACGCATCGGCGGTTCTTGTTCTTGAAGCACTGGCCGCACGCGGTGCAGCCTCGAATGGTCTGACCGGCCAACTGGACCAGTTCCGTTTCGATGCCTTCAGCCTCCAGTTCCGCGAAGACCTGGCGGACCAGAATGGCGGTGTTGCCGTCTTTTCGGGCGCTTCCATTGAATGCCACAACCTTCATCGCATGCTCTCCTTGCCGTCGTAGGGATCGGTGGTTCCGGATCGTTGACGCCGCATGTTATCCAATGCGCTGCCGGTCTGCAAGGTTGCGACTGGCAACCAGGCGCACGCCCGAGAAAAACGGGGCTGATCGGCCAGAAAAGCATCGTCAGACTCCGCCTCCCTGCCGGTCGCGGAATTTCTCCGCAATAAACGGTTTTGGCCTGCGACCAACCCAATGTGGCCAAATCAAGGCCGAAACCAGGCATTCAGTGGGGTTAACGAGATTTGAGGAGTTCGAAAATGATTACGAAATGGCTGAAAATTGGGGCAATGGCAACGGTCGGCCTGGGGCTGGCCGGCGGTTTGCTGTTCGGAAAGGACATCGTCAGCTACGCCCGCAGTTCCGCCAAGGGCGTGCGGACGGTGGTCAAGGACTCGGTCCCGATCGAGTTCGAGTTGCGTCGGGCCCGCGATCTGCTGGAAGAGATCATCCCGGAGATGCACGCCAACATCCGGCTGATCGCCCAGGAAGAGGTGGAAGTGGCCGCGCTCAAGGGCGAGATCGCCAAGAACCAGGAAGGTCTCGAAGACGAACGCGCCAAGATCAAAACGCTTCGTGGCTCGCTGGAAACCCATCAGGCGCAATACTCCTTCGCGGGCCGGCAGTATAGCCGCGAGGACGTCAAGGCCGATCTGGCGGCGCGGTTCGAGCGGATCAAAGAGAGCGAGTTGGTTCTGGCGAGCAAGCAGCGTCTGCTGGCCTCGCGGGAGAACTCGCTCAACGCCGCCGTGCAGTTGCTCGAGAAGACGCGGTCGCAGAAGCACATCCTCGAGAACAAGATCGAGACGCTGGCCAGCCAGTATCGGATCGTGAAGGCGGCCTCCGTCGGCTCGAAGGTCCAGGTCGATAACGGCAAGCTGGCCCAGACCGAGAAGCTGATTGCCCAGATCCAGAAGCGTCTGGACGTGGCGGAGCGCGTGTTGGCGCACGAGAGCCGCTTTGTCGAGGCGATCCCGGTCGATACCGTTCTCGAAGCGGACCTTGTCGCTCAGGTGGACGAGTACTTCCAGGAGCACGAGGCGCCGGCCGAAGCAAATCCGTCGCCGGTTGCGAAGGCGCACGGTCCTGAGGCGTCTAACTAATAAGGACGAAGCTTTTCGCTGCCCGACGGAGGCGTCGGGCAGCCGCTCTCGCAGAACCGAATGGACCATCATCCGCCAGGTAGGGCTGCATTGCACAGACCCGCGCCGAGTGATAGAATCGAAACAGGCCAGCTTCACCGGCGCTCGCAACGAGAAGGAGCCTTGTCGTGTTGATCCTGCGAATCAAGCAAGCAGAGTGCGCGTTGGCCGACGGCCGGCTCGATGAGGCCTTCGAGATCGCCAAGTCCGAGGACGTCCGGCATCATCGCCACGGCCAGAGGCTGGTCGGCCGGCTCACGCGGGCCTATCTCCAGCGGGCTCGCGAGGCCCTGGAGGGCAGCCGTCTGGATTTGGCGCTGGCCGACTGCAACAAGGCCGAGAAGCTGGCGGGCAACGGCGCCGATGTGGCTGAATTGCGTGAGGCGGTCTGCCGGGCCATCGTCGAGCGGCAGCAGGGGCACGAGCAGGACGCCTTTCGCGTGGCGCAGGCCAGAGAACGGATCGCCGATGGATGGCACTCCGTCGGCGGTCAAATCCTGGCGGAGGCGAATCCTGGCGATGCCCAGGCCGAGATGCTGAAGCAGGAATTGGCGGCCGCCCGGCTGCACGCCGAAGACGCGGTCGCCAAAGCCGAGGAGGCGCTGAAGCGAAGTGATATCGTCGCGGCGGTGGATTTCATCCGTGCCGCCGGTGTCGTCAAGGCGCGGAACGGCCGGGCAGGTGAGCTGCTCGGTCGAATCCGCAAGCTCGCCGGCGAGCAGGTCCAGGCTGGTTTGGAGCAGGGACGCATCGATCGCGCCCAGTTGCTGTTGCAGAGACTGGCTCCGCTGGACGGCGACAGTCCGGAGATGACCGAGCTGCGCAGGGCGCTGACGCAATGCCACCAGGCGGCAGAGCTGGTGGCGGCGGGCCGACCCGGCGCGGCGCTGCCGCTGCTGCGGAAGGTCAAGGCGATGTACCCGTCGGCCCGGTGGCTGGACAAGGCCATCGGCGACGTGAAACAGGCGGCCGAAGCGCTCGAAGAGCTCGATGCCGGGCCGCTGGGCCTGAGCATTGCGGACGCCGCCGGAAGCCAAGAACAGGTGATGGAAGGCGGCGAGATGGATGTTCCTGCGCATCAGGAACGGCCGCCTCGGATCGTTCGAAATATGGATGCGCGAATGGACAACAGGGACACATCACCGCTGCCTTCGGAGTTCGTTATGCAGATGGACGGGATCGGCAGCTATCTCGTTTTTCGCGAGGCGCGTGTGACGATCGGTCCGGTCAGCTCGTCGGCCCGACCGATGCTGGGGTTGATGGCCGAGCCCAACCTGCCGGTGGTCAGCATCGAGCGCGTCGACGCGGATTACTTCGTGCGGTCGCAAAGCGCCGTTCAGGTCAACGGCGAATCCCTGACCGAGAAGCTGCTGGCCGACGGCGACACGATCGCGCTGTCTCCGAGATGCCGGCTGCGGTTCCGTTTGCCCAACCCGGCCAGCACGACCGCTCTGTTGCTGCTGAGCGGCGCCAGGCTCGGCCGACCCGACATCCGACACGTTCTTCTGATGGGTCGTGACATTCTCGTCGGACCCTATACAAATCATCACGTGCAGAGCGAACACCTCGAAGACACCATCACGTTTTTCGAGCAGAACGACCGACTGCTGTGCCGAGCGAGCCAGCCTGTCACGATCGACAACCGACCGATGCAGCCGGAAAAGGGCCTGACGATGGACCAGCCGATTCGGATCGGCAAAATGTCCATGGTCCTGGCCAAGTTTCATGCGTAGCAGCAAGCAAGGTAAGTGACGACGATCTTTTAATCCGGCAGAAAAGACTATGGACGCGTACCAATACAAGTATGGAGATCGACCGCTGGAGGGATACACCATCCAGCGTGCGGCCGGGCGAGGCGGCTTCGGCGAGGTCTACTATGCCGTCAGCGACAGCGGCCGGCAGGTGGCGCTCAAGGTGATCCAGAGCCACGAGCAGATCGAGCTGCGCGGGATCAGCCAGTGCATGAACCTCAAGAGCCCGCACCTGGTCACGGTCTTCGACGTCAAGTACAACGATCAGGGCCGGCCTTTCGTCATCATGGAATACGTCTCCGGCCCGGCGTTGAGCGATCTGCTGAAAGAGTCGCCCGGGGGGCTGGGCACGCAGAAGGCGGCTTTCTTCCTGCGTGAAATCGCCAAAGGGCTGTCGTACCTGCACGAGTGCGGGATCGTGCACCGCGACCTGAAGCCCAGCAACATCTTCTACGAGAACGGCTACGTGAAGATCGGCGACTACGGCCTGACCAAGGCGATCAGCGCCAGCCGGCACGTCAGCCACACGATCACGGTCGGAACGGTCCACTACATGGCGCCGGAGATCGGCGCAGGGCGGTATGACCGCAGCGTCGACATCTACGCGCTCGGCGTCCTGCTCTATGAGATGCTGACGGGGCAGGTTCCGTTCCTTGGTTCCAGTCCGGCCGAGATCCTGATGAAGCACATGACCGCGGCGCCGCCGCTCGAACACGTCGAGGAGCCGTTCCGCCGCGTGATTCGCAAGGCCCTGGCCAAGGACCCCGACGAGCGATACCAGACGGTGCAGCAGATGGTCGAGGACGTCTTCGGCGCCGAGCACGTGCGCAACAGCGTCTCGCAGTTCTCGCCGGAGGAGCTGTCCGTCGTCGCCGAGCATATCGCCCACAAGATGGGCCAGGCCAAGGCCGCCGGAGCCGAGCGGGCCGGCGCCAGGCAGGCACCGGACCAGGTCGACTTCAGCAAAGAGATCGGCAAGAAGGCCGAGCTCTTCGCCAAGAAGGTCGAAGTGTTCAGCGGACAGATGGCCGAGAAGCTCAAGGTCGCCAAGGAGCGCGCCCAGAAGACGGGACCCTCCCGCGTCACGATTGCCGATCCGATCAGTCCGAATCAACGCCGCACCCTGGCCCTGATGACGATGGCGACCGTCAGCTTCGGCGCGGCACTGCTGGGCCAGATGCGCAGTCAGGATGCGCTTCCGCTGGCAATGACCGTCTTCGTGCTGGTCGGTGTCGCGTCGCGGATCATCCTCTACTCACGCCGTCAGTGGTGGGCGACCCTGGACGAGGATGCCCGCTGGCTGGGCCGGGCGGGGACGTGTTTTGGCGCCGCCTTCGTTGCGGTGCTGGTGGCATCCATCGTGGCCCAGGTCTTCGGCGGCCATGCGTTCGGCGGGGGGCGGGGCGGATGGCACGGCCCGTTTCCATTCGGGTGGTTCCCGTTCTTCGGCGGCTTCATGGGCCAGTGGGGCGGAAGGGTCCTGGCTCTGGCTCTGCCGATGCTGCTCGTGGACTGGTGGAAACTCAGCGACCCGCAGCGGGAGAAGCGCGTCGTGCTGGGACATGCGTTGTGGATCGGCTTCCTCGGTTACGTCAGTGGCGGGGTGTTCGGGCTCGAGCCGGTGGCCGCGGCCTGTGCGCTGGCCGGCATTGTCCTGGTAGTCCAGGCGGCCAGCCCGTTCGGTCGGCCCGTTGCCGAGGTGCTGAGCGTTCATGCCCGAGCGGCGCAATCGCCCGAGCGGCAATCTCGCTCCGGCGTCTGTGCTCGTCCCGTCGCGCCCTATGCCCGCCCGCTGTGGATGTTCGCGTGGCTGGCGAGCATCGGATTCGGGCTGTTCCTCTGTATCCTGGCCGGCACGAGCATGCACGGCAATGACTTCGGGTTTGCCATCGCCTTGGGCGTCGATGCCTTCATCTTCTCGCTGCTGTGTTTCGTCATGATGTTCCGCGGGCGGTTTACCGGCTGGTACCGATACCTCATTCGACCGCTGCTGCTGACCGCCTGCGTCCAGACGACGGTCACCGCGTCGATTCTGCTCGGCACCACGCATGGGGGCCCGCCGTTCGGCGCATTCCTCTTCTTCATCATCTTTCCGAACATCCTGTTTCTCGTGCTGCTGTTTGCGCCGCCTCGCGTGTTCGGCGTGCGCGATGTCACCCTGGCGGATGACAGTGTGCGTCCTCTGCACGAGCGGTCGTGCAATCGCCGGGTTCCGCCGAGCGGAGCGGTTTCGCCCGCCAAGCGATTCTGGGCACTGCTTCTGGCCGTCGCAGGGCCTGTGCCCGGTCTGCATCGCTTCTATGTCGGCAAGATCGGGACCGGCATTATCTGGTTCTTTACGTTGGGCCTGTTCGTCATTGGCCAGCTCATCGACATCATCATGATCTTGTCCGGTCAGTTCGAGGACAAGAACGGTCTGCCCGTGGTGAACTGGCACGGTCCGACTGCTGGGACGGTGGAAATGCCGGATCATCCAGGGGTCGCGGCGTCACCGGTAGGGGGCAGGGACGCTGCGTCGGTCGTGCCGAGCGAACCTGCCGCCGCTGCTGCGGCGCCGGCACGAAACGAGCCGCCGTCCTCGCCTTCCTATGCGAGCACCGGGACGATCATCTATGAGCCGTGGCATCCGTTCAGCGGTCTGGTCTGTGGGCTGGGGCACACTCTGCTGCTTGCGGCGATCCTGGTCGGCCTGGCTATCGGCCTGCACCTTCCCGTGGTGGTGGCGGCTGGCTGGCCCGATCCCGCGATCGCGCAGGAGTTGGAAGGGGTCTTCCACAGCGCCGAATGGCCGAGGACAGTGGAGCAGGGGGGAGGACTGCTCATCGTGGTGCTGCTGTTCGTCGCGGCGGTTCTGATCATGGTCGGCCGGCGCCGCTTCGGACCGACGCATCTGATCCGCGCCCTGCTCGGATTGGGCGGGTTCTTCTGGGCGATCTCGCTGTTCCGGGGCGAGGCCATGTCCTCCTCGGAGGCCAGGGAGGTCGCCAATCTGATGCGGCAGAGTGATTGGGGCCCCGCGCTGGAGCGGATCTTCAGCGCCTTCAGTCAGGAGGAAGCGATCTTCGCGGGCGTGGTCGCCCTGGTCTCGATATTGTTGCTGGCCTGGCCCCCGCGCCGCCAAACGCCGATCTTCGCACCGATGCCCAATCAGGGGGTAGTCTTATGATGCCGATGTTCCTCATCCCGATCCCATTCATCTTCGTGCTGCTGATCCTGCTGCTGAGGCAATCACCCAGGGTAGGCGCGTGGGTGGTCGGTGGATTGATTTGTTTCGCCGTCTTTGCCGCCATGATTCTCCTTCCAGTTGGGATGCACAAGGGTTTGATGCCGAGTTTTGCGCCGGATGGAGGGAAGATCCCTTTCTTTGGTATTCCGATTCCATTCCTGTTTGTTCTGCTCATCCTCCTGTTGCACAAGTCGCCGAAGGCGGGAGCAACGGTGATCGTCGCTGTGGTCGTCATGGCTCTGCTCGGCGCGGGTCTGTGGCTGCGTCGGTCGCACGGGCATGCCGCGTATCAGCAGGCGACGATCAGGCTGCCCGAAAGCGTCGGTCCTGTGAGTCCCATCAGTCCCATCGCTCCACCGGCGCCGACAGCGCCTTCGGTGTCGTCCTCGCCCATCTGGTCGGAGGGCGTCGAGCAGGAGTTCGAAGCGGACGTCTATCCCTCCAGGCGGGCGGCCGTTCGGGCGCTGGGCCGGCGCATGGCCAGGCCGATTCGAGAGATGATTGCGGACGCCAACGGGCCGACCGAGATCGTTCTTTTCCAGGAAGACCACGAGAAATGGCTGGTCACGGAGTTCAAGAAAGGGCTTGCATCACTGCTGCCCGAGGTTCCCTGTTCGCTCACGGCGGCGACGCGAAACATCGGCTTCGAGGAGATCGGCGTCACGTTGCGATTCACCGACCTCCAGGCGCTGCCCTCGCCCTGGGATCGGTCGGGCGGCTCGACGATCCTCAGCAGTGACGTGTTGGCCAGCGCCCGGAGTCGAGATCGGGAGGCGACGGTCCGCCAGCATTTCGTGGAAAAGCCCTGGGTCGAGGATTTCTCGTCGTTTGTCGCCGACAAGCCCGACAGGCACTTCCTGGTCGCCCGGTCGTGGGAGACCTGCACGGACCAGAACGCGGCGCGTCACCAGGCGATGCGGGATGCCTCTCGCCAATTGGCGACAAGCTACGAGGATCTGCTCGAAGGCGACCTGGTTGCCGACCAGTTCGTGCAGAGCTTCGACGGTATCTCCGGCCCCCTGTGGCGCCACGCCCTGCTGATCGATGCCGCACCCGACAAACTCGCCTGGCTCACCGCACGCAAAAACGCCCAGATGCACGGCGAGAGGATGACATGGGCCCGCGTGATTCTCTCGGGTCTCGGTGTTCTGGTCGTGATTGTGGTCGCCTATCTCTTCCTTAACATGGCCACCAAAGGGTATTATGAATGGACCTTGCGGATCGCCGGGACCGTCCTGGCGATCGCGGGTATCATTGCCATATTCCTGGTCCTGAGGTGACAGGGCAGCGTCGCTCGTCGCCCGTCGCTCGGGGGGTGCGATAGACGAGCGACCAGAGACGAGCGACGGCACATGGACAAGGTTTCGAAGCCGGAACAGTACTTCCTGGACAAGATTCGCCAGGGTGACCAGCAGGCGTGGTCGGACTTCATCGGGCGGTATCGAGGCCGCCTGCTGCGTTTTGCCCGCGCTAAGCTCCCCCAACGTGCCGACGCGGAGGATGTGGTGCAGGACGCCTTCATTGCGTTCGTCCGCAGTCTGGACCGGTTTCGCGGCGAGTGTGACCTCGAAACGTATCTCTTCTCTCTGATCCGGCGTAAGATCATCGACAGCTACCGTCGCAAGGATGCGCGGAAGGTCTGCCTGATCCAGGATGCCTACGAGGGCGATACCGACGAAGGCTCCTCCGACGCCTTCGAGCAGGTGGCCGGCCCGGTTCAGACCGCCAGTTGGTACGCCCGGGCCGACGAGCAGTACGACCTCCGGAAGACGGTGCTGGCTGAGGCGATGGAAGAGCTGGTGGACGGTTTCAAGAAGGCCCTGCGGTTCCGTGACTTGCAGATCATCGAGCTGCTGCTGTACTGCCAGTTGCCCAACAAACGCGTCGCCGAGACGATGAACATCGACGAGAAGACCGTCGCCCTGGTCAAGCATCGCAGTCTCAAACAGATCCGCAGCTTCGTCGAGCACAAGAAGATCGCCTCGGACCCCTCGCCGGGGGATTTCGAGGGGCTTCTGACGGACATCTGGGAATACCATCGCTTCAGTTGCCCCAAGCGCAGCACAATCGGCGGTTTCCTGCTTCGCACGCTCAGCGACGACTGGCAGCGGTACGTGGATTTCCACCTCAACGTACTGGGCTGCCGTTTCTGCCGGGCCAACCTCGAAGACCTCGAATGCGAAACCGCCGAACACTCCCAGCAGCTCCAGGCTCGCATCATGGAATCCACCGTCGGTTTCCTTCACCGTCCGCTGTAAGGTTGGTTCTTGACCCACAAGTCTGTCTGCAACACACTGGTCCGAGGTGCGTCTTGCTGACATGGCAGAAGGGTGTTGCGGCGGGAGCCGGCGGACCGCCGGTGACCTATCCTGAGGTTAGCCGGACCGTGTGGAGTTGACGTGGAACAGATGATCGCATGGTTGGGCAGGCGGTTGCCGCCGGGAACGAGGGTCTTGGTCGGTTCGAAGGCGGCCAGTTTGTGCAGACTGCGGGGGCTTGGGATGAAGGTTCCGCCGGGCTTCTTCATCACGACGGCAGCCTTCCGGGAGCACCTGGAGACGGGTGGCCTTCGCTCTCGCATTGCGGTGCTTCTGGATACGCTCGACGCGCAGCTGGAAGGTCAACAGTCGGCTCTTGAGCAGATCCGGCAGCTTATCGTGATGTCGCCTCTGACGGACTGTCTGCGTGGGCAAATCGAAGCGGCGTACCATCGACTGGGGGCCGATGCGGTGGCGGTGCGCTCGTCGGCGACGGCCGAGGATCTGCCGGGGCATTCTTTTGCCGGGCAGTATGAAACGATTCTGGGCGTGACCTCGCTGGAGGCCTGTCTCGACGCGATTAGGCGATGTTGGGCCTCGTTGTGGACCGAGCGAGCGTACGAGTATCGCAAGCGAAACGGGATCGAGCACGAGCAGGTCGAAATGGCGGTCATCGTGCAGCAGCAGATCGCACCCGAGGCGGCAGGGGTGGTCTTCACGCTCGACCCGGTCACGGGCAGCCCGAGCCGGATCGTGATCGAGGCCTGCGCCGGCTTGGGGGAACGTTTGGTTTCCGGCCGTGTCAGGCCCGAGCGCATCGTCCTGCGAAATAAGAACCTGGGCATCATCCGCCAGACGACCGCGAACGGTGAACCGGTCCTGGATGTGGCATCCGCCCAACGGCTTGCCCGCCGGGCCCGGCAGATCGAGTGCAAACTGCGCGGTCCGCAGGACATCGAATGGGCCATGCGTGACGGGGACATCTGGTTCCTCCAGGCCAGACCCATCACCGCTATTCCTGAGCCGAAACCCTGGGAGCAGCGCCAAGTCTGGACCAATCTGAACCTTGGCGAGGTTGTGCCCGACGTGATGAGTCCCATGACGCGTTCGATGATCGAACCGATGTTCACGCCGTTGTTCGGCTCGATCTTTCGCCTGGTTGGGGCCGATCTGACGAAAGCCCCGATCGTGGGCTTCGTCGCCGGAAGGCTCTACTTCAACATCAACACCGGCTTGGCCGCCGCGATGCCCTTCCACCAGGGCCCGGAGAAATGGGCACGCGCCTCGACTCTGATGGGAGGCCAGCAGAACCGGCTCTTCGAACTCGGCGAAATCGACCTGTGCGAGGAGGACCTGCCCGATCTGGGCTTCTCCTGGTTCCGCTACATCCTCTCCTGGCCCCGGATCGTACGCACGATCATTGCGCATCGACCGAGCCGGGGTGAAGCCTTCAAGGCGTCTTTGCGGGCACAAGGCGATGCCTTGTCCCGCGTAGACGCCAGGGCCCTGCCGATGGAAGAGATGCTGTCTCTCATTGGCGAGATGATCGACGGCAGCCTCGCCAACACCGATCTGCTGTTTCTGGGGCCTGGCACTGTGGGGCTTTCCGTCCTCGAGGAGGTGTGCCGGCACTGGCTCGGCGACGAAGACCTGACGCTTGTCTTTCGGCTCTTTGCCGCCCAGGGCGGCATCGCCGACACTCAGGCGGGTCTCGACCTCTGGCGGCTCGCTGCGCTGGCCCACGCGAGCAGCGAAATCGAAAGCCTTCTGCTTTCCGAGACCACTTGGGACAAGGTACGTCCCGCCCTGGAGCGGACCGAGCACAGCCGGCAGTTCCTCATCGCCTGGGACCGATTCATGGCCGAGCATGGTCACCATTGCCGGGGTGAGCTGGAGTTGCTCAACGCGCGTTGGTCCGAACGACCCGATTACATTCTCAATCTCCTTCGCGGCTACCTTCGCTCGTTCGACAGCGCTGACCCGCCGGCCAATCAGCAGCGTCTCGCCGAGGAACGGGAGCGCCTTACCCTTGAGTGCCGCCGGCAGTTGAAGAATCCGGTCAGGCGTCGGATCTTCGATTGGGCCCTGCGCAACGGGCGGAAGGTCGCCGTCGACCGGGAGAACTGGAAGAATGAGGCGGTGCGTCACATCGCCGCCTTTCGCCGGATCGTGCTCGAACTGGGCGAGCGGCTGGCCGAGCGGGGCATCCTGCGCGAGCGGGACGATATCTTCTTCCTCGAAATCCCCGAGATCGAGCTGGTTGCGAGCGGAACGGCAGATTTCGATGTGGCCGCGCGGATCGCCGAGCGCCGGGCCGAATATGAACGCAACTGCCACCTGACGCCGCCGCCCGTCGTGGCGGGCCGATTCGATCCGCTCAAGCACCGTCCGCCGCAGGTTGACACCACGGCAACGCTACTGAAAGGAACCGCCGTCAGTCCGGGGACCGCCACGGGCAAGGCCAGGGTGATCCTCCGTACCGACGACCACCAGCACGTCGAAGCAGGCGAGATCCTCGTCGCTCCCTCTACCGATCCAGCGTGGACGCCGTACTTTCTGCCGGCCGCTGCCGTCGTTATGGACCTCGGCGGCATCCTCTCGCACGGGGCGATCATCGCCCGAGAATACGGCGTCCCCGCCGTCGCCAACGTCGCAGGTGCGTCGCGCATCATCCAGACCGGCCAGACGATTCAAGTCGATGGCGATCGAGGCATCGTGCGAATCCTGCCGTAGGTCACAGGTTCATGGGCAGGCCGCGGTCGCGGAGGTATTCCTTCATCTGGGTGATGGTGAAGTCGCCGAAGTGGGTGATTGAGGCCATCAGCACCGCGTCGGCGCCGCCTTCGGCGATGGCGTCGTAGAGGTGGTCGAGTGTGCCTGCGCCGCCGGAAGCGATGACAGGGATATTCACAGCGTCGGAGACGGCCTTGTTCAGCTTGTTGTCATAGCCCGCCAGCGTGCCGTCGGCGTCCATACTGGTCAGCAGGATCTCGCCGGCGCCGAGTTCTTCGCCGCGCTTGGCCCACTCGACGACGTCGAGGTCGGTCGGTTCCGAGCCCGCCTTGACGCACACCTGCCAGTGTCCCGGCCGCGTCCTGGATCGCCTTGCGTCGATGGCGAGCACCACGCACTGGTTGCCGAATCGCCGGGCCGCGTCGGTGATCAGGTTCGGGTTCTGCACGGCTGCGGTGTTGACCGAGACCTTCTCGGCGCCGCTGCGCAGCAGCTCGTCGATCTGCTCGACCGTCTGCACGCCGCCGCCGACGGTGAAGGGGATGAAGACGTTCTTTGCGACGCGCTCGACGAGGTCCACGATGGTCTTTCGCGAGCGGATCGTTGCGGTGATGTCGAGAAACACCAGCTCATCGGCCCCGGTGTCACTGTAGCGGGCCCCCAGCTCCACGGGATCGCCGGCGTCGCGCAGGTTCAGGAAGTTGACGCCCTTGACGACGCGGTTGTCCTTGACGTCGAGACACGGAATGATTCGCTTGGTCAGCATGCTGCTTTCCGAGTGCACATCTCGTAGAAGTTCTGGAGGACCTTCAGTCCCTGCCGGCCGCTTTTTTCCGGATGGAACTGCACGCCGTAGATGTTGTCCTTCTGGACGGATGCCGGCAGGGCGAAGCCATAGTCGGTGTAGGCGATCTTCACTCGTTCGTCAGCAGGTAGGGCGTAGTACGAGTGGGCGAAATAGAAGTGCTTCGCCTCGCCGAGGTCCGAAAACAAATCCATGTCCGCCGGCAGCTCGACCCGATTCCAGCCCATGTGCGGCACCGGCTGGCCGGCCGGCAGGGCGACCACATTGCCTCGAATCAGGGTCAGTCCCCGGTGGGGGCCGTATTCGCAGCTTTCCTCGAAGAGCATCTGATAGCCGACGCAAATCCCGAGGATCGGTTTGCCCGCTGCGGCGGCCTGCTTGACGAGTTCGGCGGCCGGACCCAGGGCGTTCATAGCGTAGCCGAACGCCGCCACGCCCGGCAGCACCAAGCCCAAGGCTTTCTCCACGGTCCTGGCATCTCGGCTCAACTGGATGTCGCAGCCGATGTGCCGAAACGCATTGCAGACGCTGCGAACATTGCCGATGTTGTAGTCAATTACGACGATCATCCAAAGAGTGTAGCCTCCGCCGATCATACCGGTCAAATCAGAATACCTGATAGCCCGCTTAAGCAGAAGTGATGCCAGTTTCGGGTGCGCGAAGCTCGCGTGGCGAGTGCTTCTTCGGTACGCAGAAATAGCCGGTTTTTCCCGTTTTTCAGTGGAGTCTTCGTCCGGGAATGCCGATTCTGTAGGGAACGAAACACGGAGAAACCGGGGATACGACCATGTGTGGAATCGTTGCTTATCTGGGCAGGAAGGCCGCTCAACCGATCCTTGTCGAAGGGTTGAAGCGCCTGGAATATCGAGGGTACGATTCGGCGGGCGTCGCCGTGCTGGACGACGGCTCGATTCGCGTCACCAAGACCCGCGGACGCATCAGCGCCCTGGAGGATATCCTGGACGAGCCGCGGTGTGGCGAGACCCTGGGCATCGCGCACACGCGCTGGGCCACGCATGGGCAACCCAACACCGTCAACGCGCACCCGCACCTGGACGCCACCGGCAAGATCGCCGTCGTACACAACGGGATCATCGAGAACTACGCGACGCTGCGGACCTGGCTTCAAAACGAAGGGGTCGCCTTCCGCAGCGAAACGGACACGGAGGTCATCGCGAACCTGATCGGCTACATCTACGCCAACGAGAGCGACACCGGCCTGACCGACGACCAGAACGTATTCGAGTGGGCGGTCCAGCAGGCCCTGCGGAAGCTGCACGGCACCTTCGGCCTGGCGATCCTCTGCGCCGATTTCCCCGGCACGCTCATCGGCGCCAAACGGGGCAGCCCGCTGATCCTGGGCGTGGGCGACGCCGAGTACATTCTCGCGTCCGATGCGGCCGCTATCGTCGAGCACACCACGCAGGCGATCTACATGGCCGACAACGAGATGGTGCTCGTCGGCCCAGATGGATTCCATACGAAGACGATTGACAATGTCACGATCGCCAAGGATCTCAGGCAGATCGAGTTCTCGCTCGAACAGATCGAGCTGGGCGGTTTCGAGCATCACATGCTCAAGGAGATCTTCGAGCAGCCCGCATCGCTTCGCACGTGCATGGGTGGACGGATCGAGCTTCAGGAGGGCCGGATCAAACTGGGCGGCATCCGGGACCATCTGCGGCAGCTCACGCGCGCCCGCCACGTGATCTTTACCGCCTGCGGCACGGCGTTCCACGCCGGGTTGGTAGGGGAATTCCTTCTCGAACACCTGGCGCGCATCCCCGTCGGGACGGAATACGCCAGCGAGTTCCGCTACCGCAATCCCATCATCGAAGACGGCACAATCGTCATCGCGATCAGCCAGTCGGGCGAGACCGCCGACACGCTCGCGGCCGTCGAACAGGCCAAGGAGCGCGGCGCGATGGTCCTCGGCGTGGTCAACGTGGTCGGCTCGACGATCGCCCGCGCCACCGACGCCGGGATCTACCTGCACGTAGGTCCGGAGATCGGCGTGGCCAGCACGAAGGCCTTCACCGCGCAGGTGGCGGTGCTGAGCATGCTCGCCATCGAACTGGGGCGGCGCCGGCATCTGAGCAGCGAGGACGCCGCCCGCCACGTCGCTGAACTGGCGCAGATTCCGGAGAAGATCGAGACGATTCTCGAACAGTCCGACCACATCCGCGAGATCGCGGCGGCGAACATCGACAAGGAGAACTGGCTGTTTCTCGGTCGCGGGTTCAACTACCCTGTGGCGCTCGAAGGGGCCCTGAAGCTCAAGGAAATCAGCTACATCCACGCGGAGGGCTTGCCTGCGGCGGAAATGAAACACGGTCCCATCGCGCTGATCGCCGACGGCATGCCTGCCGTGTTCATCGCAACGGCCGGGGCGCAGTACGACAAGATGATGGGCAATATCCAGGAGGTGCGGGCGCGAGGCGGCCGCATCATCGTGGTAGCGACTGAAGGCGATGAGTACCTCGAAAGTGTTGCAGACCACTTGATTACGGTCCCCCAGGCGCCCGAGCTGTTCCAGCCGCTGCTGACAGTGGTCCCGCTGCAACTGCTGGCGTACCACGCCGCCGTGCTTCGCGGCCACGATGTGGACAAGCCGCGCAATCTGGCCAAGAGTGTGACGGTCGAGTAGGGGCGAATAATCATTCGCCCAACCCCTGGACTAACGGGATACAAACAACCATGGATGGTTTGCCTTATTGTGTACGACCAGTTAACAGTCGCCGCCGGGCATTCAGCCTGATCGAGCTGCTCGTCGTGGTTGGCGTTGTCTCGGTTCTGCTGGCGATCCTCGTTCCCACCTTGAGAAAAGCGCGACAGGTGGCGTCCCGCGTGTCCTGCGCCCATAACCTCAAGCAGATCGGCCTGGGCATGAGCATGTACCTCAACGACAACGACAGCACGTATCCGTGCGCGACCGACCCGGTGTCAGAGGAGCCGGTCTACTGGCTATGGATGGGGCGCGGATGGCGGCGTTGGGTCAAGCCTTACCTGGGCGGTTCTATCGATGTGAACGATCCCTCGGTGCTGTTGTGTCCCGAGGATCGTGCCGACCCGGCGTTGTTCGAATCGACCAGCTACGCTTATTCCATGACGTTCTACCACAGCCCGCAGCAGATCGACGCGATGAACGAGAGAGCCGAAACCTACAGCGATCCTCGTCCGTCGATTCCGCAACGGGCCGACTCCATCGCGTACCCGGCCGCCAAGATTCTCATCGGCGAGTGGGCCAGCAGCCATGCCTCCGTCGAGATCGAACAGGGCTGGTGGAACTGGCAGGGGGCGCGGAACTTCCTGTTCGCCGACAGTCACGTCGTCTTCCTCAAGGCCGAGCGGATTCTGCCGGCGCGTGACGGCCTGCCCGACGCGAACCTGACCATTCACGGCATTCAAGGGCGGGACGTCGCCCAGTAGTCGCCGGCCCGGCGGGGTCTACAAGGAACCCGTCACCTGGAACTGGGCTTGTTTGCCCGTCTCGATGCGCAGCCCGTCGCGGAATTGGCGGGCGCCGAGGCCCGTCAGGCGAAACTCGGTGAGGGTCACCTCGCCGTGAAGGACGGCCAGCGTAACCTTGGCCGAGTCACCTGTCCGCTCGATCATGCAGGCGCCCCACGCATCGCCATTGGACCAGAAGTGGTTGCCCTCCTGTCGGGCAAAGGTCATGGTCTTGTCCACGGCGCTGTAAAGGAACCCGGTCAGCGCGGGCACGGCCGCCCAACTGGCCATGGCGCGGGCATAATGGTGTCCGCACTCGGCCTCGTCGAAGGGGCTGCGCTTGCGGCCGTCGTACCGGTCGCGGATGTTCGCGATGCACTTTAGGCCCTCGTCGATCATGCCTTCCTGGAGCATGCCGACGGCAGCGGTGTATTCGAACCCGGTCATCACCTCGCTGAAGTATGGGAATGGGTTTTCCGGCCGGTCTTTCGGATAGCTGGCCATCAACAGGGCGGACTCGCCGTCCATTGCGAAGCTGCGCATGCAGTTGAAGTGATCGTACAGGCTCTCGCGGTAGTTGTACTTCATGATGCTCGCGAGGGTCTGGCGCACGTGCTCGGGCCTGGCCAGGTAGCCCAGGCCGCAGACGTGCGCGGTGTACTGGCCGACAAGCTGATCGACCAGACAGCCGGAGCCGAGCTGGTAGTCGGGCTTGCTCAGGTCCGCCGCGCCCATCCCCACGAGCAGGGCGGGCGCGACTGCGGATCGGTCCTTGGGCGGGCGGATGTGATGCTCGTAGTACTCGCCGTTGAAGAGGTTCTCGTCGATCCACCGGCTGCCCTGTTCGAACAGACGCCGGCAAGTCGCAGCGAAGGACTCGTCGCCCTGGTGCCGGGCCATCTCTTCGGCGGCACGCAGCGCGCCGAGATACCACAGACCCATCTGAGGATTCGGTCCATAGTATTCGACGTCCATCGTGTTGTGTTGGCAGCCTTCCATCACGCCGTCCTTGTCGGCGTCCCAACCTCCCTCGATCCAGCAGAACTCGATAGCTTTCTTCGCGTGAGGCCAGAGCGAGTCGAGCATGCGATCGTCGCCGGAGAGCTGCCAGTCGCGATAGAGTTTCATCAGACAGCCCATCTGGCCGTCGGCGGCCGCCTTGCCGAATTCGCGAGCGCGTTCGACAGGGAGATTGACGCGGAAGCTCATCAGGCCGTTGTCGTCCGTCGCGTGGGCGAACTCGACCTCGCGCATCGATCGGGCCAGCGATCCGAACAGGAACGCTGTCGCGTGCTCGTAGTTCCAGACGTGGGTGCACGAGCCGTGACAGCAGCCGCCCCGGTTGCTGCACCCTTCAAATCCGTAGAAGCGGCCATCCTGCGTGCGGAAGCAGGTCTGGCTGCGCAGCGAGCTGAGATTGAACAGCGCCGCCTCTTTGACGACCTCGGGCAGGTTGCTGTTGCAGAAGGTGCTCACGAAACGCACGGTGTCCGCTTCGAGCCGCTTGAGCTGTGCCGCGACCTTCTGAGCGACGTCCCA
>CAZNSM010000102.1:0-17716 GCA_964575615.1 uncultured Pirellulales bacterium | reverse complement strand
GAAGAGCCATCCCCAAATCCTGCGGACTTGAGGCTGCCACACACCCCTCTGCGCCTGAAATGGACATGGCCTGAAACCTGCCCAGGCGGCCGATGGGCGGGTCCTGATAACGGTTGACATTGCGCGGCGAGCCTCGTAAGATGCCTTCCACGCAGTGCGGGCCGCAACGAAGGATGGAAGGCGGTAACAGGTCCAAAGAGCGAGCAGGGAGCGGCAGCAGATGAAGATTCGCATCATTTTGGCGGACGATCATGCCATTGTTCGGCAGGGGCTCAGCCGGGCGATCGACCAGGAAGACGATATGGACGTGATCGGGCAGGCCTCGAACGGCCGCGCGACGATCGACCTGGTCCGCCAGTTGGCTCCGGACATCCTGATCACCGACATCAGCATGCCCGACCTGAACGGCGTCGAGGCAACCCGCCAGGTGCTTCGCGAATGCCCTGCGGTCAAGGTCATCGCCCTGTCCATGCACTCGTCGCGGCAGTTCGTCATGGAGATGTTCCGGGCCGGAGCGATGGGATATCTGCTGAAGGACTGCGATTACGACGAGCTGGTCAAGGCGATACACACCGTGGCCGAGGGCAAGGTCTATGTCAGCCCGTCGATCGGAGACGTGATCGTCGAGGATCTGCTGAACGGCCGCCAGGCGGGCGCCCCCACGGCGTTCTCTCTGCTGACCCCGCGCGAGCGCGAGGTGCTCCAGCTCATGGCCGAGGGCAATACCACGCGACAGATCGCCCGCCGGCTCTACATCAGCCCCAAAACGGTCGAGGCCCATCGGCTGCGCGTCATGAACAAGCTCGATATCGACAACGTGGCCCAACTGACCAAGTACGCCATCCAGGAAGGCCTCACCTCGCCCGAGATCTGATCCAGTTCGCAGTGTGCTCGTAAGGGCGTACCCTGGGCCGAACGTGTAACGTTCGACGACAGCGAGCGTCCTTGAAACAGCGCCACCAACGGGATATAGTCTCGGAGCATCGACGCCGCCGGGGCGCCGGTCGCCGGGAAAGTCGCATGAGAAGGATCGATCGTTGAACCAGGAACACATCGCACGCATCGCCTCGGAGCTGTCTCTGAGGCCGGGCCAGGTGGCTGCAACCGCCGGCCTGTTGGAGGAAGGGTCCACCGTTCCGTTCATTTCACGCTACCGCAAGGAGGCGACCGGCAGTCTGGACGAGGTCGCGGTCACGGCGATCCGTGACCGGCTCGGGCAATTGAAGGACCTCGACGACCGGCGAGACGCTATCCTCAAGTCGCTTGCCGAGCGGGGATTGCTGACCGAGGAGCTCAAGAAGGACCTCCTCCAGGCCCAGACCATGGCCTCGCTGGAGGACATCTATCTGCCGTTCAAGCCCAAGCGGCGCACGCGGGCGACCATCGCCAAAGAGAAGGGCTTGGAGCCTCTGGCCGAATTGATCTATGCCCAGGACCCGGCGGTGGACCCGGCGGTCGAGGCCGAGGCCTTCGTCGACGCCGCCAAGGGGGTCGAATCGGTCGACGAGGCGCTGGCGGGAGCAAGGGACATCATCGCCGAGTGGATCAACGAGGACTCCCAGACCCGGGCGCAGATGCGCGAGCTGTTCAGTGGCAAGGGCGTGCTGAAGTCCCAGGTCGTCCCCGGCAAAGAGGAAGAAGGCCGTAAGTACGAGGACTATTTCGAATGGGAAGAGCCGGTCGCCAAGGCGCCGTCGCATCGGATTCTGGCCATGCGAAGGGGCCGGCGGGAGGAATTCCTGCGGCTCCAGGTGGTCGCGCCCGAAGAGCAAGCGCACCGGATTCTCGAAGAGCTGTTCATCAAAGGCAACTCCAAAAGCACGGCCCTCGTCCGCGAGGCCCTGGTCGACAGCTACAAGAGGCTGCTGGCGCCCTCGATGGAGACGGAAATCCTCGCGTCCGCCAAGATGCGGGCGGATCAGGAGGCGATCCGGGTCTTCGCCGAAAACCTGCGCCAGTTGCTGCTGGCGCCTCCGCTGGGCCAAAAGAACGTCTTGGCAATCGATCCCGGTTTTCGCACGGGCTGCAAGGTCGTCTGCCTGGACCGCCAGGGCCAACTAAAGCATTCCGACGTGATCTATCCGCACACGGGCGACGCCCGTGCGGCCGCCGACGCCGTGAAGTTCGCGGCGCTGTGCGAGGAGTTCGACATCGAGGTCATCGCCATCGGCAATGGAACCGCCAGCCGCGAAACCGAAGCCTACATCCGCAATATCCAGCTCGCCCGCATTACGCCCATCGTCATGGTCAACGAGAGCGGCGCCTCGATCTACTCGGCCTCGGACGTCGCCCGCGAGGAATTCCCCGATCACGACGTGACGGTGCGCGGCGCCGTGTCCATTGGACGTCGCCTGATGGACCCGCTCGCGGAACTGGTCAAGATCGATCCGAAATCCATCGGCGTCGGCCAGTACCAGCACGACGTGGACCAGACCCTGCTCAAGCAGGGCCTCGACGACGTAGTCGTCAGTTGCGTCAACAATGTCGGCGTCGAGGTCAACACCGCCAGCAAGCAGTTGCTCCAGTATGTCTCGGGCCTCGGCCCGCAACTGGCCCAGAACATCGTCAGCTTCCGCAACGAGAACGGGCCGTTCGAGTCGCGCATGGCGCTCAAGAAGGTGCCGCGCCTAGGCGAGAAGGCGTTCGAGCAGGCGGCCGGCTTTCTGCGGATCCGCGACGCCGCTAATCCGCTCGACGCCAGCGCGGTGCACCCGGAGAGCTACGGCATCGTCGACGCCATGGCCTCCGACCTGGGCTGCTCCGTGGCAACCCTGATAAAGGACAGTTCGATTCGAACGAAGATTCGCCTGCAAGACTACGTCACCGAGACGGTGGGCCTGCCGACGCTGAACGACATCATGGCGGAGCTGACCAAGCCGGGCCGCGACCCACGACAGCAGTTCGAGATCTTCCGCTTCGCCGACGGGATCAACAAGATCGAGGACGTTCAGGCCGGGATGCGCCTGCCCGGCATCGTCACCAACGTTACCGCCTTCGGCGCCTTCGTCGACATCGGCGTCCACCAGGACGGCCTGGTGCACATCAGCCAGTTGGCCGACCGCTTCGTCAAGGACCCCAACGAGGTCGTCAAGGTCCACCAGAAGGTGACGGTCACGGTGCTGGAGGTCGACCTGGCCAAACAGCGGATCAGCCTGTCGATGAAAGACCCGTCCAAGACGGGCCGCAAACCCGATCGCCGCCGCAACGAAGCCCGCGAACACGCGCCGTCGCGCGGGCGTACAACCCAGGGGTGGTTCCCGAACATCGCATGACAAGGGCGTTGCGCAAGTGATCGAACGACAGGAACTGATCGACGACCATCACGACATCCTCACCCATCGGGCCAGGAGGAACGTGATCTATATCCTGACGCTCGATCCGATCCTCGGGACCGACGTCGCCGAGCGGATCGGGGCCGACGAAAGGCTCAAAGGCTACGAGATCATCCAGCCCAGCGCCGGGACGATTCGCGACGCCGTCGAAACGATGGAGCGGGCGGCGCAGGACACCACCCACGCGCGGCTCTTGATCTTCGACGTCCGGCGGGCCGGCCTGCCCATGCTGCGCAAGGTCCATCGTGACATCGTCGGCTTCAACCGCAAGGACTTCAACAAGCTCTGCTTCAGCATCCTCATCGGCGACGGGCCGCCCATGCTGTACCAGAACGGACGCGGGCTGGATGTCTTCACGATCTACCTCGGCGCGCACCGTGTCGATTACCATCCGGCCGTCTTCTTCTACGATCCGCTGCTGCACTACGAGCCCAGCGAGGTGCAGCTCCGCGCGATCGATGACGAGTTCACGCTGCGCAACGACGTGCCGAAGAGGCTCGCTCCGTTCTTCCGCCAAGACCGGGAAATGACGGTCGGCACGATCCGGCGATACTTCCGCGCCGTCGCCAAGCCCGACGAGATTCGCCAGAAGAGAGGACGGATGCTCAAGCGGCTCTACCGAAAGCAGATCACCGAGCGGCTGCCCGGATGCGAAGAACAGATCAAGGCCTGGCTCTCGCGCAAGGGCCTGCAACTGGCGACCGAGAAGATCAACCTGTACCCCATGCACTTCGAGGACTGGGTCTACAAGCTCATGCACAAGGCCCAACGCAACGCCGAATCCACAGAGGACACCCTGACATAGCCCTTCAGGCAAGGGCGAGGCATGCCTCGTCCCTACCGTTTCGCTCCCGTCCTGATCCCGGAGCCGGTGCGTGGCAGCCTCAAGTCCGCAGGACTTGGGGATGGTAGACTTGGCCTGCCCTGCCGGCTCCCGAAGATTGCCGCTGCGAGGTACCATCCCCAAACGCTGCGCGTTTGAGGCTGCCACACACACGCTCCTCGGCTGGAGGCAGGCGAATTCGTAGATGCCGCCGGCCGCCTGTAGGGGCGAATGATTATTCGCCCCTACCGTTTACGAAGGCCTGATCGCGGCGGTTTCGCGATTGACAAGACCGCCGGCAGCGCGGACAATGGATATCAAAGCGATGCACCACGGACGATGACACTGAAGCCGGCAGCGATGAGACTACGCTTACCGAGGTGGTGCGGCGTGAGAGCTCCTTTCCGGGCAAAAGGAGAACGCAAGCCATGGCTGCGACAGAGCGAGTCGAAGGCAAGCGGGCATTCACCCTGATCGAGCTGCTGGTCGTGATCGCGGTCCTCACGATGCTGATGACGCTGTTGCTACCGGCGTTGCAGCGGGCGCGGAAGCAGGCGCGGGCCGTGGTCTGCCAGGCCAACCTTCGGCAGTGGGGCACGTTCATGGCCGCATCGGCCAACGAGAACGACGGAAGTGGCTGGTCCCCGGACTGGAAGAGCCCAGAGAGGATCTATCCCCCGACCTTCACCCGCAGCATGTGGGGGCTGTGGGAACTGGCCGGACGGGAGGAGGGCGAGAGCATCATCTGTTGTCCCACGGCTGCGAAGTTCGTCTATTCCGAGGAGGGAACCTGCGGCGGGACTTTCCTGGCCTGGAGCGGCGGGTCTTGGGGATATGTCGAGTGGACGCCTTACGGCTGCGGCGTATCCTATGGCAGCTACGGCCTCAGTGGCGTTGTGGGATCGTATTTCGCGCCAGACTCAGAGGAGTCTGACTCTCGTCCGGCGCCAATCTGGCAAACGACTAATGTCCGAGGTCCGGACCGCGTCCCGCTGTTGCTCGACAGCGCTTCGATGTGGTGCACGTCGTACTGGGACCGCTTCGGACCTTCCGCCCCGGAATGCGACGCGATCCCGACGATCTCTGTCAGGGCATCGATGGCCTCGCTGTTCGGCTCAGGCAATCCCGAGTGCATCGATCGCCACGACGGCGCCGTGAACGCCCTGTTCATGGACTTCTCGGTCCGCCGGGTCGGCCTCAAGGAACTCTGGACACTCAAGTGGCATCGCCATTTCGACACCGCCGGACCCTGGACCAAGGCCGGCGGCGTCACATCCGCCGATTGGCCCGAATGGATGCGGAAGTTCAAGGACCACTGAGATGAACGCTCGCGATTCTGTCATTCGGACTGGGAAGCCGGCAGACCCACGACCTTGTCATTCCGAGCCCATTCGGGTTCCTCAGGGCAGGCTACGCCGAGGAATCTGGCTGCGAATGGGAGGCACGCGTGGTCTGTGGCCAGATGCTTCGACTTCGCTGCGCTCCGCTCAGCATGACAAAGAGGCAAAAGGCTCCGCTCGGGATGACAAACACAGGCACAGCCATGCTCGGGATGATGGAGACTGCTGGAACAGGCGGCTCCATGTCGGTCATCACGTCCATCCAATCATCAATAGTCAATCATCAATAATCCATTCCAGAGCCTTCACCCTGATCGAGCTGCTGGTGGTGATCTCGGTGGTGGCGATGCTGATCGCCCTGCTGCTGCCGGCGATCCAGAAGGCCCGGCGGCAGGCGCAGGCGGTGGTTTGCCAGGGGAATCTGCGTCAGGGCGGAATCGCAATGTTCGCGTTCATGACCGACGCCGAGGGGCAACTGGCGGACTTCGCCCAGAGCGAAGGGATGTCGGACCGGAGCGGAGAGGAATCACGGCTCATGTGGTTCCACCCGCCGTACGCGGAGTGCCCCGAACTGCTGCTGTGCCCCGTGGCGCGCAAGGTCCTGCCGGAGACGCCCTATGGTGCGGGCACGGCGTTCTCGGCCTGGCTTCGCGATGGACTGGCCGGCAGCTACAGCCAGAACTGCGTTGCATTCGGCGTGGGCTACCTGCCCGGCAAAGCCGGCCTGCGCTACTATTCCTGGGACACCTGGGGGCGCAGGAATGCATCGGATGTGCCGCTCTTGGGCGATTGCATCGAATGGATGACGCTCGCACACATGAGCCACTTCAGCAAACCGCCCGCCTACGAGGGCTACTATGGAGATGCGCTGACGCACTGGGCGATCGACCGCCACAGCGGCGGCGTCAACATGCTCTTCGCCGGCGGCGCTGTGCGCAAGGTGGGCGTCAAGGAAGTCTGGACGCTACGCTGGAGTGAGGGCTTCGACACCGCCGGACCCTGGACCAAGGCCGGCGGCGTGGAACGCGAGGACTGGCCCGCCTGGATGCAGAAGTTCAAGGACTACTGACCGTAGCACGTGACCCGTCGCTCGTCGCTCGCAAGAGCACGCATGCAGGAGTCCAGCGGCCCGCGCCGAAGACACCAGAGGGTGGAAAACGCGGCGATTTTCACAAAGCGGGCGGAAAAGACTGGACAAATCGGCCCGATGGCGTATACTGGGTTCACGTTTTAGTGGCTGCGTCGGTTTTTGCGGCTTGGAGGCCGTTCGGAAGCCGGAGCAGGGGATCGATGAACCGAATAACTCTATAAGGAGGTAGGGTTATGTGCGTTCACGCACGCCGTTTGGTCATGCCGTTTCTACTTGCTGCACTGTTTCTACCCTCATTTCTCGCCGGCTGTCGGTGCAAGGACTGCGAGGGCGCCAAGTGCGTGCCGCGAAGCCCGTGGCAATCGCCGACGATCCAGGTGACGCGGTCTCTGTTGCTGGTCAACACGGCGGAGCTGCGGATCCTCTACATCGACGGACACGACGCCACCCCGACGTGCGTCAGCGTCCAAGGTGTGGAGGAGTACCATCTGCTTCCCGGCTGGCACACGCTGACCGCGGTGTTCCGCTACGCGGCGCCGCCCGGCGAGGGCGTGCTCGCCGACGTTCAGGGTCAGGCCCTGACGCTGGAGCACGAGTTCCTGGCCGAGCACGAGTACGTGGCGGTCTATCGCGAGCATGAAGGGACTGTGCCCGAGGGCCAGATGGGCGTCGCGGAAGTGGCGACCAACGTCCTGAATCCGCCGCCGGAGTTGTACTGGACGCTGGAGATCGTCGACGTCGGCGGAGCCAGTGCCGAGCCGGAGGTCGCCGAGGCGCGAAGCTACCTGTCCTGGGTGCAGGAGCCGCGCGGCACCGCCAAGCAGGTCGACGCATCCAACGCCTATTAGCGACAAGGCGGTCGCACCGGCCTGCTCGGATCGGTGCGCCATCAACGGAACGAGGTAACTCTATAAGGAGGTAGGGTTATGCGCGTTCGAGCCTTTCATGCGATGGACGCGTGCCTGCTCATCGGATCGCTCATCGCCATCTCGGTATCGAGTTGCAGCCGTCCGTGTGCCGGGCCATGCACGCCGCAAAGCCCCTGGCAATCGCCCACGATGCAGGCGACGCGCTCGCTGCTGCTGGTCAACACGGCGGAGCTGAGAATCCTCCGGATCGACGGCCGCAACGCCCGCGCCTCGTGCATCGGCCGCTCAGGCGTGCGCGAGTACCACCTTCGACCGGGCGAGCACGAGCTGACCGCATCGTTTCGCTACGCCGCTCCCGTCGGCGCCGGGCTGATCGGCGAGGCGTATGGCCGGCCGCTGGAACTCACACACGTGTTTCTGCCGGGGCACGAATACGTCGCGGTCTACCGAGAGCATCCGTATCCGAAGGTAGAGGCCGGCACGGTCGCGCAGGCGGTGGCCGGAACGGTCCTGCAGCCTTACGAAGGAACCTGGTCCCTGTGGATCGTCGATCTGGCCGATGCGGAAGCGGACGAGGAGCTGGAAGTGAAGCAGGCCCAGATCTACTGTGCGCTGATCCGCGCATCCGCCCGCGCCACAGAGCAAGGCGCCTCACCGAGCGCGTTCTGACCGACGCGCCCGCAGGAGGACCACCGCGCCGAATGCGAGAAATGCCGCGGTCACCGGCTCGGGGATCGGTTGAACCCTTTGCCGAACACACCGCACGGGCGACGGCAGCCAGAACACGTCGGGCCAGACCCCGTGACCCCATCGCCATCCATAGCCACATGGCCCGCCCAGCAGGTTGTACTGTGTCACATCGAGGAACCGATAGCGCTGGCGGTCCAGATACGCGTACCACCATCGGTCCAGTTCGTCTCCGGCCCAGTCAATCGCGCCGGCACAGCCCGTACCCTCCGAGTCACCAAGCACCGACAGAGTGCAAGCGAGGCTCTCCGCCGTCCGGCCTTCAGGTGGATCGAGCCAGACGAATGGCCAATCGTAGAGGAAGTCGTGCGAACGGTGGTTCATCTCCCGCCACGACCGTGTCTTCTCCGGCCGCTCGAACGTGCCGACATCAACACCGCACAACTCAGCGCGGACGGCGCCCGCTGCCGCGACTGCGATGAAAACAACGACTGCGATCCTCCACATCGGCGTCCTCCCTGACACGCAACTGCCTGCCTTCCGTGCACCGCTTGCCTCTCCACACCGACTGTAATACGGACTACAATTGGTCTATGCGTTCTGTCCTGTCATCCTGAGCCTCGCGAAGGACCTGGCCACAGCACAAGAGGTTCCTCTCATCCGCAGCCCAGATCCTTCACTTCGTTCAGGATGACAAAGCCGCATCCGCATCCGACGGGTGGCAGCCTCAAACGCACCAGCGTTTGGGGATGGCTTCTGGTACTGACCACGTCCTGGCATCGATGCAACAATCAAAGCCGCCATCCCCAAGCCCTGCGGGCTTGAGGCTGCCACACCCTTGCGCAGTCGATAGGCGTATCGCTCAGGTGGCGTTTGCGAGGCGGCGTTTGCACTCGTCGAGGATCTCGGCGGTGCGCGTGGCGCCGACGCGCGTGACGCCGATCCGGCGGACCTCTAACAGCTTGTCCAGATCGCGGACACCACCAGCGGCCTTGACCTGCACGCGAGCGGGGCAGTGGGCCCTCATCAGTTTCAGGTCCTCGATGGTCGCGCCGCCCGTGCCGTAGCCGGTCGAGGTCTTGACCCAGTCGGCGCCGAGCGCAGCGCAGATCTCGCAGAGCCGAACCTTCTGATCGTCGTTCAGATAACAGTTCTCGAAGATGACCTTGACCTTCTGACCGTGCTTGTGAGTCAAGTCGATCACGGCGCCGAGATCGCTTCGCACGTAGTCCCAATCGCCGCCGAGGACCTTGCTGATGTTGACGACCATGTCCAGTTCCTGGCCGCCGTCGCGAAGGGCCTGTTCCGCTTCGGCCGCCTTGATCGCGGTGGTATGCCCGCCGTGCGGAAAGCCGATCGTCGTGCTCGCGGCGACCGTGCTGCCCTTGAGGATCTCCGCACACCGCTTGAGGTAGTATGGCAGGATACAGACGCTGGCGACGTCGTATTCCAGGGCCAGACAGCACCCCTGTTCAAGCTGCCGATCCGTCAGCGTGGGGTTCAGCAGAGAATGGTCGATCATCTTGGCGATATCAAGATACGTGTAATCCATGGTGGCTCCTGATTGCGCTTCCATCTGACAAACGGCCTTCTCGATTCCTGCTCGAGATTACGGGATGAACTGGCGAAGGAAACGTGCGCTCTGGCGAAGGGCCGCTTTGCGAGTTTCCAGAGACCCCTCGTAAGCCCGGTCCTCGACCTCGACGCACACCGGCCCGTCGTAGCCGGTCTCGCCCAGGACCGAACAGAACCGACCCCAGTCGACTTCGCCCAGTCCCGGCAGCTTCGGGCTGTGGTATTGCAGCGGCGTCGCGAGAATGCCGACGTCGTCGAGCCGGTCGCGGTCCAGGCGGACATCCTTGGCGTGCACGTGGAAGATGCGGTCCTTGAACTCCCACAACGGCTTGATGTAATCCATTTGCTGCCAGACCAGATGCGATGGATCGTAGTTGAGCCCGAAGTGCTTCGATGGTATCTCCTCGAACATCTGGCGCCAGATGCGAGGGCTGTGGGCGAGGTTCTTGCCGCCCGGCCATTCATCGTTCGTAAACAGCATCGGGCAGTTCTCGATGCCGATTCGCACATCATGATCCTCCGCGAATTTCACCAGCGGCGCCCAGACTTTCCTGAATCGGGGCCAGTTGTCCGCGACGGATTTCGTCCAGTCCCGCCCGATGAAGGTCGTCACCTGGCCGATGTCCAACAGCGCCGCCGCGGCGATGACCTTCTTGAAATGGGCCGTCACCGCCTTGGCTTCGTCCGCGTTAGGCGTCAGGTAGTTGGGGTAGTAACCGAGCGAGCTGATACTCACCGCCGCATCCTTCAGGACGGCGCGAATCCTCCGGGCATCGGACGACTTGAAGCCGGCCACGTCCACGTGAGTCACGCCCGCGTATCGGCGCTCCGCCTTTCCTTTCGGCCAGCACATCAGCTCCACACAGGAATACCCGCTCTCCGATGCAAACCGGATCACTTCTTCGAGCGGCAGATCGGGCAGAATCGCACTGACGAATCCAAGCTTCATGAACTGCTCCCTTTCAACTCGACCCATTGTCTTTCTCGATGGCTTCGCAGGATCGCCTCACACAGCACGATCTCGCGGTGACCGTCGGCAAATGTGGGAAAGCCAGGTGCTGCCGAGAAATCGTTCGCCTGGATGTACTCGTAAAATGCCCGGAAGCACTGCTTGAATGTGTCGGGGAACCCTTCATTGTGTCCGCCTGGGTAATTCACGAAGTGCCGGGCGCGATCGCCAACCAATGCCGGATCGCGAATCAGGCTCTCATTGGGTCGGTCGCGGCGTCCCATCCACAGCTCGTTGGGTTGCTCGCTGCACCAGGCCAAGGCAGACTTCGAGCCGGCGATTTCGTAGCGCAGGCAGTTCTTGCGGCCGGCAGTAACCTGCGAGACCTCCAGGCACCCGCGAGCGCCGCCTTTGAAGCGAATCAGCACGGCTCCGTAGTCTTCTGTGGCGATGTCTACCGGCTCGGTCTTGGCCGGTCCGCCCTGCTCCTTGCCCTTGAACGTCTGGACCTCTCCGAGCGGGCGCTGTCGGACGGGATGAACCGTCGACAAGTCCGCGCAGACCGCTTCGACTTCGAGGCCCGTGATGGCATGCACGAGGTCCAGCCAGTGCGTGCCAATGTCCGCAATCGCCCGCAGCTCGCCTCCCTCTTTCGCGAGAACCCGCCAGTTGTAGTCCGTAGGATAGAGCAGCCAGTCCTGCACGTAGCTGCCGCAGACGGAGTAGACATCGCCCAAGTCGCCGCGTCGAACGATATCCGCCGCCTCCAGGCACAGCGGATAGTAGCGAATGTTGTAGTTGACTCCCGCGGCCCGGCCGCTCTTGCGGGCCAGCTCGACCAGCTCGCGCGACTCGGCCGAGTTCATGGCCAGGGGCTTTTCGCACAGCACGTGCTTGCCTGCCTCCAGAGCCGCTTCGGCCATCGGATAGTGCAAGCGGTTGGGCGTGGCGATGTGCACCACCTGCGCCGTGGCGTCGCCGACGACCTCGTCGAAGCTGCGGTACGCCTTCAACAGGCCCATCTTGCCGGCGGCCGCCTTGGATTCCTGATCGGAGACCCCGAGAATCCCCGTAACCTTGACGCCGATTCGCCCAAGGGCCTCGACGTGTACCGGGCCGATGAACCCGGCCCCGACCACTGCCGCACGTATCTCTGACATGAACCTGCTCCTTCCGATCGATTGCGTCTGTGACCGAAGACCGTATCCGCATCGACCGAGCCTGTCAACTGTTGTGGATCGCGAGGCGGCCGCCGTTTTCTCAGCCGCAGCAGGTGCAATACGTGCGGTCGGATTCCCAGACGGTGACGCTGTGCAGCCGGGCGGGATCGAACTTGCCCACGAGACGGCGCCACGCAAAGGCGGCCAGGTTCTCGACGGTCGGGATCGTCTCGCGGAATTCGTCAAGGTCGGCGTTGAGGTTCTTGTGGTCCAGCAGCGAGATCAGCTCCGTTTCGACGGTCTGCTGGAACCGGCCGGTCTCGAACCCCGCTGCGTCGGCGGGCATCGACACCGTGACATCGACGATATAGTTGTGCCCGTGTCCCGTGGGGTGGGCGCATTTGCCGAAGACCTCGAAGTTGCGCTGCTCGCTGAAGGCGTCGTTCCAGAGCTTGTGCATCGCCGCGAATTCGAACTTCTCGCTGAAGCGCAGTACGTGCGGCTCGTTGGCATCCATCGTCAGCTTCCTGTACGGATTGAGGTTGAGAATCAGCCGGTCCACCTCGGCAGCGCCGAACCGGCCCATCAACTGCCGGCGCGCCTGCCCGAGCATTTGGGCGACAAGGTCCAGACCGATCGGACAGCCACGCCGGTACCGCTCGCGAACACCCTGCGCGAAGATGGGCACGGCGAACTGCCGCGCGATCCGGTCCATGTCCATTACGTTCACCACGAAACCGGTGTCGGGCGCAACCGGACCGACGAGCTCGATCGTCAATTCCAGGAACAGGGCCAGGCCCTCGCCGGCGGGTCTGGACGCGTAGGCATTGGCGCCGGGATGGTCCTGATCCCGAAACGGATTGATCGAGAATCGGACCTGGCGGGCCAGCCGTACCATGAGAGGCTCCTCTACACCGTGCCCTGGTGCATCAGGCTCAGCACCTCATTGCGGCTGCGGGCGTCACGCTTGAAGATCCCGCGCAGCGCCGAGGTCACCATGAGCGAGCCGGGCTTCTTGATGCCGCGAATCGTCATGCAACTGTGCGAGGCCTGGAGCACGACCGCCACGCCCTGCGGCTTGAGGTTCTGCATCAGGAAGTCGGCGATCTGGCCCGTCAGCCGCTCCTGCGTGTGCAGGCGATGCGCGTAGCAGTCGACGATCCGCGCCAGCTTGCTGACACCCAGCACCTTGCCCGTCGGCAGGTACGCGACGTGAGCCTTGCCGATGAACGGCAGCAGATGGTGCTCGCAGAGCGAATAGAAGGGAATGTCGCGCAGTAGAACGATCTCGTCGTACTCTTCCGTGAAGACGCTGCGAAGGTGTACGTTCGGGTCTTCGTACATCCCGCCGAGCAGTTCGGCGTACATCCGCGCCACCCGTTCCGGCGTCTTCTGGAGCCCTTCGCGATCCACGTCCTCGCCGACCGCCAGCAGGATTTCACGCACCGCTTTGCGGATGCGCTCCTGGTCCACCTTCATCGCTTTCCTGGCCATTGCCTCTTTCCATCCCAATCGTGGAGGGCGACGTCCCGATGGACATCGGGACCGCCCCTACCGGGTCAGATTCATCAGATACGTCACGAGCAGGCGCACGCCGAAACCGGTCGAGCCCGCGCTGGCGTACTCGGTCGCCTTCTGGAGGATGTCCATCCCGGCGATGTCCAGGTGCGCCCACGTCGTCTCGCCGACGAACTGCCGCAGGAAGGCGGCGGCGGTGCAGGCGCCGCCCCACCGGCCGCCCGTGTTGCGCAGGTCGGCGATTTTGCTCTTCATCTCGTCGGCGTACTCGTCGCCGCTGGGCAGGTGCCAGACGTTCTCGCCGCTGTCGTCGGCTGCCCGCCGGAGCTGCGCGATCAGGTCATCGTTGTTGCCCATCAGACCCGCCTTGTACTGGCCCAGCGCCACCATGCAGGCGCCGGTCAGCGTCGCGATGTCGATGATCGTCTCGAACTTCTGCCTGGCCGCATAGGCCAACGCGTCGCAGAGGATCATCCGCCCTTCGGCGTCGGTGTTCAGAATCTCGACCGTCTTGCCGCTGTACGTGGTGACGATGTCGCCGGGCCGATAGCTCGACCCGCTCGGCAGATTCTCCGCCGAGGGGATCAGGCCGCACACGCTCACCGGCAGGCCCAGCTCGGCCACCGCCTTCATCGCCGCCAGCACCGCGATTCCGCCGCTCTTGTCCAGCTTCATCTGGTCCATGTCCGCCGAAGGCTTGATGCTGATCCCGCCGGAATCGAACGTGATCGCCTTGCCCACCAGCGCCACGCGCGGCAGCCCCCTGGCCGGTTTCTTCGCGGGGGTGTACTGGAGAAGGATGAGCCGAGGCTCGCTCCTGGACCCGGCGCCGACGGCCAGAATCCCGCCCATCTTCTTGGCCTTGAGCTGCCTGGCATCGAAGACGGTGCAGCGAAGCCCCCTGGTCGCGCGGGCCATTTCCATCGCCGCTTTCGCCAGGGTCGGCGGGTTGATCACGTTGCCCGGGCGGTTGGCGAGGGTCCTGGCGTAGCTTTGAGCCCGGCCGACAACCGCCCCGGCGTCAAGCCCCTGGTTCAGCGACTTGAGCCGTCCGGCGTCGGCGTCCACCACCTCGGCCTTCAGCGCGCCCAGCCGCCCGTTCTGGCTCTCCGTCACGTACTCATCGTAGCGGTAGCTGCCGAAGTACGCGCCTTCGGCGGTCGCCTTGCCCATCTCGGCGGTGTCGAGCTTGCCTTGCACCGCCTGGTGCAGGGCCAGCGAGAGCGTCTGGAGCCTCATATTGACCGCCTGGTTGGCGGAGGTGGCGGCGGCCTTGCGAATCGTGTCGAGCGTCACCTTCTTCTGCTCGCCCAGGCCGATCAGCATCACGCGCCGGGCCGGAATCTTGCCGTCGCCATAGACCAGCGCGCTGGTCCCCGCCTTGCCGGCAAAGTCGCCCAGCTTGGTCACGCGGCCGATCGCGCCGCCCAGTTTCTCGTCCAGCGCCTTGACGTCCTTGTCCACACCCGCCGCATCGGAAAACCGTCCCAACACGAGCAGGTCCGTCTTGCACTGGGCTAATCCCACCTTCCGCGTCTTGATATCCACTGCAATGATCTGCTTCATCAGTTTCTCACCGTATCAGGAGCTTTGCATTTTGCTCTTTGCTTTTTGATCGTTGATTTTCCTACGCGCTCTTGGCCTTGTCCTTGGCCCGATAGTGCAGGTAGCTCTCGATGAACGCGTCGAGGTCGCCGTCCAGCACGGCATCCACGTTGCCCGTCTGGCAGTCCGTGCGATGATCTTTGACCATCTGATACGGCTGCAAGACGTAGCTGCGGATCTGGTTGCCCCAGGCGATCTCGCCCTTGTCGCCGTACAGCTTGGCCACCTCCGCGTCGCGCTTCTGCTGCTCCAGCATGTAGAGCCGGCTCTTGAGCACCGCCATGGCCCGCGCCTTGTTCTTGTGCTGGCTGCGCTCGTTCTGGCACTGCACCACCAGGCCGGTCGGCAGGTGCGTGATGCGGACCGCCGAGCTGACCTTGTTGACGTGCTGGCCGCCCGCCCCGCCGGCGCGGTAGGTGTCGATGCGAAGATCGTCTTCGTTGATCTCGACCTCGATGTCGTCCTCGAACTCGGGCAGGCAGTCAACCGCCGCAAAGCTCGTGTGCCGGCGCTTCTGCGAATCGAACGGACTGATGCGCACAAGCCGATGGACCCCGACCTCGCACGAGAGCTTGCCGAACGCGAACGGCCCGATCACCCGCAGCGTCACCGAGCGGACTCCGGCCTCTTCGCCGGGCACGAGGTCCAGTTCTTCATACTTGAACCGATTGGCGTCGAAGTAACGGGTGTACATCCGCAGCAGCATGTTGGCCCAGTCGCAGCTCTCGGTGCCGCCTGCTCCGGCGTGGATGCTCAGAAAGCAGTTCTTCGTGTCCTCCGGACGCGACAGCAGGCCCGCCAGCTCGATCCGCTCGCAGCGACGCACCAGCGAATCGAGGTCCTCCTCCAACTGCTCCAGCTCGTCACTGTCGCCTTCCTCGGCCGCCAGTTGATACAGCTCGCCCAGGTCCGCCACCTCCCGCTGCAACTCCTCGACCGGCTCGACCACCGCCTTCAGCGCGCTGAGCTGGCTGGTCACGCGCTGCGCGGCCTCCTGGTTGTCCCAGAAGCCCTGGCGAGACATCTGCTGTGTCAACTGATCCAGTTGCGCCCTCTTGCCGGGCAAGTCAAAGCCAGTCCCGAATCTTTACGACTCGGGCCTCGAGGTCGCCGATCGCGCCCTTCAGTTCCGCTATCTCCATAAAACCTCCCAACAGGTCTTCTCAAATTGCAGGAGCATCGCACCTGCAAACGATTCCGAAATCCACAATCTGCAATCCGCGATTCAATAAAGCCTTATACCACACTCGCCCCCCAAGTACAACGAATCCCCCACTTGGTGGCGCATAGCCATGGGTGGCAGTTGCTCTCCCGCTTGCCAGCCCGAGCGCTCTCTCCCCCCTTTTGTCATGCTGAGTCCCGATGTACATCGGGAGCGAAGCATCTGGCCAGAGACGTTGCACATCCCACGTTTCGCATCGTGCGTATCGCGTCAGCCCCTGGGCCCATCGATGGCGAAGATTCTATTGCCCTCGCGGTACCTGATGATGAAGACGGTGTCCTCGATCCGAACGCCGTTCTGGTAGGTCAGCCGGACCGGACATTGGGCCGTCTGAACGTGCGAGGCCGAGTCGCCTTCCCGAGGCTCGAAGCGGATGTCGTCGCAGACGAACTCCATCTCGACGATCTGGTCGAAGCGGTTCTTGCCCAGTCCGAACAGCTCATCGAGGAACTGCCGGCGGTCCCCGCCCAAGAGTTCCTCAAGCTGCTCGCGCCGATAGGCCGGATCGATGTACCTCTTCAGAACGAGCCTCTCGTCGTGGTCCAGCACCGCCTGCCGGAACCCCGCCAGGAACACCCGCACATCGTCCGATGCATACGCCCGTTCGCCCCCTCGCCGCCCGACCGCACAAGAGGCACACAACACCGCCACACAAAGCAGAACAACCTTGCCCAAAACCCGCTCACTCATGGCACACCTCCGAACCCTTCTCACCTCGGCCTTGACCATTGAATCTTACAAAGAGCGCACAGGCCGTCAGGCCGAGAACGCAGACCGTGAAGATGATGCCGTTGGGGGTGCGGCCGGTCCATTCGGCCCAGGGCCATGGGAAGCGGAAGAAGGCGTAGTTCAAAAGGAAATAGAGCCACGCGCTGAGCAGCAGCGTGCGGCGTGCGAATGCGTTCCCCGTCTGCCTTTCCGGCGCCTGACGCGCGCAGGCGATCGCGATCATCGTCACGACCGCCAGCGGGACGATCAGGTAGACGAGCCAACCGACGAGCGGAGCCACAGCCGCCTCCTCGTACACCAGTTGCCGAACGGTTTTGCCGGCGTAAGGAATCAGCATGACCGGCAGCACGGTGAAGTAAGGCCACCAGCGTCCGCCGACGATCGCCACGATGGGAATGATCCCCATGATCAGCCCCAGGTCGTAGAGAAAGTCCACGGCGCCAAACGCTTCGATCAGCACGGGACTCCCTGCTGTTTCGACCATCGAACGATCCACAAACTCGACCAGGATCAGCAGGACCAGGTGAATCGCCAGCAGGATCCACTCTACGGACGCCGAGAGGGTGACATCGCCTCTGGCACGGTCCAGTCGAATCCGCTTTCGATTGAGCCACAGGCCGCAGCCCAGCAGCCCGCCCATGACCGCGCCGAAGGTGGTCTCCATCATGTTCCACCAGTTGATCGCGGTCCCTTCGAGAAAGCTGCCTCGCAGAAAGTCGGGATTCCAGGCGTGGTAAGCCTGGAGGCTCTGTCCGAGTGGGAAGCCCAGCGCGCCTCCCAACACCCCCCACCACACCAGATGCCGCGCCAGCCCGTC